>NZ_JASGDQ010000086.1:0-94407 GCF_047607185.1 Nocardioides sp. | reverse complement strand
TGAGGCGCACCTGGTGCGCCTCACACTCCGGACTCTTCGTCTGTCAGGTGTCAGCTGGTCGGTCGGAGCCGACCGACCAGGAACCGCAGCCCACGTACCATCAGCGCCCAGACCCCCTGGGGGGCGAATCGGACCACGAGCACCAGCAGCGCGCCCTCGATCACGATGCTGAGCGTCTCGTAGTCCTGCAGCTTCTCGGTGAGCAGGTAGTAGACGATGATCGCGCCGACCGCCGGGCCGAAGACCGTGCCGATGCCACCGACGATGGTCATCACGAGGGCGTTCACCGTCCAGCCCATACCGAGCATCCCGGTCGGCTCGAAGCTGATCTGCTGCACGGCCAGCAGACCGCCGGCCAGGCCGGCCAGGCCGCCGCTGATGACGAGGGCGGCCAGGCGGTGCCGGAAGGCCGAGACGCCCAGCCCCACCGCGGCGGCCTCGTTGTCGCGCACCGCCCGTAGCCGGTTGCCGAACGAGGAGTAGCGGATCAGGCAGGCCGCGATCATCGCCACCGCCGCCACCAGGCAGGAGAGCTGGAAGACCACGACCGGGGTGGGCGCCGCCGAGAGCGGCAGGCTGATGCCGGTCGATCCGCCGGCGAAGTCCCAGTTGATGATCCACGCCTGGAGCGCGAGCGCGGCGGCCAGGGTGCCCACCGCGAAGTAGTCACCCCGCAGCCTGAGCAGCGGCAGCGCCAGGACCGCGGCCAGGACGACTCCGGTGGCGGTGGCGCCGGCCATCGCCGGGCCGAAGCCGACGTCGGTGTGGAGCATGAGCAGGCCGGCGGCGTACGCTCCGGACCCCACGAAGGCGCTGGTGCCTAGCGACACCTGCCCGGCGAAGCCGGCCAGGATGTTCCACGACTGCGCCAGTGCGACGAAGCTCAGCAGGCTGGTCAGCACGCTCAGCTGAGCGAGGGTGAACAGCGAGATCGAGTTGGCGAACACGATGGCGAGGACCGCGAACAGGACCGTGCCGCCGAGGGCGCGACGTCGATTCCTGGTCGGATCCCAGTGGTCCCAACGGCTGACGACGCTCATGCGCGGCCTCGCTTCGCTCGGCGGGGGCATGAGCGACGCGCCCTAGCCTGAATTGATCGCTCGCTTCGTTCGCTCATGCGGCACGACTCCTGGACAGCAGCCCCTGGGGCCGCGCGGTGAGGACGAGGAAGAAGACCAGGTAGACGGCGAGATCGCGGTAGCCACCGCCGAACATCTCGACCGCCACACTCTGGACGACCCCCAACAGGAGCGCGCCGACGACGGTGCCGGCCACATTGCCGACGCCGCCGATCACGACGACGGCGATGCCGATCAGCAGATAGGCGCTCCCAGTCGTGGGGGTGAAGCTGAAGTTGATCGCCAGCAGGGCGCCACTGGCGGCGGCCGCCGCCGCGGCGATGGCGAAGGTCAGGGCATAGACCCGGCGTACGTCGATGCCGACCAGCTGTGAGGTGGCCGGATCGGTCGCGGCGGCGTGGACGACCGCCCCCACCCTGGTATGGGCGAGGACGAGATGGGCGGCGCCGCAGAGCACGAGCGCGACCACGAAGGTCACCAGATAGGCCAGCCGGGTCTGGACGCCGAACAGGTTGACGCCGCTGGTGGCCAGGGAGCTGCTCATCGAGCGGGGCGCCGAGGAGAACCACTGGGTGAACAGCCCCTGCGCCAGCAGGGAGAGGCCGAAGGTGGCGACCAGCGCCCCCTCCTGGCCGCGCAGCAGCAGGCCGGTGAGCAGCCCGCGTTGCAACAGGTAGGCGACGATCCCGACGGCGAGCGCCGCGATCGGCAGGACCGCCCACAGCCCCAGGTGGGCGTGGAGCGCCAGGAGATAGGCCAGATAGGCACCGGCGACGATGAGTTCGCCGTGGGCGAGGTTGATCAGCTTCAGCACGCCGAAGACGATCGAGAGACCCAGTGCGACCAACGCGTAGAAGCCGCCGATCAATAGGCCGTTGATGATGGCCGCGTACAAGGCGTCACCTCCTGGGTGCGATCGGTGGCCCGGCGGCGACGTCCTCGTGGGAGCATCGCCGCCGGACCGCCGAGATGGATGGGCCTACTGGAGCCCGGCGGCGGGAACCTGCAGGGTGGCGCCGTCCACCGATGGGATGACCTGGCGCATGACGTCGCTCTGCCACTGCTCCAGGACGTACTTCGTGGCGTAGGTGTGCTGGTCGTCGAAGGTGACCGTCCCCAGCGCGTAGTCGCCGTTGGTCTCGCCGATGGCCGTGTTCAGGGCGGCCGCCTCGGTGCTGCCGGCGCTTTCGATCGCGTCGGCGGTGATCTGGACGACCGTGTAGCCCAGCAGCGCGATGGTCAGGTCGGCGAAGCTGGAGGAGAACTTCTCGCCCAGCGGGCCGTCGAGGATCTCCTGGCTCGCGGTCGGGTTGGCGGTGAGGTCCCACAGACCGTCGGTGAGGGTGCCCTCGGCGATCTCGGCCAGGGCGCTGGTCCACTCGGCGTTCGCCGCCGCCTTGGACACGAAGGCCACCTTGGGGCTGAACTTCAGCGCCTTCATCTGCTTCCACAGCGTGATGCCGTCCGGCGGGATCATCTGACCGACCACGATCTCGGCGCCGGCGCTCTTCGCGTCGTTGATGAACGAGGAGAAGTCGGTCGTCCCGACCGGGAAGGTGTAGTCCCCGACCACGGTCAGCCCGGCTTCGGCGAAGGCGGCCTGGTAGAGCGTCCGCTCGGCGACGCCATCGGGCTCGGTGTCGGTGAACAGCGCCACCTTCTTGTTGGTGTCGGCCTGGGCCAGGCCGTCGGCCACGGCGGTCGCCTGCGCGGTCTCGTCGAAGAAGAGATCCCAGGAGTACTTCCAGCCCTCCTCGTTCCCGCTCGTGAAGGACTGGACCGGGTTGCAGGAGGTCACATAGGGGACCTGCAGCTGCTCGGCCACCAGCGCCTGGGGCACCACGAGAGTCGGCGTGCAGGAGCCGAGGATCGCGGTCGCGCCGCTCTCGTCGATGAGCTGGCGGACCTGCTGGGTGGCGGTGGTGGCGTCGGTGCGGTTGTCGAGGATCTCCAAGGTGACCTCGCGCTTCTCGCCGTCGACGGTCAGACCGCCGTCGGCGTTGACCTCGTCCACGGCCTGCTGGTAGCCGGCCTGGAGGTCGATTCCCGTCTGGCCCAGCGAACCGCTCAACGGCAGGCTGGCCCCGAGGACGATGGCGCCCGACGAGGACGAGCCGCTGCTCTTGGCCTCACCGCCGCAGCCGGCCACCCCCGCGAGCACCACCCCGGCGGAGCAGATCGCGAGGAGGCGTCGATAGCCGATTCTCATAGTGGCATTTCCTTTCCTGGAGTCGGCGGAAGTGACGACGCCGTTGGTGACACCTGGTCGCCGAAGTAGAGCCGATCGAGTGCTTCCTCGTCGGCCAGAGGAGCCGGATCGCCCGAGTAGGAGACCTGGCCGCGGTCGAGCACGTAGACCCGATCGGCGAGGCTGAGGCCGCGGTGGACGTTCTGCTCCACCAGCAGGATCGAGACGCCCTCGTCGCGAATGCGCGCCAGCGCGGCGTACAGGTCGTCCATCGCGACCGGCGCCAGACCGAGTGAGATCTCGTCGCAGAGCAGGACCCGCGGCCGGGACATCATCGCGCGCCCGATCGCGAGCATCTGCTGCTGTCCGCCGGAGAGCGCGCTGCCCGCCCGCTCGCCGAGGTCGGCCAGGATGGGGAACACGTCGTAGACCGACTCGAGCCTGCTGGCCATCTCGGCCTTGCCGACCCCGAGCGAGGCCGCGACGGTGAGGTTCTGCCGGACGCTGAGCTCGCCGAAGATACGGCGGCCCTCGGGACAGTGCGCCAGGCCGAGCCGGTTGCGGGCATGGGCCGACAGCTGGGTGACGTCGGTGCCGTCGATCTCCACCTTGCCGGCGCGGGGCTGGACCAGCCCCGAGGCGACCCCGACCAGGGTCGACTTGCCGGCACCGTTGGCTCCGAAGACGGCGACGACCTCGCCGGCTCGCAGCTCGACCGAGGTGTCCCGGAGGGCGACGATGTCGCCATATCCGGCCGTGACGTCGTCGAGCCGCAGCGCAGCGGGTACGGCGTCCCCGGCCTGCTCGGGGAGACGTGGCGTGGTCCGTGTCGTGCCCGCGCCGGCCTTCCCGCCGTCGTCACCGAGGTAGACCGCGCGGACCCGCGGGTCGGCGGAGATCTCCGCCGGGGTGCCGTCGGCGATGACCTCGCCCCAGTCGATGACGATGACCCGGTCGACGAGCGAGGCGATGACGCCTTCGACGTGCTCGACCAGCAAGAGTCCCCGACCCTCGCCACGGATCTCCGCGATCAGCTCGATGATGCGGTCGAGGTCGCGGCCGTTGAGGCCCGCGGCGACCTCGTCCAGCAGGATCAGCGAGGGGTCGCTGGAGAGCGCCCGGGCCAGCTCGAGTCGCTTGAGGTCCAGCAGCCGCAGCTCGCCGGCGGGGGTCGTGGCACGGTGGCCGAGCCCGGTGGTGGTGATGACCTGGTCGATCCAGGCGGTGCGCTCCCGCAACGGCAACGCGGCCGAGGCCGCGCCGATGGCGACATTCTCGGTCACGGTCATGCCGCGGAAGGGCCGGGGCACCTGATGCGCCATGCCGATGCCGGCTCCGGCGACCTTGTGCGGCGCCAGCCGGGTCAGGTCGACCTCGCCCAGCCGAAGTGTGCCGCTGGTCGGCCGGTGCACAGCCGCGATCGTCTTGAGCAGCGTGCTCTTGCCGGCGCCGTTGGGTCCGATGACGCCCAGCGACTTGCCCGCCTCGACGGTGAGAGAGACGTCCTTGATGGCGGTGACCCCGCCGTACCGCTTGGTGACGGAGTCGAGCACGAGCGACTGCGGCTTGCGATGGCCGGCCAGGGCGCCACGGCTGGCGTCGACCTGGCCGGTGTCTTCTGCATCTTCGGCGCGGCGGGTGTTCGGCAACGGCTTACCTTTGGTCTGCGGACGATTCCACACGGTCTTCTAGCCCGATATTCGGAAACCAGGACGTGATCGTCGCCGAGCCCTCGCGACGGTCACAATAGGTAGGCGGAACCGGTCGAGTAAGGATTTCTCTATGGCACTCTCCGCGCCGTGATGGGACCGTCCTGAGCGTGATGAGGAGCGAGGAGGGTCAGCGCCAGTTCGTCAACGCACGGGTGTACACCGGCGATCCGGCGCGTCCCTGGGCGAGCTCGTTCACGGTCGCGGACGGCGTGATCGCGGAGCTGGATCCGCCGCTCGCGACCACCGCCGGCGCCGCCGATCTGGGTGGCAGGCTGGTCCTGCCCGGCTTCGTCGACGCCCACAATCACCATGCGCTGGCGGGGCTGGGCGAGCTGTACGAGATCGCCCTGCCCGTGACCGGCGGGGTCCGGGAGATCCTCGCGCTGGTCGCGGCACAGGCGGCCGAGTGCCCACCCGGGGAGTGGATCGTCGGCAACGGCTGGTCGCCGCTGCTCCTGGACGAGCTCGCCACGGCGGAGAGTCGCGTGCTGCTCGATCAGGTCACCGCCGGGCGACCGACGGTGCTGCGGGACCAGAGCCTGCACAACCGCTGGGTCAACAGCGCCGCGCTCGGCGCCGCGGGGCGTGCCGGATCGCTCGGCTCAGGACTGCTCGCGGAGGCCGAGGGACTGGCCGTGGAGCGCGTGCTCGCCGCGGCCAGAAGCCGCTCGGCGCAGATGTGGTCGCGGGCCTCGCTCACGGCCATCGCCCGGCTCCACAGCCACGGCGTCACCGCCTTCCAGGACGCCGGCGCCTCGCTGCCGCTGATGAGAGCACTGCACGCTCTCGACGACGACGGGCTGCTCCGCGCCTGGGTGGTGACCTGCGCGCTGGCCAACGACCCGCTGTTCGGCGCCGACCCGATCGGCTGGGACCTTCTCCACGCCCGTACGACGACCGCGAGCCGCCACCACCGGCCGACCTTCGCCAAGATCTTCCTCGACGGCATCCCGCCGATGCGCACGGCCGCCTTCCTCGAGCCCTATCTCGGCGCGCCGGGGCAGGCCGACCAGCGAGGCGAGTTGACGATGTCCCAGGAGGAGCTGGTCTCCTGGCTGCGCGAGCTGGCGGCGGCCGACATCTCGGTGAAGGTGCACTGCACCGGCGACGCGGCGGTGCGGGCAACGCTCGACGCGATCGAGGCGGTCCGCGGCGAGGGACACTCGCGGCCGCGCTTCCACATCGCCCACGGCCAGTACGTCGAGGACGGCGACATCGCGCGGCTCGCCGCGCTCGGCGTGAGCGCCGAGATCTCGCCGTACGTCTGGTTCCCGGGCGTGATCCCGGAGGCACTGGGCACGGTGCTGCCCGCCGAGCGTGCCGCGCGGCTCCATCCCAACCGGGCGCTATGGGACGCCGGAGTGCTGATCTGCGCGGGCTCGGACTGGCCGGTGAGCGACTCACCGAACGCGCTCCACGCGATCTACGGCCTGGTGACCCGGGCCGACCCGACCGGTGAGCGAGCCGGCCGGCTGTGGCCCGAGCAGGCGCTGACCTTGCCGGAGGCGATCGCCGTCTTCACCCGGAACGGAGCCGAGGCGATCGGTGTCGACGACGTGACCGGCGTGCTCCGGCCCGGCCGCTCGGCCGACTTCGTCGTGCTCGACGGTGACATCTTCGCCGAGCCGATCGAGCAGCTCCCGAGCCGGCAGGTGGCGCAGACCTGGTTCGCCGGCGAGCTCGTCCACGAGCGCTGATCGCCAGGCTCAGCGGGCGAGCCTCGCCAGCGCCCGCTCGGCCGCGTTGTAGCCGCACATCCCGTGTGCCCCGGCGCCGGGTGGGGTCGCCGCCGAGCACAGGTAGACCCCGGGCACGCCGGTGTCGTAGGGGTGGACGGTGGCGCGTGGCCGGAAGACGAGCTGGAGCGCGTCGTTGGCGCCGGTAGTGACATCGCCGCCGACGTAGTTCTCGTTGTAGCGGGCGGTCTCGGTCGTGGTGCGTACCGCGGTGGCCCGGATCCGGTCGCGGAAGCCGGGGGCGAAGTGCTCGATCCGGTCGATGATCGCCTGGGTCGCGTCGCCCTGGTAGCCGGCGGGCACGTGGGCGTAGGAGTAGAGCGGGTGGAGGTCGCCGTTGGAGCGGGTGGGGTCGGCGACGTACTGCTGCCCGACCAGGATGAAGGGGTGCTCGGGCATCCGGCCGGCGCTGACCGCCTTCTCCGCGGCCACCGTCTCGGCGACCGAGCCGGTGACGTGGACGGTGCTGGCCGAGCGGGACGGCTCGTGCCTCCAGGGCACCCCGCCCTCGACCGCGAAGTCGACCTTGAAGGTGCCCGGTCCGTGCCGGAAGCGGGTGTAGGCGCGACGTACCCGGCCGGGCAGCCGGTCGCCCAGGATCTCCACGGCCGCCCGCGGGGTGGTGTCGAGCATGACGACGTCCTGTTCGCCCAGCTCCTCGAGGGAGCCCACCCGGCGACCGGTCTCGAACTGCACGCCGTGCTCGGCGCACCGCTTGAGCACCGCGTCCCGGATCGCCACCGAGCCGCCCTCGGCCGCCGGCCAGCCGTAGTGGTGGGCGGCGGTGCCCAGCGCGACGCCGATCGCCGAGGAGGCGAGCGTGTTCAGTGGCCGGAAGGCGTGCGCGGCGACGCCGATGAACAGCGCGGCCGCCTCCGGGGAGCGGAACCGCCGGGCCAGCACGGTGGCGGGCAGGCCGGAGTAGAGGCCGAAGCGCGCCAGGTGAACCGGGTGGTGGGGGACATGCAGGATCGGCTGCATGAACTCCGGGCCGATGGTGTCGAACCGGTCGTCCAGTGCCCCGAAGACCTGCCGCCAGCCCCGACCGCCGGCACCGAGCGCGGCGGCGGTGGCGGCGACCGAGCGCTCCGCCACCGCACCCCGGCCGTCCTCGAGCGGGTGGGCGTACTCGTGCTCGGCCCAGCGCCACCGCAGCCCGGCCCCGGCGAGGTCGAACCGCTGCGCGAACGGCGAGGCGGGTCCTAGCGGGTGCAGCCCGGAGCACTCGTCGTGGATCAGCCCCGGCAGGGTGAGCTCGCTGGAGCGGGTGCCGCCGCCGAGGGTGCCGGCCGCCTCGATCACGGTGACCCGGAGCCCGGCGGCGGCCAGGGTGAGGGCGGCAGCGAGCCCGTTGGGCCCGCTGCCGACCACCGTGGCGGTGCTCATCAGGAGGGGACCACCGTATGCCGCCCGGCGCTGCGACCGGTGTCCGCTCGCCAGGTCACCTCGACCGGGATGGGGCCGTCGGGCAGCCACGGCTGCGCGTCGACCGCGTCCCTGACGTTCCACCGGCCGCGCTCGACGATGCCGAGGGCCGCGTCCATCACGTAGTACTCCTGATACTTCTTGTGGATCGGCTGCGACTCGACCCACACCACCACGAACTCGCCGGGCTGGAAGTGCAGCCGCCGCTGGATCGCCTCGATGAGCTGGTCGTCGTGCAGATGGCCGTCGCCGAAGTTCCAGCCGATGACGCTATTGCAACAGAACTCCGCCTCGCGCAGTGAGTAGCCGTCGTACTCCTCGCCCAGGTAGTTCTGCAGCACCGAGAACAGCCCGCGCCCCTGGCTGTGCATCGACCGCCAGCCGATGGTCAGCTGCAGCGTCATCTCGGCGACGTCCGGCGGGTAGCCCATGCCGCCGATCAGCTGGTCGATCTGGTTGTCCGCGCCCTTGGTCAGCTCGTTGAGGCGAGCCTCCGCGCCCGGCTTGAAGGCCCAGGTCGCCGAGGCCCAGTTGCCGGCGTACTGCCGCATGGAGGGCAGGAAGGAGACCAGGTCGGGGCGCAGGTTGCCCAGCACCGGGAAGACCAGCAGCAGGACGACGACCACCGGGAGCATCCAGGCCTGGCTGAAGTCCGCGACGCCGTAGCCGTCGTGCGCCTGGTGCCCCGCGAACAGGAAGACCGCGACATAGGCGAACAGGATGTTCCACTCCAGCGGCACCGCCAGCGGGAAGGTCTGGGTGATGAACAGGTGGAAGAGCACCATGCAGCCCACCGCCACGATCGTCAGCCACGGCCAGGGGCTCAGCAGCATCACCAGCGGCACGGCGAGCTCGGCGAGGGTGCCCATGATGTGCGCCATGAACCAGGCGAGCCGGGACGGTTTGAGGTCGTCGGGGATCGAGCGGTAGTGCGCCTTCTTCAGGAAGGTCGGCACGAAGGGCGCGTTCGACACCATCGGCGGTACGACGTTCTCGAAGTGCAGGTTCATCTTCGAGACCGCGGCGCCCACCCAGATCACCACCATGACGAGCTTCGCCGCGACGATGAAGTCGACGAAGGTGAAGACGCCGTAGCCGGCCAGGATCGAGATCACCAGGATCGGCAGGTGCTGCTCCCCGCGCGCCGCCAGGAACAGGATCTTGTCCCGTAGGCCGCACAGGATCAGCAGGGCCACGCTGACGACGAGTGCCGTCGGGCTCAGCATCTTCTGGCCGTCGACCTCGGTCGTGGGGCCGAAGATGGGGAAGGCGAAGCCGACCAGGCAGGCGAGGTAGAGCACCACGTCGAGGACGCTGCGGTTGTCGCCCCGGGTCAGCGGCACCACCCGCGGCCACGGTGGCAGCCGGATGGTGTTCGGCCTGGCCCAGTAGGCGATGCCGCCGGTCATCGGCTTGAAGTGGGCGGCCAGCGGCCCCCAGGTGCCGCCGATCCCGAACAGCTCCAGGAAGAGCGTCCACATCACCAGCTTCTGGTAGACGATCGCCTGGTCCCACCAGTCGGAGATGGCGAACATCCCGAAGCCGGAGGTGAGCGTGGCCAGCGCCACGCCGCCGCCGATGTAGAGGACGATCAGCTTCACGATGTAGATGGTGTGCACCATCTTCGGCGTGCCGAAGCCGTTCTCCGCCCAGAAGGTGGCCAGGAAGCGGAGCCGCTCCTGGTGAGGACGGGCGAGGAACTCCGCAGGATCGACCTGCGGCACCACCGGTGTCTTGAAAGGCATCTTCGATGACTCCTGTCTAGGCGGATGTCTGAGAGGGCGCGGCCAGGCGGCTGCGCAGGGTGGGCTTGTCGACCTTCCCGACGGGGTTCTTGGGCAGCGCGTCGACCAGGTGGATCGCGGCCGGCACCTTGACCTTGGTGAGGTTGGCGCGGCAGGTCTCGAGCAGGTCCTCGACCCGCAGCTCGGCGTCGGGGTAGCCGGCGACGTAGGCGACCACCACCTCGCCGTACGTCTCGTCGGGCTGGCCGACGACGGCGGCCTCGAGGACGCCGGGGTGGCCGTGGAGGACGGTCTCGATCTCCTTGGGGTAGATGTTCTCCCCGCCCCGGATGATCATGTCCTTGATCCGGTCGACGATGCGCAGGTAGCCGTCCTCGTCGAGGATCCCGACGTCCCCGGTGTGCAGCCAGCCCTCGCGCAGCGTCTCGGCGGTCGCCTCGGGGCGGTTGAGATAGCCGACCATCACGTTCGGGCCCTGGATCACCACCTCGCCGCGCTCGCCGGGCGGCAGGATGGTGCCGTCCGGCGCCATCACCTCCACCCGCTGCCCGGGCAGCGCCGGGCCGACCGTGCCCAGCTTGCGGACGCCGTCGACCGGGTTGACGCAGGAGGCGCAGCAGCCCTCGGTCAGCCCGTAGCCCTCGACCAGACCGAAGCCGAACCGCTCCTGGGTGGCGGTCAGCAGCTCCGCCGAGGCCGGTGCCGCACCGCAGACGCCGAAGCGCACCGAGGAGAAGTCGCCGTCGACCGGCTGGGAGACCAGCATCGAGTAGATCGTGGGCACCGCCGAGAAGTACGTCGGCCGGAAGTCCGTCAGTGCCGCGAAGAAGCCGGCCACCGAGAACCGGCCCATCACCCGGGTCTGCGCCCCGACCCGGAACGGCGCCAGGAAGCTGACCAGCAGTGCGTTGACGTGGAATAGCGGCAGGAACAGCAGGCAGCGGTCCTCGGGACCGAGCAGCATCCGCTCCACGATCATCGAGCTCATCGCGTCGAGGTTGGCGTGGCTGAGCATGACGCCCTTGGGCCGGCCGGTGGAGCCGCTGGTGTAGATGAGGAGGGCGATCTCGTCTCCGGTGGTGGCCGGCGGCGGCAGCGTGCCGGCGGGCTCGCGGCGCAGCTCGTCGGCCAGCAGCAGCGGCCGGCCGGCGCTGTGGGTGCCCGGGTTGTCGCCGAGGACCACGACGGCGCCGGAGTCCTCGATCTGGTACTCGGCCTCGCGGGCGGTGAAGGTCGGGTTGATCGGCGTCGCGGCGGCCCCGAGGCGCCAGGCGGCCGCCAGCCCGACCAGCAGCTCGACCCGGTTCGGCAGCATCACCGCCACCGCCCCGCCGGGTCCGACGCCGTACTCGGCGAGCTGCTCGGCGGCCGCCTCGACCCGCCGGGCGAACTCGCCGAAGGTCAGCGTGTGCCGGTCGTCGCCGACGCAGTCACGGGCCTCGGCCGCGGCGGGGCTGTTCCAAGGCAGATGCGCCAGCGCGGACTGGTGGCTCATGGGAACTCCTCGGCACTCGGACGAAAGGGCGGTTGTCGAGCACGCTAGGAAATGGGTGTGGCGGGGATCACTGTCCCCGGAGGACAATGTTTCTCGACCGCGTTGGCCCGGGTCGTCGTCCCGGGCAGCCGCGGCACAGGACAGGAGCGTGTCGGGTGGTCGAGGCGAACGAGACGATGGTCGCGCTCGGCGGTGAGCTGGAGCGGGTGCTGCCCGAGCTGACCGAGGCGATGCACGAGGAGATGATCGAGCGCATCGTCGAGCTGCGCGGCGACCATGGGTTGGTCGAGCTCCTCCGGGTCAGCATCCAGAGCAACCTGGCGGCGCTGGTGCAGGTGTTCAGCTACCAGATCGAGCCGGATCAGGTGCCCACCCCGCTGGGTGCCCGGGAGTATGCCCGCCGGCTCGCCCAGCACGGCGTCTCGGTCACCGCCCTGGTGCGGGCCTACCGGCTGGGCCAGCGCCGGCTGGTGGAGTGGGCGCTGGAGGAGTGGGAGCGCGACATCGTCGCGCCGACGGGGCGGCCGGTGCCGCTGGCCACCGTCGGGGAGCTGATCCGTACCACGTCGGGCTATATCGACTCGATCTCCGAGCAGGTGATCGCCGAGTACGACACCGAGCGCGAGCGCTGGCTGGCCCACCGCGACCGGGCCCGCGCCGACGTGCTGACCCGGCTGGTGGCGGGGGAGAGCGTCGAGATCGACACCGCCGAGCGGGTGCTGGGCTACCGGCTGCGGCAGCGGCATCTGGGGATGGTGCTCTGGACGGCCGACCCCGCGCAGCAGCGCCCGGAGCCCGGGCTGTTCGAGTCGGTGCTCGGCCGGCTCGCCCATGCCGTCGGCGCCGGCACGCCGCTGCTGTGGCCGCAGGACGCCACCTCCGCCTTCGGCTGGCTGCCGATCGGACGGGAGCCTGCCGTCGTACCGATGGCGGCGCTGGGCGAGGCGCTGCGCGCCCGGCCGACGGTCCGCGTCGCGGTGGGCAGCCTCGGCGCCGGCATCGACGGGTTCCGGGTGACCCAGCGGGAGGCGGCCCAGGCCCGGCAGGTGGCGGCCATCGCCGGCGACCTCGCCCCGCCCGTCACGTCGTACGACGACTACGGCGTCCGCGCCGCCGCACTGCTGGCGGCCGACCTCCCGAGCGCCCGCCGACTGGTGACGAGAGCGCTGGGCGACCTCGCGGCCGACACGGCGACGGCGGCGCGGCTGCGCGAGACGCTGCTCGCCCTGGTGGAGGAGAACGGCAGCTATGTCACCACCGCCGAGCGGCTCCACCTCCACAAGAACACCGTCAAGTATCGGGTCCACAAGGCGATCGAGGCCCGCGGCAGACCGGTCGACGAGGACCGGCTCGATCTCGAGCTCGCGCTGCTGGCCTGCAAGTGGTTCGGCACGGCGGTGCTCGCCGACTGACCCGGTTGTTTGTCTCCGTGGACCAAAATCGCTCGTCGATGTTGTCGTCTCGGTCCGTGTCGCCACGCCTCCGCGCCGCCGAAGACTGGCCAGGAGCGAAGGAGCACAGCCATCGACACCACGACCACGACCGACCCGGACGAGCTGGCGACGCCGCTCGACCTGGTCCTCACCTCGGCCGCGGCGGGGCCGGTGGCCCGGATGCTCTCGCTGCGCACCTGGGGACGGCTCGGCGCCGGGCTGGCCCGCCAGCCCGGCACCCTGGTCCGTCGCAGCGCCGACCTCGCCGCCGAGCTGGTCGCGATCGGGCTGGGCACCGCCACCCGCGCGCCCTCCGGCCGGGACCGCCGGTTCACCGACCCCGGTTGGAGCCAGAACCCCTGGCTGCGCCGGGTGCTGCAGGCCTACCTCGCCTCGGCCGAGACGCTCCAGAGCCTGGCCGCCGACGTCGACCTGGAGTGGCGGGACCGGGAGAAGGTCGACTTCGCCGTCGACAACGTCCTCGACCTGCTGGCCCCCAGCAATATGCCGCTGATCAGCCCGGCCTTCTGGCGGGCGGTGATCGACACCGGCGGCGGCAATGTCGTCTCCGGGGTCCGCAACCTGGTCGAGGACCTGGCCACCGCCCCCCGGGTGCCCCGGATGGTCGAGCGCGGCGCCTTCGCCGTCGGGGAGTCGCTGGCGGCCACCCCCGGCGCGGTGGTGCTGCGGACCGAGGTCTTCGAGCTCATCCAGTACGCGCCCCGGACCGAGCAGGTCCGCCAGGTGCCGCTGCTGATGGTGCCGCCGGTGATCAACAAGTACTACGTCGTCGATCTCGCCCCCGGTCGCAGCATGGTCGAGCACTACCTGGAGCAGGGTCACCAGGTCTTCGCGATCTCGTGGCGCAACCCCGACGCCCGGCACCGCGAGTGGGACTTCGACACCTACGGCCAGGCGATCCTCGACGCACTCGACGCCACCACCCGCGTCACCGGCGCCGACCGGACGCATGTCATGAGCATCTGCTCGGGGGGAATGCTCACCGTGATGACGCTGGCGCATCTGGCGCGGCTGGGCCGACTCGACCGGATCGCCAGCCTCGGACTGGCGGTCTCGGTGATCGACAACAGCAAGGCCGGCACCACCATGGCCCTCGCCGACGAGCGGGTCGCTCGCGCCGCCGTCGCCAAGTCCCAGGCCAAGGGATATCTCGACGGCCGCGCCCTGGCCGAGGTCTTCGCCTGGCTGCGGCCCAACGACCTGATCTGGAGCTACTGGGTCAACAACTACCTGCAGGGCCGCAAGCCCGCCGCCTTCGACGTCCTCTACTGGAACGCCGACACCACCAGGATGGCCGCCGGGCTGCACCGCGACTTCGTCACCGTCGCGCTGGGCAACTCGCTGACCGTCCCCGGCGCGGCCACCATGCTGGGCAGCCCGGTCGACCTGCGCGAGGTGACGGTGCCGACGTACGTCGTCGCCGGGATCGCCGACCACATCTCGCCCTGGCAGTCCTGCTATCGCACCACCCGGCTGCTCGGCGGCGAGGTCCGCTTCGTGCTCTCCAGCAGTGGCCACGTCGCCTCGATGGTCAACCCGCCCGGCAACCCCAAGGCGAGCTTCCACGTCACCCCGGAGCAGGGCGACCACCCGGCCGACCCGGAGCAATGGCTGGCCACCGCCGACCCCCGGCAGGGCTCCTGGTGGCCCGACCACGCCGCCTTCCTCGCCGAGCGCGGCGGCGACCTCGTCGACGCGCCCGGGGCGCTGGGCGGCGGCGGCCTCTATCCGCTGGCGCCCGCCCCCGGCAGCTACGTCCGCGACACCTGATGACGACGCCACCGCCTTCCCCGGCCGAGGAGGAGCGGGTGCTCCGGCTGGGGCGCCGTACCGTCCTCGCCCGGATACGGGAGGGATCGCCCGACCGCGTCCCGCTGCTGATGTGCTGCGGGATCGGCGCCAGCCAGGAGGCGCTGCAGCCGGTGGTCGACACCCTGGACGCGGCGATCCCGGTGGTCCGCTTCGACGTGCCCGGCGTCGGCCGCTCGCCGACCCCCGCGCTGCCCTACACCTTCCAGCAGATCGGCTGTCTCGCCGACGCGCTGATGCGCCGGCTGGGACACTCCCGCTACGACGTGCTGGGCTACTCCTGGGGTGGCGGGCTCGCCCAGCAGATCGCCTGGCAGCACCGCGCCCGGGTACGACGACTGGTGCTCCTCGCCACCGGCACCGGAGCGATGATGGTGCCCGGCCGGCCGGAGGTGCTGGCCACGATGCTCTCGCCGCGGCGGTTCCGCGACGCCTCCTACGCGGCCGGGATCGCGGCCCGGCTCTACGGCGGCAGCGCCCGCCAGCACAGCGACGACGTCGGCGGCCTCTACCGGCACCTGCACGGCGGATCGCGGCGTGGCTACGCCTACCAACTCCTCGCCGGGGCGGTCTGGACCAGCCTGCCGTGGCTGCCCACGATCGCGCAGCGGACGCTGATCCTGGCCGGCGACGACGACCCGATCATCCCGCTGGTCAACGCCCGGATCATGGCCACGCTCATCCCTCGGGCCCGGCTCCACGTCTATCGCGGCGGCCACCTCGACCCGCTGCTGGAGCCCGACCGGATCGTCCCGGCCATCTCCGACTTCCTGTCCTGACCCTCCGCAGAGCGGCCGTCGGTCCCAGCGAGGAGCGCGTCGAGCGCGCCCGGTCTCCGAATATTCATTCGTATATCGAAAGAAATTTCCAAACCCTTGACGCGGGTGTGACGGGTGACACAAACTATCAGCATCGTCATTAAAGGCATGAATAAAAATTCATTCCCGACGGTGATTCGGTCATCAGGTGACATAAGGAGAGACTCGATGGCTCATCGTTCATCCGCCCTATCCGCTGCAGGTGCGGTGGTCGTCCTCGGCCTTGCCGCCACCTCCCTGGCCGGCTGCGGGGAGGATTCCGCCGGCGGCGGCGGCAGCAGCGGCAGCAAGAAGACCATCGGTGTCTCGGTCGCCGATCAGAAGTCGTTGTTCTACGTGGCCGAAGTGGCCGGCATCAAGGACGAGGCCGAGAAGCAGGGCTACGAGGTCAAGATCACCTCGGCCAACAACGACTCCTCGGCTCAGGTCAAGCAGGTCAACGACCTGCTCACCCAGCAGGTCGGCGCTCTCATCTTCACCTCGCAGGACTCCACGGCGGCCGCCGCCGGCGTCAAGGCCGCCAACCAGGCCGACGTGCCGGTCGTCGCGGTCGACCAGCGGCCCGAGTCGGGCCAGGGAGAGCTCGCGACGTATATCGCGACCGACAGCGTGAAGGCGGCCTACGACCTGTGCACCTGGATGTTCGAGCAGATCGGTGGCCAGGGAGAGATCGCCATCCTCCACGGCGTGCTGGGCTCCACCGCGGAGATCCAGCGGACCGAGGGCTGTGAGAAGGCCATCGCCGAGAACCCGGGCATCGAGGTCGTCGCCGAGGAGACGGCCAACTGGGACGAGACCGAGGCCTACAAGGCGACCCAGAACATCCTGACCGCTCACCCCGACCTGACCGCCGTGTTCGGCGAGAGCGACGCGATGTCCATGGGCGCCTCCAAGGCCGCGCAGGCCAGCAACAAGGACATCTTCTCGGTCGGCATCGACGGCTTCCCGACGATGTTCGACGCCGTCGCCAGCGGCCTGACCCAGGCGACCATGGCCCAGCAGCCCTACATGATGGGCCAGCTCGCGGTGCGCAACGCCATCGCGCTGATGAACGGCGAGGGTGACGACATCCCCGCCGAACAGCTCCAGAGCACCGTCCTGATCAACGCGGAGACGGTCAAGGAGAACAAGGTCGAGGACTTCTACGGGCCGGACGCCCAGTCCTTCAAGTGACACCCCAGGCCGGTTGGGTGGCCGGCGGCAGGTCGGCCACCCACCCCGGTCCCGCGTTCCCGAGAGGGCACCATGAGTGATCCAGCACTGGACCCGGGCCTGCACTGCCGCGGCCTGGTCAAGTCCTACAGCGGCGTGACCGTCGTGAAGTCGGTCGACTTCGACGTCGCACCTGGCACGGTCGTCGGGCTGATCGGCGAGAACGGCGCCGGGAAGTCGACGCTGAGCTCGCTGATCACCGGCGTCGTCCAGCCCGACGGCGGCCAGATGACCCTCGACGGCGCGCCCTACGCCCCCGGCGGCCCCGCCGAGGCGCTGCGCGAGGGCGTCGTGCTGATCCACCAGGAGATCCGGCTGCTGGCCGACCTCTCGGTCGCCGAGAACATCTTCCTCGGCCGACAGCCCCGCCGCCGTGGCCGGATCGACCGCGAGCAGATGAACCGCGACGCCCGCGAACTGCTCGGCTCCCTCGGCGTCGACGTCGATCCGCGCCGCCTGGTCCGCGGGCTCTCGATGGCGGTGCAGCAGGAGATCGAGATCGCCAAGGCGCTGAGCCGCCGGCCGCGCTATGTCGTCTTCGACGAGCCCTCCGCCTCCCTGGGCGAGACCGAGACGGCCCACGTGCTCGACCGGATCCGCGCCCTGCGCGAGCGTGGCGCCGGCGTCGTCTACATCTCCCACCGGCTCGACGAGGTGCGCGAGGTCTCCGACGAGATCGTCTGCCTGCGCGACGGTGCCCGGGTCGCCTCCTGGCAGGACCGCGACGTCCCCAAGGAGCAACTGGTCAACGCCATGGTCGGCCGCGAGTTCACCTACGAGCACCGCGCCCCGAAACCCAGTCGCGACACGACCGTGCTCTCGGTCCGCGGCCTGGGCCGCAAGGGCGCCTTCGAGGGCATCGACTTCGAGGTCGCCAGCGGCGAGGTCCTCGGCATCGCCGGACTGGTCGGTGCCGGCCGGACCGAGGTGGTCCGGGCGATCGCCGGCCTGGACCGGCCCGACGCGGGCGAGGTCCGGGTCGACGGCAACCGCATCCCGTGCACCAGCCCGCGCTCCTCGATCGACGCCGGGGTCGTGCTGGTGCCGGAGGACCGCAAGGGCCAGGGGTTGCACCTGGAGCGATCGGCCGCTGACAACCTGGTGCTGCCCTGGGAGCCGACCCTGACGACCGCCGGAGTGCTCGCCCCGCGCACGATCAAGCGGATCGCCGCCGAGCAGCGCGCCCGCCTCGACATCCGCGGCGACATGTCGCTGCCGGTCCGCTCCATGTCCGGCGGCAACCAGCAGAAGGTGCTGATCGGCAAGTGGCTGATCAACACCCCGAAGGTGCTCATCGTCGACGAGCCCACCCGAGGCGTCGACGTCGGCGCGAAGATGGCGATCTACGAGCTCCTGCGCTCGCTCGCGGACCAGGGCATCGCGATCGTGGTCGTCTCCTCCGAGCTCGAGGAGGTCCTCGGGCTCTCCCACCGCGTGCTGGTCATGTCGGGGGGACGCCAGCGCGGCATCCTCCGCCGCGACGAGGCCACGCCGCAGCGGGTGATGGCCCTCGCCGTTCCCGCGGCCACCGACGAGTCGACCCCGCCTAGCGCGGTGGACGGCGACCGACTCACAACACCCGCCACTGGAAGGTGACCGATGTCCACGAACCAGGCCGCCTCGTCGGGCGGCAACACCACGAGGTCGATCGACATGACGCAGAGCACCGAGAACGGCACCGAGAACGGCACTGACACCGTCGCCGGGCCGGCCAAGCCCGGCGGCCACGGCGCCCGGGCGAGTGCGTTGGCCATCTTCCGGGCGCTGCCCGGCCCGCTGGTCGGCTTGGTCGTGGTGATGATCGTGTTGTCGTTCCTCTCGCCCTACTTCCTCACCCGGCAGAACCTCACCAATATCGTGAGCCAGAACGCCGACATCGGGATCATGGCGGTCGGCGCCGCCCTGGTCATCCTCATCGGCGGCATCGACCTCTCGGTCGGCTCCACGCTGGCGCTCTCGCTGATGACCAGCGCCTGGCTCTACCGCTCCCACGACCTCCCGTTCACCCTGTGCGTCCTGGCCGGCCTGCTGGTCGGCGCGCTGGTCGGCCTCGTCAACGGCGTGCTCTCGACGTACGGCCGGATCCAGCCCTTCGTCGCCACCCTGGCGACCATGTCCGCGGCTGCCGGCCTCGCGCTCTACCTGACCGACGGCAACCCGATCAACGGCTTCCCGAACTGGTATCTCGCGATCACCAGCAAGGAGATCCTCAGCATCCCGCTCGACGTCTTCCTGCTCGTGGCCAGCTACGTCATCGCCGCCTTCTGGCTGCGCTACCGGCCCAGCGGCCGCGCGCTGTACGCCGTGGGCGGCAACGCCGAGGTGGCCCGGCTGTCCGGCCTGAACGTCACCCGGATCAAGATCGGCGTCTACGTCGTGGCAGGCGTGCTGGCCGCGCTCGCGGGCAGCGTGGTCGGCTCCCGGCTCGACTCCGCGCAGCCGACCGCCGGCACCGGGGACCTGCTCAACGTCATCGCGGTCGTCGTCATCGGCGGCGCCAGCCTGTCGGGCGGCTCGGGCAGCATGCTCAACACCTTCATCGGCCTGCTGATCATCGGCGTGCTCAACAACGGGATGTCGCTGCTCAACGTGTCGCCGAACCTCCAGCCCGTGGTCATCGGCATCGCGATCATCATCGCCGTCCTCACCGACCGGGCCAGCCGCGCCCGCGAGGCAGCGCACTGACGAGCCGTCACCGACTCGTCTGACGAACCCGAAGGAGTGATCGTGCCGACGCACGAGGTCTATCCGGTCGGCGACCTGCTCGCACAGGTCGACCCCGAGGGGCGGCTCGCCGCCTGCGGGCTGCGACGCCTCGTCCTGGGCTCCGGCGCGATCGAGACGGTCGCGGACACCGTGGCCGAGCTGCTGGTGGGCGGCGACGGGTCCGCCCACCAGCCAGCCACGGTCACCCTGCTGATCGACCCGGTGCCGATGACGCGCCTCGGCGTCGATGTCAAGCAGCTGGTCGAGGACCGGCTCGCCGAGCGGTACGACGTGCGGCGAGTGGTGCTCGACGACGGCCACCCCGAGCTCCACGTCGTCGACGACGTGGTCCGGCAGGCGACCGAGGCCTGCACCGGCGCTGCGGCGGTGGTCGCCCTCGGCGGCGGCACCATCAGCGATATCGGCAAGCTGGCCGCGGCCGGCTGCGCGGAGCCGCCCGTGGTGGTGACCGTGCAGACGGCCGCCTCGGTCGACGGCTTCACCGACGACGTCTCGGTGCTGCTGCGCGACGGCGTCAAGCGCACCGTCCCCGCGCGCTGGCCGGACGCGGTCGTCGCCGACTCGGAGACCATCGCGCAGGCGCCTTCGCGGATGAACCGGGCCGGCTTCGGCGAGATGACCTCGATGCTGACCGCACCGGCCGACTGGCGGCTCGCCTCGCTGGCCGGCACCGATCCGACCTTCCACGAGGGCCCGATCCGGCTGCTGGGCATGGTCGGCGAGGACCTGACGACCTGGGCGCCCGGCGTACGGGCCGGGGATCCCGACTCGGTCGCCGCGCTCACCAAGGCGCTCGCGCTGCGCGGTGTGGTTACCGGCGTCTCCGGCACCACCGCAGTGCTCTCGGGCGTGGAGCATCTGGTCAGCCACATGCTCGACCAGCACCACACCGCCCACCATCAGCCGATGGGCCTGCACGGCGCCCAGGTCGGTGCCGCGGCGGTCGTGGCGGCAGCCGCCTGGGAGCTGCTCTTCGAACGGCTGGCGGCGCGTCCCGGTGCCCGTGTCGAGGCCGCCGCCTGCGATGCCGACCAGGCCCGTCGCCGCGTCGAGGAGGCGTTCGCCGGCCTCGGCGAGGGCATCGCCGCCGAGTGCTGGCGCGACTACGCGCGCAAGCTCGGCGCGCTGCGGGCCTCGACCAGCCTGGCTGGCCTGCTGGCCGGCTGGCCGACCCACGAGCCCGGCCTGCGTCGGCTGGTGCGACCCAGCGCCGAGATCGCCGCTGGCCTGCTCGCCGCCGGCGCCCCGGCCACCCCCGACGAGCTCGACCCGCGGGTCCCGGCCGAGCTGTGGCGCTGGGCCGTCGCCAACTGCGCCCTGATGCGCAACCGGGTCACTGTGGTGGACCTGCTCATGCTGCTGGGCTGGTGGCGCGACGCGGACGTCGACGAGGTGCTGGCGCGGGCCGCCCAGGCGGTCGCCCGGGCCGCTGCCGAGCCGGCGGAGGCAACCCGATGACCGAGGACTACGTGATCGGCGTCGACTGCTCCACCACGGCCGCGAAGGCCGTCGTGTGGAACGCGGTGGGCGAGGTCCAGTCCCAGGACCGCCGCGCCTTCGAGCTGGCCCAGCCGCGACCCGGCTGGGGCGAGCAGAACGCCGAGGACTGGTGGGCCGCGGCCTGTACGGCGATCCGCCGGGCGGTGCAGACCGTCGACACCTCGCGGCTGCGCGCCATCTGCCTGACCCATCAGCGGGAGTCCTTCGTCTGCCTCGACCCGGCCGGCAAGCCGTTGCGGCCGGCGATGCTCTGGCTCGACACCCGGGCCACCGAGGAGGTGCGCAAGCACGGCACCGACGAGGTCCACCGGATCACCGGCAAGCCCGCGAACACCACGCCGGCCTGGTACAAGCTGCTCTGGCTCGCCGCCCACGAACCCGAGACGATCGCCCGCACCGGCAAGGTCGTCGACGTGCACGGCTTCCTGGTCCACCGGCTGACCGGAGCGTGGGTGACGTCCTGGGCCAGCGCGGATCCGCTGGGCGTCGTCGACATGGCCACCTTCGACTACGACGACGGCCTCCTCGCCGAGGCCGGGCTGGGCCGCGACCAGTTCAGCGAGCTGTGCCCGCCCGGCAGCATCCTCGGCACCGTCACCGACGACGTCGCCCGTGACCTCGGCCTGCCGGCGGGGCTTCCCGTGGTCGCCGGCGCCGGCGACGGCCAGTGCGCCCAGCTCGGCTCGGGGGTGACCACCACCGGCCGGGCCTATCTCAACCTCGGCTCCGGCATCGTCTCGGGCACCCACAGCGACGGCTACGCCTTCGGCCGTGAGTTCCGCACCCTGGCCTCGGCGATCCCCGCGGCGTACACGCTGGAGACCTTCATCGGCGGCGGCACCTTCAACCTGAGCTGGTTCGTCGAGAAGTTCTCCGGTGTCGACTCCCGGGTGCTCGGTCTCGACCTCACCCCCGAGCAGGTGCTGGAGACCGCCGCGGCCAACCTGCCGCCCGGCGCCGAGGGCCTGCTGGCGCTGCCCTACTGGACGGGCGCGCTCACCCCCTATTGGGACCACAGCGCTCGCGGCGTGCTGCTCGGGCTCTCGGGCATCCACGGCAAGGCGCACGTCTACCGTGCGCTCTTGGAGGGCATCGCGCTCGAGCAGCGCTTCCTCACCTCGGGCACGGAGGCGGCCCTGGGCACCGCGATCGACGACATCGTGGTGCTGGGCGGCGGCGCGCGGAGCGCGGTCTGGTGCCAGATCATCGCCGACGTGATGCATCGCCGGGTCGACATCGTCCGCGAGCCCGAGAGCACCTGCCTCGGCGCGGGCATCCTTGCCGCGGCCGCGGTCGGCGTCCACGACTCGATCCCCGCCGCGGTCGCGGCGATGAGCGGGTCGGGCGCGTGGTTCGACCCCGGCGCGCCGGCCGCCGCGACCTACGACCGGCTCTACGACGTCTATCGCGACATCTACCCCGCCAACCGCGCCCTGTTCGCCCGGCTCGCGGAGGTGACCTCGTGAGGGGCTACCAGGGCTATCTCTTCGACCTCGACGGCACCATCTACCTGGGCGACGAGCTGCTGCCGGGCGCCTACGAGCTGGTCCACACGCTGCGCGAGCAGGGCCGCGAGACGCTCTTCTTGTCCAACAACCCGACCCGCGACCCGCGGATGTACGCCGAGAAGCTCTCCGGTCTCGGCCTGCCGACCCCGACGACGCACATCGTGAACCCGGTCGTGACGATGGCCGCCTGGCTGCGCGCCGAGGCCCCGGACGCCGCCGTGTTCGTGATCGGCGAGCCGCCGCTGGCCCGCGCCATCGAGGCCGCCGGCCTCCGGCTGAGCGAGCGGCCCGAGGAGATCGACATCGTCGTGGCCAGCTACGACCGCGGCTTCGACTACCGCAAGCTCCAGATCGCCTTCGACGCGCTCTGGCAGCATGGCCGGGCCCGGCTGGTGGCCACCAACCCCGACGCCTACTGCCCATTCCCGGGCGGTCGCGGCGAGCCCGACGCGGCGGCGGTGATCGCGGCCATCGAGGCGAGCACCGGCGTGCGCTGCGAGGCCAACGTCGGGAAGCCGTCGCCGCTGATGCTGGAGACCGCGCTGCGGGTCGTCGGTCTCGACGCGGCCGAGTGTGTGATGGTGGGCGACCGGCTCTACACCGACATCGCCATGGCGGTGGACGCCGGCCTGGACTCCGCGCTCGTGCTGACGGGGGAGAGCACCGAGGAGATGGTGGCCGCGCTGCCCGCGCGGCGGCGACCGACCTGGGTGCTGCACCGGATCGACGAGCTTCTCGCCTCGGCGGTGGCCTGACATGGCAGCCACCACGCCGGCGCCGCGACCTTCCGATCCCGACCTGGTCCGGCTCATGGTCGCCGCCGCCCGGCTCTACCACGTCCACGGGCTGCGCCAGCGCGACATCGGCGCTCGCCTCGGCATCTCGCAGGCGCGGGTCTCGCGGGTGCTGCAGCAGGCTGAGCGGCAGGGGCTGGTCACGACCGTCATCGCCGTGCCCGACGGGCTCGATCCCGAGCTCGAGGAGGAGCTCGAGCGCCGCTACGACCTTGCCGAGGTCCATGTCGTCGACCTCGATCCGGCGGTGGTCGACCCCGCCGCCGGGCTCGGCCGTGCCGCCGCCCGCTACCTGGGCGAGGCCGGGCTGAGCGCCGAGATCGTCGGCTACACCTCGTGGAGCCGGACCCTGCAGGAGATGGCCGGCGTGGTCAGGTTCGCCGGCCGGCCCACGACGAGGTACGTCGTGGAGATGATCGGCGACCTGGGCTCGCCGCTGCTCCAGCATGCGGCCGCGCGGTCGACGCGGGCGATGGCGCGCGCGCTCGGCGCCGACGCCGTCTTCCTGCGAACCCCGGGCGTCACCTCGACGCCCGAGATCCGCGCCGCGGTGCTGGCCGACCCCCATGTACGACGCGCGCTCGGCCTGCTCGACCAGGTCGACGTCGCCTTCGTCGGGGTCGGCCCGGCGGCGGTGCACAGCGGCCTGGAGCCGGGCGAGAGCTACTTCACCGACGACCAACTCGCCCAGGCCCGGGCCGACGGCGCGGTCGGCCAGCTCGACCAGCGCTTCCTGGACGCCAGCGGCGCGGCGGTCCTCACGCCGCTGGACGACCTGGTCGTCGGCTGCACGCTGGCCAATATCGGCCGGGCCCGGCGCCGGATCGTGGTGGCCGGGGGAGTCGAGAAGCACCGGCCGATCGAGGCCGCGCTGCGCGGCGGCTGGGTCGACGTGCTGGTCACCGACCGGGTCACCGCGGCGTACCTCGCTACGGCGCCACCGCCGCAGGGCCCACCTCAGAGCCCACCTCAGAGCCCCGCACCCTGAGGCCGCGAGAGCGACCGGCGCGGTTCTTGTCACTGCTGCGCACGCCGCGTAGCATGAAAATGCGAATAATGAATAAATACCCAAGTGAGGATGGCATGACGCTTCCACCCACAGTGCTGCTGGAGATGCAGCGCCGGATGCTTCGCATCCGCTACTTCGACGAGCGCGCCTCCAAGATGGTCAAGCGCGGCCAGATCCCCGGGACGGTGCACACCAGCATCGGCCAGGAGGCCCAGGTCGTCGGCGCCTGCATGGCACTGGGCGGCCAGGACTACATGACCGGCAACCACCGCAGCCACGGCCACCCCATCGGCAAGGGCTCGCCGCTCGGGCCGCTGATGGCCGAGCTGGTCGGCAAGGCCACCGGCGTCTGTGGCGGCAAGGGCGGCTCGCTGCACCTGGCCGACTTCGCGGTCGGCAGCCTCGGGGAGTCCGGCATCGTCGGCTCCTCCATCCCGATCGCCACCGGCGCGGCTCTCTCCAGCAGGGTGCTCGGCAACGGCAAGGTGTCGCTGGCCTTCTTCGGCGACGGCGCCGCCAACCAGGGCTGCCTCTACGAGGCGATGAACCTCGCCGGCGTCTGGAGCCTGCCGGTCGTCTTCCTCTGCGAGAACAACCAGTACGCGCTCTCCACCCCCGCGCACACCGTCACCTCCGGGGTCATCGCCGAGCGCGCCGCCGGCTTCGGCATCCCTGGCGTCCGGGTCGAGGACGGCCAGGACGTCCTCGCGGTGTACGACGCCGTGCACGAGGCCGTGGAGCGAGCCCGCCGCAGCGAGGGCCCGACCCTGGTCGAGGTCGTCACCTACCGCTTCAACGAGCACTCCGAGGGGCTCCGGCTCGGCACCGACTACCGCAACGCCGAGGAGCGCGCGGCCTGGGTCGAGCGCGACCCGATCGTGCTGTTCCGGCAGCGCCTGGTCGCCGACGGCATCGCCACCGAGGAGGAGCTGGACCGGCTCGACGCCGAGGTGCGCGCCGAGGTCGAGGAGGCCGTCCGGTTCACCGACGAGAGTCCCTTCCCCGACCCCGCCATCGCCTTCCAGGACCTCTACACCGAGCCGATCGGAGTGACCGCATGACCGTGATGAGCTACCTCGGCGCCATCGGCGCCGCCCAGCGCGAGGCGATGGAGTCCGACGACCGCGTCGTGATCATCGGCGAGGACGTCGAGGCCAATGTCTACGGCACCACCGGCGCCGGCAAGTCGCGCCAGGACAAGGGCGACTTCCTGCAGATGTTCGGGGCCAACCGGATCCGCAACACCCCGATCTCGGAGGAGGTCATCGTCGGGGCCGCCATCGGCGCGGCGATGACCGGACTGCGCCCGATCGTCGACCTGTCCTACTCCAGCTTCCTCTACATGGCCATGGACCAGTTCGTGAACCAGGCGGCCAAGAACCGCTACATGTTCGGCGGCCAGGCCTCGCTGCCGGTGGTGTTCCGCTCGGCGATGTTCTACGGGCTCAACACCGGCGCGCACCACTCCGACCGGCCCTACCCGATGTTCATGAACGTGCCGGGCCTGAAGATCGTGGTGCCCGCCACGCCGTACGACGCCAAGGGCCTGCTGCGCACCGCGGTCGACTCCGAGGACCCGGTGCTCACCTTCGAGGCCTGCATGTTGTGGGGCTCGAAGGGCGAGGTGCCGGAGGAGGAGTACCGCATCCCGTTCGGCCAGGCCAAGATCGCCCGGGCCGGCGACGACGTCACCGTGGTCGCGATCTCCAGCGCGGTGCCGGAGGCGCTGGCCGCCGCCGAGGCGTTCGCGGAGGAGGGCCTCTCGGTCGAGGTCATCGACCCCCGCACGCTGGTCCCCTTCGACGCCGAGACAGTGGTCTCCTCGGTGCAGCGCACCGGCCGGCTGGTGGTGGCCGACCCGGCGCACCGCACCTGCTCGGCCGCCGCCGAGATCTCGGCGATCGTCGCCGAGGAGGCGTTCGCCTCGCTGCGCGCGCCGATCGTCCGGGTCACCACGCCCGACACGCAGATCCCCTTCAGCCCCGCGCTGGAGAAGCAGCTCTACCCCAGCCGGGCGGGCATCGCCGACGCCGTCCGCCGGGTGGTCGGCTTCGCGCCGGCCGACGACGCGGCCCGCGAGCGGCTCGCGTCCCGCTGATCGACCCACCAGACATCCGAAGAAGCGACAGGAGCAACGACATGGCAAAGATCGAGGTGCTGCTTCCCCAGTGGGGGATGGGCATGAGCGAGGGCACTATCACGAGCTGGCTCAAGGCCGTCGGCGACACCGTCGCCGAGGACGAGCCGCTGGCCGAGGTGGAGGCCGAGAAGGTCGAGGAGACCCTCGAGTCGCCCGCCGGCGGGACGCTCGTCGAGATCGTCGTACCCGAGGGCGAGACCGTCGAGGTGCGCACCGTCGTCGCCTATATCGAGACCGCCTGAGCGGCCCGGTCGTCGAGAGGAGAGCACGATGACGCAGGTCGACCCGCGCGGCCTCATCCAGGACGCGGTGTCCGGCGGCTACGCCGTCGGCGCCTTCAACATGCACAGCGTCGAGACCACCGAGGCGCTGGTGCGTGCGGCGGAGCAGGCGAGCGCACCGGTCTTCCTCCAGGTCGGCCGGGCCATCGTCCCCCACCTCGGGCTGGCCAAGGCTTACGAGATGACCAGGCGGGTCGCCGAGGAGTCCTCCGCCGACTACGTCATCCACCTCGACCACGGCCCGTGGGACGAGGTCTTGGAGGCGATCAGGCTCGGCTTCACCTCCGTCATGTACGACGGCGCGCACCTGCCGTTCGAGGAGAACATCCGCAGCACCCGGCGGATCGTCGAGATCGCCCACGACTTCGGCATCCCGGTCGAGGCCGAGCTCGGCAAGATCCCGGACGCGGACCAGCAGGTCGACTGGTCCTCCTACTACACCGACGTCGCCGAGGCCGAGCGGTTCGTCGCCGAGACCGGCGTGGACTACCTCGCGGTCTCGGTGGGCATCGTCCACGGCGTGCCGCTCACCGCGCCCCAGCCGCTCGACATCGAGCGGATCGGTCAGATCAAGGCAGCCACCGGCATCCCGCTGGTGCTCCACGGCGCCTCCGGCCTGCCGCCGGACGAGGTCCGGGCGGCGATGGCGGCCGGCGTCGCCAAGCTCAACGCCGACACCGACCTGCGGCACGCGTTCCGGGCCGGCATCGAAGCGGTCTGGGAGCAGGGCGACCGGCAGTTCGAGGAGGCCGTGGCCGAGGGCCGCGAGCGGATGATCGCCGCGACCGTGGAGAAGATGAAGCTCTACGGCTGCGCCGGCCAGGCGCCGAGCGCACGGGTCTCGGCATGACCGTGTCCGAGGACGGCACCCTCACCCCGCTCAAGGGCATCCGTCGTACGGCGGCCCGGCGGATGGTGACCGCCTGGGAGGCGCCGGTCTTCCACCTCACCGTCGCCGCCGACATGACCGCGGCGCTCGGGGTCAAGGACCGGGTGCCGGGCGCGACCGTGACCGACGCCCTGCTGCTGGCCTGTGCCCGGGCACTCCTGGCGCACCCCGGCATCAACGCCCACTACGGCGAGGAGGCGGTGACCTCCTTCGCCTCGGTCAACCTCGGCATCGCGGTGGCGACCGAGGCCGGGCTGATGGTGCCGGTCGTGCACGGCGTCGAGGCGCTCGACCTCACCGCGATGGCCGCGGCCCGCCGCGACGTCACCAGCCGGGCCCGCGAGGGCCGGCTGCAGATGGCCGACGTCACCGGCGGCACCTTCACCGTCTCCAACCTGGGCATGATGGGGATCGACCGGTTCGACGCGATCCTCAACGTGCCGCAGGTCGCCATCCTCGCGGTGGGCACGACGACGCAGCGGCAGGTCTGGAACGGCGGCGACCCGGCCTGGCGGCCGATCGCCGAGCTCACCCTCACCTGCGATCACCGTGCGGTGGACGGCGCCACCGGCGCCGCCTTCCTCGCCGATCTCCGTGGTCACCTCGAATCAGCCTGACCCGGTGCTGGCCGGCCTCCTGGCCGAGGAGCTCACGGCCTGGCCAGGGGCCGCCGGCGTCGCCGTACTGGACGCCGACGGCGTGGTGGCCTCGGCCGGCGACCTGACGACGCCATGTCGCTGGGCATCGGTGACCAAGATCCTGGCCGCGCTGACCACCCTCCTCGCCGCCGATGCCGGCCTCCTCGACCTCGACGAGCCGGCCGGCCCGCCCGGGGCCACCGTCCGGCACCTGCTGGCCCACGCCTCCGGGGTCGCCTTCGACGAGGACCGGATCGTCGCCGCGCCGGGCCGTCGGCGGATCTACTCCAACCGCGGCATCGAACTGCTCGCCGACCGGGTCGCGGCCCGGGCCGGCCGGCCTTTCGCCGAGTTGCTGGCCGAGACCGTGCTGACCCCGCTGGGGATGACCGGCACCGTGTTGCACGGCTCGCCGGCCCACGGCTGCCAGGGACCGGTCGGCGACCTCGCCCTGCTGGCGCGGGAGCTGCTCGCGCCGCGGCGGCTGCCGGCCCACCTGGTGCGGGCCACCGCCACCACGACCTTTCCCGGGCTGGCCGGCATCCTCCCGGGCTTCGGCCGGCAGGACCCCAACGACTGGGGGCTCGGCCTGGAGATCCGGGGCACCAAGAGCCCGCACTGGACCGCTCCCACCGCCAGCCCGGCGACCTTCGGCCACTTCGGCCAGTCCGGCTCGTTCCTCTGGGTCGACCCGGAGGCTGCTACGGCCTGCGTCAGCGCCGGCGAGACCCCCTTCGGCCCCTGGGCCACGACCGCCTGGCCGCAACTGGCCGGCCTGGTCCTGGCCCGCCGCCACGCTTCGGACTGATCGCCTCCAGGAGGAGCAGCCATGACCATCAGCACCCGTCCCACGCCTGGTCGGCTCGGGCCCGCCGAGCACCGGGCCGCCTGGGCCGAGCTCGCCGGTGGCCGTTTCGACGTCCTGGTCGTCGGCGGCGGCGTGACCGGCGCCGGCGCCGCCCTCGACGCCGCCTCGCGCGGCCTGCGCACCGCGCTCGTCGAGGCGCGCGACCTGGCCAGCGGCACCTCGTCGCGCTCCAGCAAGCTCTTCCACGGCGGCCTGCGCTACCTGGAGCAGCTGGAGTTCCCGCTGGTGCGCGAGGCGCTGCGCGAGCGGGAGCTGATGCTCACCCGGATCGCCCCCCACCTGGTGGAGCCGGTCCCCTTCCTCTACCCGATCCAGCACCGCTGGGAGCGGCCCTACGTCGGCGCCGGCCTACTGCTCTACGACACCCTCGGCGGCCGCTCCTCGCTGCCGCGGCACCGGCACCTGAGCCGTGCCGCGGCGCTGCGGCGGTGCCCGTCGTTGCGCAGGTCGGCGCTGGCCGGCGGCATCCTCTACTACGACGCCCAGACCGACGACGCCCGGCACACCATGACGGTGGCCCGCACCGCGGCCGCGCAGGGCGCCGTCGTACGCACCTCCACCGAGGTGGTGCGGCTGCTGCGCGAGGGTGAGCGGGTGGCCGGTGCCGTGCTCCGTGACTCCGACACGGGCGAGCGGTGCGAGGTCCGGGCCCGGGTGGTGATCGGCGCCACCGGCGTGTGGAGCGACCGGCTGCACGACCTCGCCGAGGCCCCTGCCGACTTCCGGATCCGGGCCTCGAAGGGCGTCCATCTGGTGGTGGCCCGCGACCGGATCGACTCCGAGACGGGGCTGATCCTGCGCACCGAGAAGTCGGTGCTGTTCGTGATCCCGTGGCGCGACCGCTGGGTCGTCGGCACGACCGACACCGACTGGAACCTCGACCTGGCCCACCCCTCCGCGAGCCGGCGCGACATCGACTACGTGCTCGACCGGGTCAATGCCGTGCTGACCAGGCCGCTGACCTACGACGACATCCTCGGCGTCTACGCCGGGCTGCGGCCGCTGCTCTCGGCCGGCGAGGAGGCCAGCACCGCCAAGGTCTCCCGCGAGCACGCCGTGAGCCGGCCGGTGCCGGGCCTGGTCACGGTGGCCGGCGGGAAGTACACGACCTATCGGGTGATGGCTCGCGACGCCGTCGATGCCTGCGCCGACGACCTCGGCGGGGACCTCGCCCCGTCGGTGACCGACCGGCTGCCGCTGCTCGGCGGCGCGGGATTCGCCGGCCTGCCCGAGCGCCGCGACTCCCTCGCGCTGGAGCTGGGCCTCCCGGCCGGCCAGATCGACCGGCTGCTGCGCCGCTACGGCACCCTGCTCACCGAGGTGGTCGCCGTCGAGGACGCCACCCTGCTCGAGCCGATGCCGGGCGCGCCGGAGTATCTGCGCGCCGAGATCCGCTACGCGGTCACCCACGAGGGGGCGCTCCACCTCGACGACGTGCTCACCCGCCGCACTCGCATCTCGGTCGAGACCGGCCACCGCGGCATCGAGACCGCCCGGGCCGCCGCGGAGATCGCCGGCCCGGTCCTGGGCTGGGACGCGGCGACGACGGCCCGGGAGGTGGAGGCCTATCAGGTCCGGGTGGCCGCCGAGCGGGCCTCCCAGGAGTTGCACGACGACGTGCTCGCCGAGCGGGCCCGGCTGGGCGCCCCCGATCTGCGCCGGATGGCGGGACACGGCAGGCCGGACTGAGCCACGGGCTGCCGTCAGCTGCCGTCAGCCGCCGTGTCAGCCGCCGTGTCAGCCGCCGTGTCAGCCGGTGGCGACCAGGTGCTCGCCGGTGGCGACGTCGGTGACCAGGGTGTCGATCCAGCCGCCGCGCAGCGCCGCGCCGATGGCCTCGTGCTTGCGCACTCCGCCTGCGACGGCCCAGCGCCGGCGCGCCGATCGCAGCTGCTGCATCGTGACGCCCACGACCAGGTCGTCCAGGCCGTCGGCGATCGGCTCACCGTGCTCGTCGAGGAAGTGCAGGCAGACCTCGCCGACCGCGCCCCGCTCGCGCATGGCGGCGAACTGCTCCTCGGTGAAGAAGTTGTCGCCCGGACTCAGCGCCGGATCCACCGTGTTGGCGCCGATGCCGACCAGGGCGAGATCGATCGAGTCGAGCATCTCCAGTGCCTGTCGGGCATGGAGATCGCGGCTGAGCAGCAGGTCCTTCATCTCCACCGAGGTGACCACGCCGGGGGTGCGCAGGAAGACCGGCTGCGCACCGGTGAGGGTGGCGAAGCGCTGCGTCGAGCGGGCGGCGTCGTGCTGGAGGTCGGGGGGGCCGAGGTCGCCGAGCAGCTCGACCACCCGCTCGGTGTGGGTGCGCATCGGCTGCAGCGCGTCGATGGCGAGGCGCAGCGTCTGGCTCCACGAGGTGAACCCGATGACCGGGGTGTCCGCGGTGATCTCGTTCAGCAGCGCCGCCATGGCATGGGCCAGGTCGCGGTTGAGCTCGTCCTGCCGGCTGCTCACGGCGTCGACGACGTGCACCTCGCTGACGTCGTAGAGCCGCTCGATCTGCTCCTCCAGCTCGGCGTGGACGTGCCGGGGCACGGCCACGACGGTGCGGACGATGGCGGCCTCCTCGGCCTGGGTCAGCAGCCGGGAGACCCGCGACTGCGAGATCTGCAGCCGCTCGGCGATGTCGGTCTGCCGCATCCCGTGCGTGTGGTAGAGCCGGGCGACCTTGATCATCAGGCGCTGATTCTCGATGTCGGCCATCGGTCCTGCCTCTCCGGGTTCGCCGCCACCCCGGTGCGGAGGGCCGGGCCATTCTAGGGAGCGGCGATCGATCCGGCCTGCATTGCGCCGCGACGCGGCCTGCTGGCCGCCCCGTCGCTGCCGCGGATCCTTGACAGCCCGGGTGTGACGCCACTTACACTACATGTAGATGCATGATATGAATATTGATGCTTAAGGAGAGTCCGATGGTGACCGAGACGAGCACGCCCTACGACCTGATCGTCGTGGGAGCGGGGATCAACGGCCTCGGCATCGCCCGCGACGCCGCCCTGCGCGGCCTGCGCGTGCTCCTGCTGGAGCAGGACGACCTCTGCAGCGGCGTCTCGGCCTGGTCGGGCCGGCTGGTCCACGGCGGGCTGCGCTACCTCGAGCACCGCGACTTCGCGCTGGTGCGCGAGTCGCTGCGCGAGCGCGAGCGGCTCTTCCGGCTGGCGCCGCACCTGGTCAAGCCGAAGCGGCTGATCATGCCGCTCTACCGGCACAACCGGCGCCCCGCCTGGCTGATCCGGGTCGGCATGATCGCCTACGACGTGCTCTCCTTCGACAAGAGCACCCGGCGCCACGAGGTGCTCTCGGCCGCGGAGACCCGCGCCCGCTTCGCCGGGATCGGCACCGACGGGCTCAGCGGAGCGACGGTGTTCACCGACGGTCAGGTCGAGTACGCCGAGCGGCTCTGCGTCGAGGTCGCGCTGGCCGCGCTGGGCGACGGTGCCGAGATCCGCACCAAGGCCCGCGTCGAGGAGCCGGTGCTCGAGCTCGGCCGGGTGGTCGGCGTGCGCTACCGCGACACCACCACCGACGAGCTGCACGAGGTCCGCGCCCCTCTCGTGCTCAACGTCGCCGGACCCTGGATCGACCGGATCTTCCGGCGCGGCGCGCCGCCGCAGCCCCGCCTCAACGGCGGCACCAAGGGCAGCCACCTCGTCGTCGACCCGTTCCCCGGCGCGCCGGACGACGTCGTCTACTACGAGTCCAAGACCGACGGCCGGCTGGTGCTGGTGATCCCGTGGCTGGGCCGCTACCTGATCGGCACCACCGACCGCCGGTTCGAGGAGGATCCCGGCGAGGCGCGCTGCGACGTCGACGAGATGACCTACCTGCTCGACGAGGTCAACCAGCTGGTGCCCGGTGCGGGGCTCACCCCCGGTGACGTCCTGTTCACCTACTCCGGCGTCCGGCCGCTGCCCTACGCCCCCGACGTCGAGGAGTGGGAGGTGCCGCGGAGCCACGTGCTGCACGACCACGGACCCGAGCTGCCCGGCCTGATCACCGTGGTCGGCGGCAAGCTGACCACCTACCGCCAGCTGGCCGAGGACGCCGTCGACGACGCGTTCCGGCGGCTCGGCCGCACGGCGCCACGCTGCGTGACCGCCTCGCTGCCGCTGCCGGGAGCCGTCGGTGACCTCGGTCGCTCGCGGGACTTCCTGCTCGGCCGCGGCCTCGCGGCCCGGACCGCGGATCGGCTGCTCGCCCTCTACGGCGGCCGCGCCGTCGACGTCGTACGGGAGGCCGATGACGACCCGACGCTGCTTGAGGTCGTCCACGAGCCCACGGGTGCGATCGGCGCCGAGCTGCTCTTCGCGGTGCGCCACGAGCTGGCGCGTACCCTGACCGACGTGCTTGCCCGTCGCGTGCTGCTCGCCTTCGAGCCCGGCCACGGCCGCGACTCGCTCGACGCCGTCCTCGCCGTGCTCGCGCCGCGGCTCGGCTGGGACGAGCAGCGCTGCGCGGCCGAGGTCGAGGAGTACGACGAGTGGCTCGGCCGGCTCGCCGTGCCGCAGCCGGTCGCCGTGTCATGAGCCGCTACGCCCTGGCGCTGGACCTCGGCTCGACCAGCGCCCGGGCGGTGCTGGTCGGCGCCGACGGCGAGATCGCCGCCGAGGCCCGGCGCCCCACCGAGCCGCTCTTCCCGCACCGTGGCTGGGTGGAGCTGGACCCCTGGCAGCTGTGGGGGGCGCTGCGCGACTCGCTCGCCGAGGCGCTCGACCACGCGGGCGCGACCACCGACGACATCGCCGGGGCCGGAGTCACCACCTCGCGGGAGACCTGCCTGCTCTGGGACCGGGCCACCGGCGAGCCGGTGCACCACGCGATCATGTGGCTCTCGAAGCAGACCGACCCGATCGTCGAGCGGTGGCGCGCCGAGGGCCTGGACCCGGTCTTCCGCGAGCGCACCGGCCTCTTCAACGACTCCTTCTTCAGCGCCGCCAAGGCGGCCTGGCTGCTCGAGACCGTGCCCGGCGCCCGCGACCGGGCGCTGGCCGGGGAGCTCGCCTTCGGCACCCTCGACAGCTGGCTGATCTGGAACCTCACCGGCGGCCGCTGCCACGCCACCGACCCGAGCGAGGCGTCTCGAACCGCGCTGTTCTCGCTGGCCGACCTGGCCTGGGACGAGGAGCTCTGCGCCGCCACCGGCGTGCCGATGTCGGTGCTGCCCGACGTGCGCCCCTCCGACGGCCACTTCGACGAGGTCCGCCCCCGCGACCTGGCCCTGCCCGGCACCGCGCCGTTCCCGCTCTCCGCGGTGATGGGCGACCAGATGGCCGGGATGTTCGGCCAGGGCTGCCTGGCGCCCGGCACGGTCAAGAACACCTATGGCACCGCCGGGGTGGTGACCGCCAACACCGGCCGGCAGCCGGCCGTCCTCGACGGCCTGACCGCCAGCGTGGGATGGACCCTCGAAGGCCGCACCGACTACGAGGCCGAGGGCGTCGTCTTCCACTGCGGGCAGACGCTGCAGTGGCTACGCGAGAAGCTGGGCGTGCTCGGCCCCGGCGAGCGCGTCGAGGACGTCGCCGGCCGGGTCCCCGACACCGACGGGGTCTACGTCGTGCCGGCCTTCGCCGGTATCTGCGCGCCGCACTGGGTGCGCGAGGCCAGCGCCGCGATCGTGGGACTGACCCTCGAGAGCGGTCGCGAGCACGTCGTACGCGCCGGGCTGGAGTCGCTGGCCTACCAGACCCGGGACGTCGTCGAGGCGTTCCAGGCCGGCGGTGTCGCGGTGCCGCAGCTGCGCGTCGACGGGGGTGCCGTCGCCAACGAGCTGCTCTGCCAGTTCCAGGCCGACATCCTCGGCGTGCCGGTGCTGCGTCCCCGGCTGCTCGAGCAGACCGCGCTCGGCGTGGCTCATGTCGCCGGAGTCGCGGGCGGTCTGTGGAAGCTGGGCGATCTCGCCGAGCGCTGGGCGGCCGACCGTGTCTTCGAGCCCCGGATGTCCGCGGACCGGCGAGACGGTCTCTACGCCGGCTGGACCACCGCCGTGCGCACCGTGACCGGAACAGCCTCGTGACCATCGCTCCCCGGGGCGACGCCTTCGGTCACGGCCGGGCCGTCGCACATCTGGTGCCTCCCCGTGCCGGCCCGGACGACGTGCGCTGGGTCCGCCGCCGGCTCGACGACTTGGTGAGCGGCTCGGTCGAGGCCAGGCTCGAACTGATGGTGCCGCCGCCGACGGCGGCGTTCAGCGGCCGCGACGCGCGACGGCCAGGCTATCCGGCGGCACGGCGGGTGCTCCTGGAGCGTGGCTTCGTGCCGATGGTGCGCCCGGTCGGCGGACACCTCGCGATCTACGACGAGGGCGCGCTCGTCATCCACCTGATGGCCCCGCACCGGGCGCCTCGAGAGCACGTCCGGGAGCGGTTCGCCGCGTTCTCCGAGGTCCTGGCCGACGGGCTGCGCGACCTCGGCGTCGATGCCCGGGTCGGTCCGGTGCCGGGGGAGTACTGCGATGGCGAGTTCAGTGTCAGCGACGCCGGTCGCGCCAAGCTGGTCGGGGTCGGCCAGCGCATCGTTCGGGCGGGCTATCTGCTCAGCGCCGTGGTCTCGATCGGCCCGGTCGACCGAGTCCGGGCGGCGCTTGCGGTCGGGTACGACGAGCTGGGACTCGACCTCCGGCCGGAGACGGTCGGCTCGGTCATGGACACCGTCCCCGGGGTGGACGTCCACCAGGTGAGGTCGGCCTTGCTGGCACGGCTGCGCGGGCTCCTCCCGGTCGGCAGCCCGCAGACGGTCGGCCTCCCCGACGCGCCGGTCGCCCTCGTCACGCCGCTCTTCGCGGTGTGACGCCTGGCGTTCCCGACGCGGCTAGCCGCGACAGGCTACTAGGCTCTGGAGCGTGAAAGGCTCAGTGACACTCCGCATCGCGGCACCACCCTCGGTCGTCTGGGACCTGATCAGCGACGTCACCAGGATCGGCGAGTTCAGCCCCGAGACCTTCGAGGCCGAGTGGGTCGACGGGGCCACCGGCCCCGAGCTCGGCGCCCACTTCCGCGGTCACGTCCGGCGCAATGGCATCGGACCGGTCTACTGGACCTCCTGCAAGGTGACCTCCTGCATCCCCGAGCGCGACTTCGGCTTCACCGTCTACGGCGCCGGCGCCCGCATCAACAACTGGCGCTACCAGCTCCGCCCGGACGGCGAGGGCACCGAGGTCACCGAGTCGTTCGCGCTGCAGACCAATGCGCTGACCCGGGTCTACTGGGCGGCCTTCGGGCTGTTGCGCGGTCGCACCAACCGCCGCGGGATGCTGCGGACCCTGGAGCGCATGAAGGCGGTGGCAGAGGCGGCATGAGAACACGCTCTGAGTCCAGTGAGCCGGGAGTCGCCGCCGCCTTCCCCGACACCGTCACCCTGGTCGGCTGACTATGGACCCGATCGAGGACCCGGCCGACGAGCTGTCCGTCACCCCGCCGAAGACCTGGGCGGCGGGCGTGCCGGCGGTCGCCCACGCGCTGGGCTACTCGCTCTCCCAGACCTCGCTGCGGCGTACCGCCCTGACGCTGCTCAACGTGAACCAGGCCGGGGGGATCGACTGCCCCGGCTGCGCCTGGCCGGATCCCGACCCCCGGCACCGCAACGAGTACTGCGAGAACGGCGCCAAGCACGTCAACGACGAGGCGACCACCCGACGGGTGACCCGGGAATTCTTCGCGACGCACTCCGTCGAGGAGCTGGACGGGAGGTCGGACTACTGGCTCAACCAGCAGGGCCGGCTCACCGAGCCGATGGTCAAGCGACCCGGCGGCAGCCACTACGAGCCCATCGGCTGGGACGACGCGCTCGACCTGATCGCCAGCGAGCTGCGCGGCCTGTCCTCGCCGGACCAGGCGATGTTCTACACCTCCGGTCGGGTGAGCAACGAGGCGGCCTTCCTGCTCCAGCTCCTCGCCCGGGCCTATGGCACCAACAACCTCCCCGACTGCTCGAACATGTGCCACGAGTCCAGCGGCTCGGCGCTGACGGAGACGCTGGGGGTCGGCAAGGGCAGCGTCTCGCTGGCCGACATCCACCACGCGGACCTGATCCTCGTCGTCGGCCAGAACCCCGGCACCAACCATCCCCGGATGCTCACCGCGCTGGAGGAGACCAAGCGCAACGGCGGCCACGTCGTCGCCGTCAACCCGCTCCCCGAGGCCGGGCTGATCCGGTTCAAGAACCCGCAGAGGCCACGCGGCGTCGTCGGCCGTGGCACCGTCATCGCCGACGACTTCCTGCAGATCCGTGCCGGCGGCGACCTGGCGCTGTTCCAGATGCTCAACCGGCTGCTGCTCGAGGCCGAGGACGCCGCTCCCGGCACCGTGCTCGACCACGACTTCATCGCGACCCACACCACCGGCTTCGCCGACTTCGCCGACCAGGTCCGGGCGATCACCTGGGAGGAGACGCTGACCGCGACCGGGCTGGCCCGCGAGGAGATCGAGCGGGTCGCCCGGCGGGTGCTCGCCAGCGAGCGGGTCATCGTCTGCTGGGCGATGGGGCTGACCCAGCACCGGCACGGCGTGCCCACCATCCGGGAGATCGTCAACTTCCTGATGCTGCGCGGCAACCTCGGCCGTCCCGGCGCCGGCGTCTGCCCGGTGCGCGGCCACAGCAACGTCCAGGGCGACCGGACCATGGGGATCTGGGAGCGGATGCCCCGGCCGTTCCTGGACGCGCTCGGCCGCGAGTTCGGCTTCGACCCGCCGGTCGAGCCCGGCCTCGACACCGTCGAGGGCATCCGGGCGATGCGCGAGGGCCGAGCCTGCGTCTTCGTCGGCGTGGCCGGCAACTTCGTCCGCGCCGCTCCCGACAGCGAGGTCACCGAGCAGGCGCTGCGGCGGTGCCGGCTGACCGTGCAGGTCTCTACCAAGCTCAACCGGTCGCACACCGTCTGCGGCGAGACCGCGCTGATCCTGCCCACCCTGGGACGCAGCGACCGCGACGTCCAGGCGACCGGCGAGCAGTTCGTCACCGTCGAGGACTCGATGAGCGAGGTCCACGCCTCCCGCGGCCGGCTGGAGCCGGCCTCGCCCTGGCTGCTCAGCGAGGTGGCGATCATCTCCCGGCTCGCCCGGCGCCTGCTGGGGGACCGGGTCGACATCCCCTGGGAGGAGTTCGAGCGCGACTACAGCCGGGTCCGCGACCGGATCTCCCGCGTCGTACCCGGCTTCGAGGACTTCGAGGAGCGGGTCTCGGGCACCGGCGGCTTCCGGCTTCCGAACCCGGTCAGCAGCCGGGTCTTCCCGACGCCGAGCGGCAAGGCCGTCTTCACCTGCAACGACCTGACCATGCTGGTGCCGCCGGCCGGACACCTGGTGCTCCAGTCGCTGCGCTCGCACGACCAGTGGAACACCGTCCCCTACGCCATGGACGACCGCTACCGGGGCATCCACCACGCCCGCCGCGTCGTCATGGTCAACCCCGAGGACCTGGCCGAGCTCGGCATCGCCGACGGCGACCTGGTCGACCTGGTCAGCCTCTGGCACGACGGCGTCGAGCGGCGCGCACCCGGCTTCCGGGTCGTCTCCTATCCGACGGCGCGGTCCTCCGCCGCGGCCTACTACCCGGAGACCAACGTGCTGGTGCCGCTCGACAGCGTGGCGGAGGTCAGCAACACGCCGACCTCCAAGGGCGTCATCGTCCGGCTCGAGCCGACCGCGGCGGCGGGCTGAGCCGATGGGCCGGGTGACGGTACGACGACGGGTGCTGCGGGTGCGCGACGGCGCCCTCTCCCAGCGACCCGACACGCTGGCCGCCGAGGAACCGATGGAGATCCGGGTCGACGGCCGGCCGCTGACCGTCACCATGCGCACGCCCGGCGACGACTTCGACCTGGCGGTGGGCTTCCTGGTGAGCGAGGGCGTGGTGCACGCGAGCGCCGACGTCGCCGGGGTGCGCTACTGCCTGGGCGCCACCGCCGACGGCGTCAACACCTACAACGTGGTCGACGTGGTGCTGGACCCGGCGGTGCCCGCGCCCAGCGCCTCGCTGGAGCGCAGCTTCTACACCACCTCCTCGTGCGGCCTGTGTGGCAAGGCGTCGCTGGAGGCGGTGCGCACCGCGTCGGCATGGTCGGTCGCCGAGGACCCGCTGCGGATCGCCCCGGCGCTGCTGTCCTCGCTGCCCGAGCGGCTGCGCGCCGCGCAGCGGGTCTTCGACAGCACCGGCGGGCTGCACGCCGCCGGGCTCTTCGCCGCCGACGGCGAGCTGCTCTGCGCCCGCGAGGACGTCGGTCGTCACAATGCGGTGGACAAGGTGGTCGGCCACGCCGCCCGCGAGGGGATGCTGCCGTTGCGCGGCACCGTGCTGGCGGTCAGCGGCCGGGCCTCCTTCGAGCTGGTGCAGAAGGCGGTCATGGCCGGCATCCCGGCACTGGCGGCCGTCTCGGCGCCGTCCTCGCTGGCCGTCGAGCTCGCCGAGGACAACGGCCTGACCCTGGTCGGCTTCCTGCGCGGCTCCTCGATGAACGTCTACGCCGGCGCGGAGCGGATCGAGCCCCGGCCGGCGTCGTGATCAGATCTCGCCCGGCGTTGCCCGGCGCAGCACGACCCGCGTCCAAGCGCCGAGGAAGAGACATTCCTGGGGGCCGATCTCGCGCTTGGTGCCCGGCTGGACCGGCGCGGTCGGCAGCCCGCCGACGGCGGCCCCGACATAGGTCCCGTTGGAGGAGCCGAGATCCTCGACCCACCAGCGGGTGCCGTCGGTGGTGAGCTGGCAGTGTCGACGGCTGATGCCCGGATCGGAGCCGAGCTCGAGGTCGGGATGGATGTTGCGGCTCTGGGAGGTGCGGCCGATCAGGATCGAGGTCGCCCGCAGCGCTACGACGACGGGGGCGCCGGCCGAGGGGAGCGGGTCGGTGCTGGCCTGGTCGACATACCAGTCAGGGTCGATCCAGACCTCCGCCACCCAGCCGTCCGGCAGCGGCGGAGCGACCTCGCCGGGGCTGCTCGGCGGGGTGGCCGCTGGCGTGCTCGTTGGCGGGGCCGCCGGGCGGGGCAGGCTGCCGGTCGTGAAGTCGTAGCCGCATGCCTCGCAGAACAGCGCATTGGCCGGGTTGTCGGCCTGGCAGCTGGGGCACTGGGCCGTGACTGGCGTGGCGGGCGCCGCCTGGGCATCGCCCGCCACGGTCGACGCTTGGGCCGACTCCGCGACCGGGTCGGGCACGGGCGGGGCGCTCGTCGTAGCCCCGGCGAGGATCGCCAGGCCGCAGACGTCGCAGTAGTCCTCGGCGGCCGAGTCGTGCCCGGCGGGACACCGGTGAGGGCTCGACATCAGGTGCCGCTCTTCCCGATACGGGTGGTCTTGGTGGAGGCGGTGTCGAGGGCCATCTCGTCGGCCTTGTCCACCGTCCGCTTGAGTCGCACGGTGCCCTCGGCCTCGTCCTCGATGTCGACCACCTTGCGCAGCCGGGTGGTGGCCTCCTCATTGCCGGTCTGGGCGGCGAGCTGCACCGCCCGGCCCAGCTTGGTGGTCGCGGTGGCGTCGTCGCCCGCGGCCCGAGCCGCCAGACCCTCCTGGATCGCGGCGGCCAGCTCGGCCTGTCCGGTGTAGTGCGCGACCTGCTGGTCGATCCGCGCGGTGAGCTCGGAGTTGTTCGACCAGGTCGCCTTGACGAGACCCTGGGCGGCCACCTCCGGCTCGGCGCCGGGCAGCACCAGCTGCACCCGGGCGGCGAGCTGCTCCTGGCCGATCGCCTTGGCGGCGACGCGGACCGCGATGTGATAGTCCCGGGACTCGTCGGCCCATGCCCCGGTGGGGTAGTCGCCGGTCAGCGGATTGACCTCGACGCGACGGTCGGTGAGCTCCTCCAGCGTGGGAGCGACCTGGCGGACGAACAGGATCTGGGCACCCTGTGGCGCCCACACCCGCAGCTTCGCGTCGGCGATGCCGCGCGCCATCGAGGCCCGCATGATCTCCTGGAACTGCGCCCGCATCTGCTTGGGCGCGGGGATGATGTCCACGGTGCCCAGCAGCGCCTGGGCGATGGTGCGCAGCTCGGCCACCTTCCAGTCGGTCCCGGCACCCCGGCAGTCGCACTGGAAGTAGCCGGTGGCTCGCCCGATCGCATCGGCGAGGAGGCTGCCGCTCTCCTGGTTCTCGCCGTCGGTGAGCAACAGCGCATGCCGCTGGGTGACCTCCGGCACCGAGCTGAACAGCTGGCCGGCTAGATCGAGCCAGGTGCTGATGGCGGTGCCGCCGCCCGACTTGAGCTTGCCGATCGCGGTGGCGGCCTCGTGCCGGGTCGCCTCCGACATCCGCACCAGGCCCGGGCCGCTGCGCACGGGAGGATAGGCCAGAGCTGCCTGGTCGGTCCCGGCGACGACGGCGAACCAGGTGCCGTCGAGGATCTCCGCGAGCGCCGCCTGGGCGCCATCCCGGGCCGCCGCCATGGTCTCGATCCCCATCGACCCGGAGGTGTCGACGATGATGATCTCGCCGGCTTCGCCCGAGCCGGACTGCCCGGCCGTGCCCGCCCCCGAGCTGGTGATGGTGACGATGGCATGGACGTCGGTCCCGCCGTCGGGCAGGAACTCGTTCTGGTAGACGGCGGCGGTGAACTCGGCCATGGCCATCCTCTCCGTGCAGTGTGGTGTCGGCCAACCTACCCGTCGAGTTCGGCCTTGACGCGAGCCAGGGCGACGGTGATGTTGTCATGCCCGCCCGCGGCGTTGGCGAAACCGACCAGGGCGAGCGCGAGCTCGGCAGGGTCCGTCGTACCGCTGGCGGCGATCTGCCGCTGCAGCGCGGCCGGCTCGGAGGCGTAGTTCCACAGCCCGTCGGAGCAGACCAGCAGCCAGCCCGCCGCGGTGACGTCGAGGTGGCCGATCCGGGGCGCGATGTCCTCCGCGTCGCGGCCGAGCCACTTGGTGATGGCGTGGGCCTGGGGGGAGGCCTCGGCGTCCTGGCGCGGCACGCCGGCCGCGATCTGGTCCTGCGCGAGCGAGTCGTCGACCGTCAGCTGGACGCCGGGCTCGGTGTCGGGCAGCCAGTAGGCCCGTGAGTCCCCGACCCCGGCATAGTGGATCCGGCGGCCCTCCAGCACGGCGAAGACGATCGTCGCCGAGGCCGGGTTGGGCGAGCCGGGGTCGGTGCCGGCGACGATGGCGTTGTTGGCGGCGCTCACCGCGGTCGTGAGCACCTTCGTCACGGCGGCCTCACGCCCGGCGGGGGTGCCGAGTCCGGTCGGCAGCGGCAGCCGGAGCACGTCGCGGGCGGCCTTCGCCCCGGCCAGGGACGCCTTGGCGGAGTGCAGCGAGTTGGACACCCCGTCGAGCACGATCAGCACCGCCCGCGAGCCAGGCTCGCGGCCGGCGAGGAGCGCCATCGCGTCCTCGTTGCCGGCTTTGCCGACGCCCTTGTCGCACACCCCCGCGACCCAGCTGGCCGGTTGCTCGCGGAAGTGGTCGCGTGGGCTGGGCGCTTTGGCGCCGCACTCGGTGCAGTAGCCGTCCGGCCCGACCGTGGCACCGCAGTCGGCGCAGCGGTCCACGGCGCCGGCCTGGACCTGGGGGTCGGGCAGCGCGCCCGACGGCCGCCGGGTGGGCGCGCTGATCGGAGCGATCTCGTGACTGTCCTCGGCAGCGTCGGGGGTGGTCGGGCTCGCCGCGCCCCCGGCGGCCTGATCGAGGCCGGCGCCGCAGGACTCGCAGAACCGGGCCCTCGGCGGGACGCTCGCGCCGCAGGCCGGGCACGCCGCCGCCGCGGCGGTCGGGGTCGTGGTCACGTCAGGCTCCAGTTCCGCACCGCATTGGCCTGGTTGACCAGGTCGACCCGCTCCTCGACCTCCCCGGCGTCGCGGGCCAGTGCTCGCAGCGCCCGCTCCAGGCCGTCCCGGACGCCGGTCTCGGTGGCCGGCACCGAGCCGATGGTCCCGGCCGCGGCCTGACCCTGCACGACAGGCAGCGCCTCGGTGAGGATGCGGACCGCGAACCGCTGCCTGGTCGGCCCGTCGAGCTGGGCCTGCTCGATGGTGCGCATGGCCTGGTCGAGCACGGCCAGCCGTTGTCCGGGCGCGGCGGAGGCGGAGGTGTCGTCGAGCAGCACCTCGGCGCGCAGCTGCCGGCTCTCGAGATAGCCCCGGCTGGTCGTCGGCACCAGGTCGAGCGCCTCGACGGCGGCGGTCACCTCGCTCCGGGCGGCCCGCACCCGGGCCATCCCGAACGCGGCGGGGGCGACGTAGGCCGCGTCGGTCTGGACGCAGACCTGGTAGAGGCTCTCGGCGACCTCGGGGAGGCCGCCCTGCTCGCAGGCGTGCGCGAGGGCGAGCTTGGCGGCCAGCTCGCCGGGCACCTGCTGGTAGACGGCGTTGAAGGCCGCCTTCGCGGCGTCCCAGTCCGCCGCGCGGACGGCGGCGAGCCCGTCGAGCCACAGCGCCCGCCACTCCCACGGGTCCTGGGCGAGCAGCGCCTCGGTGGCCTGGCGGGCGGCAGCGGCGTCGCCCACCAGCAGCGCCGCCCGGGCCCGGGTCAGCCAGACCTCGGCCGAGTCCGCGGGGGCATCCTGCAGGTTGCGCAGGTGCTCGGCCGGGTCATCGGAGCGGATACTGGTCAGCCAGGCGTACTGCGGGTCGGTGACGTCCTCGCGCAGCCGCGGCAGCTGAGTCCACTCGGTGATGGGGCTCGCGGTGGCGGGTGCCTCGAAGAGCACCGACGCGGTGGAGGTGGTCGCCGGACCGGCATGGTTGCGAGCCACCACCTCGCGGAGCACGCCGAGCATCTGGGTGCGCAGCTCGTCGACCGAGGCGAACCGGTCCGCCGGGTCGGGGGCGCAGCACTTGGCGATCAGCCAGTACAGCGAGTCGTAGTCCTGGAACAGCGGCGTGTCGGCCACGTCCGGCAGGCTGTGCAGGTAGCGACCCTGATAGCCGCGGAACTCCATGCACAGCACCAGCAGGGTGCGGCCGATGGTGTAGATGTCGGAGGCCACGCTCGGGCCGACCTCGGCGATTTCCGGCGCCTGATAGCCGACCGTGCCGTAGATGGCCGAGTCCTCGTCGTCGATGCGGTGCACCCCGCCGAGGTCGATCAGCTTCATCGCGTCGCCGACCTGGATCATGTTGTCGGGCTTGAAGTCGCAGTAGACCAGGCCGAGGTCGTGCAGGTAGCCGAACGCCGGCAGCAGCTCCAGGATGTAGGCCAGCGCCTGGTCGACCGGCAGCGGGCTGTAGGCGCCGCCGTTGTCGGCCATCCGCTGCTTGAGGATCTGCTTGAGCGACTTGCCGCCGACGTACTCCATGACGATATAGCCGGCACCCTCGTGGGTGACGAAGTTGTAGATCTCGACGATATTGGGGTGCTCGACCTGGGCGAGGAACTGCTGCTCGGCGATCGCCGCCGCGAGCGCGTCGGGGTCACCGGAGTTGAGCAGGCCCTTGAGCACCACCCAGCGGTTGGAGACGTTGCGGTCGCGGGCCAGGTAGATCCAGCCGAGTCCGCCGTGCGCGAGCGCCCCCGCGACCTCGTACTGCCCGCCCACCAGGTCGCCGGCGACCAGCTTCGGGGTGAAGGAGAACGGGTTGCCGCACTGCGGGCAGAAGCCCTCGGCGCGGCCGGGGGTACCGTCGATGCCGCGGCCGACGGCGGCTCCGCACTTCGCGCACCACCTCTTCTCCTCGGGCACCTGCGGGTCGGCCAGGATCGCGCTGGCGGCGTCGACGGCCGGCGCCGGCGGCACCGTCGTGAGCCCGGCGCCGAGCCGGGCGGCGCGCATCCGCTGTGAGCCCGAGCGGGTACGACGGGTCGCACCGGTGCCCCCGGCGCGCCGCGAGCCGATGGCGGCCGACTGGACCCGCGAGGAGGAGGCGACCACGGAGTGCTCACTGCCGACGCCAGCCGGCGCGCTGCTGGTCTCTCCGGCGGACCCCGAGCCGGCCGCGGCAGCGGGGGAGCCGCAGACGTCGCAGTAGCCGTCCAGGATCGAGCCGGTGCAGCCGGGCTGCGTACACCGGCCGCCGGCCGTCGGAGGGGTGGGAGCGTCGGCGGCACCCGCCATGCCGCAGACGTCGCAGTAGCCGTCGACGACGGAGCCGGTACAGCCGGGCTGCGTGCAAGTGGGTGCGGTCATCGAGGCGTCTCCTTGTCGAGCCAGGTCTGGTAGAGGGCGACGAGCTGCCGGGCGACGGCCAGTGGCGCCGGCCGACGGGCCAGCACCTCGCGGGCCAGGCGCTCGGTCTCGGCCAGGTCGGCGGAGTCGGCCAGGCCCAGCGCTCGGGCCTTGGCGCGGTAGGCGTCGAGCAGCTCGACCAGCGCGGTGTGCTCGGCCAGCGCGTCGGCGTAGCGGTGCTGGGCCACCTCCAGCGCCTGGGAGACCCGGTCGAGCCGTTGCAGGTAGGGGCCGATCTCCTCCGGCGTGACCGGCACCGGTCCGAGTGCCGCCACGTCGGGGACGGCGTTGTTGGGAGCAGGATCGACGGTCGTCACACAGACCTCCGCGAGCTTGCGCAGCGCGTCCGCTCGCGCCTCCAGGTCCGCGCGCAGCTCGCGCGCGGAGAGGATCTGGTCGCGGGCGTCGCGGCGGCGGGCGTTACCGACGATCAGGTCACGCTCGAACGTGGTCGCCTCGATCTCCAGCGGCCCGAGCAGGCCGGCGACGTCGGCGCCGCGGCTGGCCCGCTCGCCGATGTCGTCGAGTCGCAGCAGCAGGCCCGCGAGCCGGTCGACGGCCTGGTCCCGGGTGAGCGCCGGCTCCAGGCCGACCTGGTCGCGGACCCGCTCCAGCTGTGCCCGCAGGCTCTTGACCCTGGCGGCCGCGTCGGCGGCGCCCGGCAGCAGCGCGAGCCGGCTGCGCAGCTGCCCGGTGAGGGCGTCGAGCAGCTGGGAGGCCTCGGGCAGCGAGACCGCCAGGCCGCCGGGCATCTCGCTGGCGCCGTCGAGCCGGCCCCAGATCAGCCCGGCGATCCGCTCCCGGTCCTGGGTCAGCACCCGGCCGCCGTCCCAGGTCGCGAAGATGAGCTGGTAGCGGTCGGTGATCGCCTTCCACAGCGCCAGCGCCAGGGACATGTCGCCGGCCACCTCGCCGCCTCGCCCCGCCGCCAGCGCCGCCGTGTCGAGCTCGTCGAGCTCGACACGCCGGTCGCGCAGCCAGGTGTCGAGCTCGGCCAGATAGCGCTGGATCTCGGCGGGCTCGGGCGCCTGGCCGAGTCGCCCCGGGGGAGCAGGAGCGGGCGTGGCGGCCACGGCGGTGGTCACCGGCCGTACTGCGGCGTCGGCTGGGTGCCTTCGCCGAGGGTCGGAGCGAGCCACGTGTCGTAGATGCTCTGCCAGCTGCCGTCGGCGGCCATCTGCTCCAGCACGCCGTTGACGAAGCGCAGCAGGTCCACGTCCGAGGCGTTGGTGGCCAGCCCGTAGGGCTCGCTGGTGAAGGCCTCTTGCTCCGGTACGACGGCGTAGGGGTCCTGGGCGGCCAGGCCGGCCAGCACGGCGTCGTCGCCGGTGATCGCGTCGACCTTGCCGTTCTGGAAGAGCACCAGGCACCCGGTGTGGTTGGTGGCCGGCACCACCTCGGCGGCCGACGCCAGCTCACGGATGTTGTCCAGGCTGGTGGTGCCGGTCGGGGCGCACACGGTGTGACCGTCGAGATCGCCGGGCTCGTGGTAGTCGGCGGCCAGGTCCTCGCGCAGCAGCACCTTCTGGCCGGCCTCGTAATAGACCGCCGAGAAGCCGACCTGCTGCCAGCGCTCGCAGTTGATGGTCATATTGCGGGCGACCATGTCGATCTCGCCGGACTCCAGCAGGCTGACCCGTTCCGCGGCGGTGATCACCCGGAGTTGGAGGTAGGAGTCGGCCTTGCCGTCCTTGACCCCGAAGATGGCCGCCGCGACGTGGCGGGCGATGTCGATGTCGAAGCCCTCCAGCTCGGCGGTGAACGGGTTGCTGTAGCCCAGCAGATAGGTGTCGGCCGAGACGCCGACGATCAGCCGTCCGCGCTCCTTGATGCGCTGCAGCGCGGGTCCGTCGGTGGTGCCGTCCGGGGCATAGGAGCGGACCGAGTCGGCGGTGTTGTCGCAGCTCAGCTCCTGCGCGGGAGTCAGCGAGGCGTCCGCCGCAGCCGGGGTGGGGACCTCGGTGGCGTCGTACCCGCAGGCTGCCAGCACCAGGCCGGCGGCCAGGGCGGCGAGGGCGAATCCGATTCTCATGAGAACTCCTGACGCCGGGTGCCGATGCCGCGCGCGACGGCGACGGCGGCGACGATGCCGAGCAGCAGGGTGAGCACGGCGATCGTCAGCGCCGCGCCGCGACCGCTGCGCAGCTCGTGGGTGGCGGTGCTGCCGGCGGTGGCCACCTGCTGCTCCAGATGGGTGTCGAAGGCGTTGAGGGCGGGCGTGGATCCCTCTGCCTCGGACGTGGTCGCGAGGGTGACCGCCTCGCGCCACTGGTCGCCCTCGTCGAGGTCCACGATCTGCTGATGGGCAGCCAGGTAGGCGTCCCAGTCGCTGGTGCCGACGCCGAGCGCGTCGACCTTGTCGACCGACGCCGTCCAGGCCGTCTCGTAGGCCTGCCCGGACCCGCGCTTGATCAGCCGCAGGCTCTCGTTGGCCTTGGCGTCGTTGGCCGCGGTGCGAGCGGTCGCGGCGTCCGAGGCGGTGCGATAGGCGCCGGCATGCAGGTCGTCGTTGCTGCTCGCGCGCCCGAGGGCCAGCGCCGTGGTGACCAGCGTCAGCACCGCGATGATCGCGGCGGCGACGGCGAGGCCCACGTTGACCCGGCGGTGGAACCGCCGGGCCAGGGCACGGTTGATCCACCACAACGTGGCGCAGGCCAGGACGCCGATGCCCAGCAGCCATAGCGGGTGCTGGCCGGACATCGCCGAGCCGGACCGGTCGGTGTTGGCCTCGACGAGCTTGTCCAGGATCGGCAGCGCCTCTCCCCGCAGGCCGTCGCCGGCCTCGGTGAGATAGGCGGCGCCGACCGGGAAGCCCTGCCGGGCGTTGGTGCGGGCCTGGGTGACGGCCGTGGTGTAGTCGCTCACCTCGACGTTGAGCGCGGCCAGCGCGGCCCGGTCGGCCGGCTGCGCGTCCGCGGCGTCGGTGATCAGCTGGAGTGCCTCGGTCATCGAGGCGTCGTACTCGGCTCGCTGGTCGGCGTCCTCCAGTCCGCCGACCAGGAAGGCGTTGGTGGTCAACGCGTCGGCGCGGAGCAGCGAGGACTGGATCTCCTGCACCCGCACCAGTTGCTCGGTGTCGTCGGCCGCCCGGCCGTCGGAACTCCAGCTGAGCACCTGGATCAGGGCGCTGAGGATGCCGAAGAGGATCGCCGCCGCCATGCCGAGGCTCTGCCAGCGGTCGAGTTGCCCGGGCGTGTCCACGAAGCCGGCCGGCTGCCGCGTGGTGGGCTGGTTGGCTGGGCCGGGCGGGGTGGGCGCCGGTGCGGCCGGCGCGGCCTGGCTCACGCTCACGTGTCCTCCTGAGATTCGGGCTGGGGTGAGTCGGGGTCGGCGAGATCCTCGGGAGTGAGCAGCCGGAGCTGCTCGACGGTGGGCGACTCGACCTCGCGCAGCCGCCAGGCGTGCCGGCCGATGGCGGCCTCCAGCAGGTTGCGGACATAGCGGGCGTTGCCGAAGGTCGGGCCGCGCTCGGCCTCCGCCAGCAGGGCACGCAGCCGGGCGAGGACCGGGTTGTCGGTGTTCGGGCCAGCGTCGCCGGTCTCGCCGGTCCCCCCGGCTTCGTCGTCGGTCTCGCCGAGGTCGTAGTCGGCGGCGGCGGCCATAGTGACGAAGATGGCGACCAACTCGTCGTCGCTGTAGTCGGCGAAGTCGATGACCGTGCGGAAGCGGCTCTCCAGGCCGGGGTTCTGCGCGATGAAGAGGGCCATCGGGACCGGGTAGCCGGCCACGATGACGACGAGATCCTCGCGCTTGTCCTCCATCTCCTTGACGAGCGTGTCGACCGCCTCGGCGCCGTACTGGTCGCCGGTCAAGGAGTAGGCCTCGTCGATGAAGAGCACCCCGCCGACGGCCGAGGCGACCACCTCGGCGGTCTTCATGGCCGTCTGCCCGAGATAGCCGGCGACCAGATCGGAGCGGTCCACCTCGACCAACTGGCCTCGGGAGAGCAGGCCGAGCGCACGGTAGATGCCGGCCACCAGCCGGGCCACGGTGGTCTTGCCGGTGCCCGGATTGCCGTTGAAGACCAGGTGCCGAGTGATGGTCGGGGTGTCCAGACCGGCGGCCCGGCGCAGCCCCTCCACCCGCAGCACGGCGGCCTGCCGGTGGATCTCGGCCTTGACCTCCCTCAGCCCGACAAGGGCGTCGAGCTCGGCCAGCAGCTCCTCCACCGATTTGCCCGGCTCCTCGACCGGCTCCTCGGCGGGCGGCGTAGCCGGAGGGTTGGCAGCGGGCGCTGTCGCCACGCTGCCCGGGCGCTGTTCGACCCGGGCATCGACCCGGGGGAGGTCCGGGTCCGGCGGCGCGAGCTGGGCGGCGCTCGCCATCGCCGCGTTGCCGAGCGAGCGCGGATTGGCCTCGCCGAGCCCGGCCCCGGCCTGGGCGACCTCGCCGAGCGCGGCGGCGTACGCCGGGGCGTGCGGGGAGCGCGCGAGCGCGAGCGCCGCCATGGTCGGAGTCGGGGCGCTGCGGTAGCGCCGGCCCCGCGAGGCGGTCTCGAAGTAGGTCTCGGAGGACGGCGTGCGACCGGTCTGCTCGGCCCAGTCGAGGTAGGCGCCCCGGGCCGGCTCCGAGACGGTGGCGGCCAGCGCCTCGCCCTCGGCCCGCGCCTGCGCCGGGTCGGCACCGGCGGCCTCCGCCACCGACGCGAGCGAGATCAGCGCCTGGGCCAGCGTAGTCATGGCGTCCCCAGCCCGAGGTCCCCGCCGGTCGCGGTGTGCCCGAACTTGGCCTCCAGGAACCGGCTGTGCGCCACCAGCGCTTGCGCGTCGGCCCGGTTGGCCGCGTCGAAGATCCTGTCCATGGTCGCGCCGAGCAGGTCGAGCTGCTCGACGAGCAGCATCAGCGAGGTCTTCGAGCCGTCGACCGGTCGGGTGTCGGCCCACTCCCGGGGCAGCCGCAGATAGCCGCCGACCGCCTCGGGCAGATAGTCGGTGGCGGTGGCCACCACTGAATAGCTCTCCTGGCTGCCCAGCCCCAGGTCGCGCAGCCGCGGCAGGGTCTGCTGGATGGTGCGCGCGATCCGGACCACCCGGGAGACCACGACCGGCGGCGCGCCGCCCTCGTGCAGCAGGTCGTTGACCCGGTTCAGTGCCGCGAGCACGTCGCGCTCCGTCGGTGCCGCCGGCACGGCGTACTCGGGCGCGGTCGTGGTGCCGCGCACCCGGCGCCACCACGATGTCAGCCCCACGGGAACACGCCCTGCCGCCTCAACCGAGGTCGAGGACACCGGAGGCGGCGCGCTGGTCGTGCTGCTGGACCCGGTCCAGGTAGGCGCGCGACTTGGCGACCTCGGTCTCGAGCACGCCGATCGTGGTCGACATGGTGTCGAGGGCCTTGAGCTTGAAGGAGTCGATGGAGTCCATGGTGGCGTAGATGTTGTTGAACGCCGCCTGCAGCTCGGCCATGCCTATCGTCGAGGAGGCGGCCTGCTGCTGCACGGCGGCGGAGTTCTCGCGCAGCATCTCCGAGGTGCGCTGGATCAGCCCGCCCGTGGTGCTGTTGAGGGCGGTGATCTGGTCGAGCACCAGCTTCTGGTTGCCGAGCGCCTGCGCCACGATGACGGCGGTCCGCAGCGCGGAGACGGTCGTCGTGGTCGCCCGGTCGACGCCCTTGATGAGCTCGATGTTGTTCTTGATGATCACGTCGATCGCGAGATAGCTCTGGATCGACACCGCCAGCTGGGTCAGCAGATCCTGGTGCTTCTGCCGCACGTAGAACAGCACGTCCTGGGACAGCGTCTTGGCCGTCTCCGGATCGGAGAGCTCCAACTCGGCGATCTTCGCCGAGAGTCGGGTGTCGAGTCGTTCGGCGATGTAGACGTACTGGTTGAGCCGGGCCATGGTCTCCCAGAGGTTGGTCTTCTCCAGGTTGAGCGCCACATTGTCGCGGCTGAGCTCGTCCTGGCCGCTGCGCAGGCTGTGCAGGATGCCGTTGAGGTGGCTCTGCGCGCTCTGGTACTTGCGGAAGTAGTCCTCGACCTTGTCCACGAAGGGCAGCTTGCTCAGCAGCTTCTTCATTCCGGTGGCGTTGCTGGGGTCGAGGTCCTCGACGGTACGCCGCAGGTCCAGCAGGGTCTTGCCGACCGAGGAGCCCTGCGAGATGCCGCCCTCCTTGAGCGCCTTGACCGGCTGGTCGAGCATCCGGTTGGAGGTCTCCGCGGCGCGCCGGATGTCGGCGTCGCCCATGGTCCGCACGCTCTCGGCCTGCTTCGCGAACTCCGGGCTGCCGGCGGGCTGGCTGGCCAGCGCGGTCAGGAACCCGTCGACCTTGGCGTCCAGCTCGGGCACCAGTTCGGGCGAGACCTGGGGTGCCATCCGGGGCGCCTGCGTCTCGACGACGGGCTGCGGCGCCTCGGGCGCGGTCAGCGTGAAGGCCGGCTCCGGCGGAGCCAGCGGTGCCGGGGCGGCAGCGGCCGCAGCGTCCTGAGAACCATCCGTGGTCATGACGGGAGCCTAGATGATCGATGCACGGGTCTCGATGCTGCGCGAGCCTCGGCGCCGGGGCACGGCTCTGGCCGACCGCTCCGTTGGGCGAGTTGTTCTTGATTCATTCAAGAAATACCGATATGACTGGGGTGTGCTCGGAACGCTGCGGCTACAGGAGATGCTGAGAGGCGCCGGACTGCGTGTCACGCGGCCCCGGACGGCGGTGCTGGGCGCCGTGCACCGGCTGCCGCACGCCGACACCGACTCCATCCTCGGCGCCGTCCGGGAGGAGCTTCCCGACGTCTCCCACCAGGCCGTCTACGACGTGCTCCGTGCGCTCACCCTCAACGGCCTCGTCCGGCGGATCCAGCCGTCGGGGTCGGTGGCCCGCTACGAGGCCCGGGTGGGCGACAACCACCACCACGTCGTGTGCCGCTCCTGCGGCGCCATCGGCGATGTCGACTGCGCCCTCGGCGAGGCGCCCTGCCTGACGGCTGCGGACGACAGCGGCTTCCGGATCGACGAGGCCGAGGTCATCTACTGGGGCCTGTGCCCCGATTGTCTTGCCCACAAGAATTGAACCCCGATGGGAAGGAAACCCCATGTCTGACCACGATGACGCGGTGCTCGCGGAGATCAACGAGGAGAGCGAGGCCAAATGCCCGGTGGCCCACGACACCCTCGTCCACCCCACCAGGGGTGACGCCAACCAGCAGTGGTGGCCTAACCGGCTCAACCTGAAGATCCTGGCGAAGAACCCCGCCGTCGCCGACCCCTATGGCACCGACTTCGACTACAAGAGTGCGTTCCTGAGTCTCGACCTGGCCGAGGTCAAGGCTGACATCCAGGCCGTGCTGCACGACTCCAAGGACTGGTGGCCGGCCGACTTCGGCAACTACGGCCCGCTCTTCATCAGGATGGCCTGGCACTCCGCCGGCACCTACCGCGTCCACGACGGCCGCGGCGGTGGCGGCACCGGCCAGCAGCGGTTCGCGCCGCTCAACTCCTGGCCCGACAACGGCAACCTCGACAAGGCCCGCCGACTGCTCTGGCCGGTGAAGAAGAAGTACGGCAAGTCGTTGTCCTGGGCCGACCTGATGATCCTGGCCGGCAACGTCGCACTCGAGGACATGGGCTTCCCCACCTTCGGCTTCGGCGGTGGCCGACCCGACGTCTGGGAGCCCGACGACGACGTCTACTGGGGTCCGGAGACCGAGTGGCTCGACGACAAGCGCTACACCGGCGTGCGCGACCTGGAGGAGCCGCTCGCGGCCGTCCAGATGGGCCTCATCTACGTCAACCCCGAGGGTCCCAACGCCAACCCCGACCCGCTGGCCTCCGCGGTCGACATCAAGGAGACCTTCGGCCGGATGGGCATGACCGTCGAGGAGACGGTCGCGCTGATCGCCGGGGGCCACACCTTCGGCAAGACCCACGGCGCCGGAGACGCCGACCTGGTCGGCCCCGAGCCGGAGGGCGCGCCGATCGAGCAGCAGGGCCTCGGCTGGACGTCGTCGTACGCCTCCGGCAAGGGCATCGACGCCATCACCTCCGGCCTCGAGGTCACCTGGACCTACCACCCGACCCGCTGGGACAACGAGTTCTTCCACATCCTCTACGCCTACGAGTGGGAGCTGTTCCAGTCGCCGGCCGGCGCCCACCAGTGGCGTCCCAAGGACGGCGGTGGCGCCGACATGGTGCCGCAGGCACAGGGTGACGGGCGGCGTGAGCCGCGGATGCTCACCTCCGACCTGGCGCTGCGCGTCGACCCCGAGATGGACGCGATCTCGCGCCGGTTCAAGGACGACCAGCAGGCCTTCACCGACGCGTTCGCGCGGGCGTGGTTCAAGCTCACTCACCGCGACATGGGCCCCAAGGCCCGTTACCTCGGCGCCGAGGTGCCCGCGGAGAGCCTGATCTGGCAGGACCCGATCCCGGCCGGTCAGCCGGTCGCGGACCCGGCCGCGGTCAAGGCCGCGATCCTGCAGACCGGACTGTCCGTGCCGCAGCTGGTCAAGACCGCCTGGGCCTCGGCCTCGACCTTCCGTAGCTCCGACAAGCGTGGTGGCGCCAACGGCGCCCGTATCGCGCTGGAGCCGCAGAAGAGCTGGGACATCAACGAGCCGGCCGCGCTGGCCGAGGTGCTGGCCACGCTCACCACGGTCAAGGAGCAGTTCGGCATCTCGCTGGCCGACACCATCGTGCTCGGCGGTGCCGCCGCGGTGGAGAAGGCGGCCGCCGACGCGGGCTTCCCGGTTACCGTCGAGGTCACCACCGGCCGTGGCGACGCCACCCAGGAGCAGACCGACGTCGAGTCGTTCGACTACCTGCGCCCGAAGATGGACGGCTTCCGCAACTACCTCGGCAAGGGCTCACTGCTGCCCTCGGAGTTCGTGCTGGTCGACAAGGCCAATCTGCTCGGCCTCAGCGCGCCGGAGCTGACCGTCCTCATCGGCGGCCTGCGGGTCCTCGGCAACAACTACGGCGACTCGCCGGCGGGCGTCTTCACCGACCGGGTCGGCGTGCTGACCAACGACTTCTTCGTCAAGCTGCTCGACCTGGGCACGGAGTGGCACGCCACCGACTCCTCCAACGAGACCTTCACCGGTACGACGGAGTCGGGCGAGACCCTGACCGGCACCCGCAACGACCTCGTCTTCGCCTCCAACTCGGAGCTGCGGGCGCTGGCCGAGGTCTACGCCTCCGAGGATGCCCAGCGGAAGTTCGTCGAGGACTTCGCCGCCGCCTGGGCGAAGGTCATGGACGCGGACCGGTTCGACCTGAGGTGAGCTGACTCCGGTCACTGAGGCTTGGGGGCTAAGCGAAATGACCCCCAAGTCTCAGTGACTCCGGGTGCTCGGCCAGCGCAGCGGGCGAGACCTGCCGGCGGTAGCGCTCAGCCGCTGATGACCCGGTAGATGCTCCAGATGCTCAGCCCGACCAGCCCCACCGCGGCGACCCGGGTGATCCACTTCATCGGCAGCACCCGCAGCAGCGTCTTGCCGAACAGGATGGCGATGAGCCCCACGCCCCACAGCCCCAGGGTGGCGCCGATGCCGACGGAGAGCGGGTCGTCGTACTTCGCGGCGAGGTTGGCGGTCATGATCTGGGTCAGGTCGCCCCACTCGGCGACGAAGATGACGCCGAAGCCGAGGCCGGCGACCTTCCAGAAGCCGGCATTGTCCGGTACGTCGGCCACGGCCGCCTCCTCGGCCGCCTCCTCGTCGTCCGGGTCCTCCATGCCCTCCCGCCAGATCAGCACCGCGCCGAGGAGGAACAGCACTGCGACCACGATCTCGACGGCGCGCTCCGGCAGCAGCGTGAGCAGTTGCCCGGCGGCGATGGCGACCAGGACGTGGACCAGGAACGCGGCGGCGATGCCGGCGAAGACCCAGCGCCACGGGAACCGGGTGCCGAGCACCAGGCTGGCGATCGCCGTCTTGTCGGGCAGCTCGGCCACGAAGACGAGGGCGAAGGCAGTCAGCAGGACTGCGATGTCGATCATGGTGGCCCTTCGGGTTCGGCGTGCTGCCGTCCGAAGGATCCCGGGGGAGCGCTCGGACGCCAGCACGCGTGCTGGTTGTCCGAACGTCTCGTCCAGCCACCCATAGGTGGCCCCGGGCACCGGGCCAGCGAGCTGGCCAGTATGTCGACACCCGGTCGAGGGACTACTCCCGTTCGCCGCCCATTCTAGGAGACCTATCTGCGTCTGGCGAATCTGACATCGCCGTTGGGCAGTCGGGTCTTGTCGTAGGTGTGGTCGTGGGCGCGGTGATGATGGTGGTTGCAGAGCAGGACAGCGTTGGCCAGGTCGGTGGATCCACCTTTGGCCCACGGGACCCAGTGGTGGGCTTCGCACCAGGTGCCGGGGATGGTGCAGTCCTCGGCTCGGCAGGTCTGGTCTCGGAGCAGGAGGGCTTTGCGTTGGGCCTTGTCGAAGACGCGGCGGGCGCGGCCGAGGTCGAGGATCTCGCTGTGACCGCCGAGCACGAGGGGGATGATGTTGGCGGTGCAGGCCAGGCGGCGGACCTCGGCCGCTGAGATCGTGTCGCCGCCGATGATGGCGCCGTGGCCGAGTTCGTGGCGTAGGGAGTCCAGGGTGATGGTGATGGTGACGGTGGTGGCGTCGCCGCCGTGGAGGGGGAGTCGGGTGGGGTCGAGTGTCTCCAGGAGTTGGCAGAAGGCCTGGCCGAGTCGGCGGGGATAGGGCAGCCGACCGGCGTGACTCTCGCCGGCCCGGTCGGTCTCGCCGGCTCGATCGCCGGTCTGGCCGAATCCCTTGCGGGGGTTGGTGTAGGCGTGGAGGTAGGTGGCGAGTCGGTGGGCGATGGGGTCGGGGAGTAGGCCGGTGATCTGGGTGGTGCCGTCGCCGAGGGGCCGGAGGGTGAGCCGGGTCCGGGTGCGGGCGTGGGCCTCTTCGTCTTGGAGCCGGTCGGCTTCGACCTGCTCGGCGACCTCGGGGGCGATGACGTCGAGGATATGGCGGCCCAGGCGGCGGAGCTGGTGGGGGTCGAAGCGGGTCGCGTAGTCGACCAGTGCCTCCTCGGCGTGGGTGCGGGTCTCGGTGTCGACCTGGCCGGGCAGGTCGTCGAGGCAGTCCACGATCACTCGCGCTTGGGCGGGGTTGCAGGCGCCTTGGCGGATCGCGGCGGCTACGGCGTGGTGGTCGCGGTCGAGGGCTATCGCGAGGGCGAGGTCGGCCCGGGCGTCCTCGGGCCGGCTGTGGGTGTGGGCGTGCAGCCACACGCCCACGTCACGGGCGGCGGTGGTCTCGGCGACATCGGCCGCGGCGGCGAGGACCCGCAGCTCGAGCTCGGTCATCTGGGACTTGAGTGCCGCCAGCCGGGTCAGCGCGGTGGCCTTCTCACTGGTGCTCATGAAGGTCGGGTTCACGTCTGCCACGTTCCCTAGCGCCGCAGCCACCGCCTCGGCACACGCCAAGATCGGATGGGACACGAGCAGACACCTCCTCCAAGCACGCAGCAACAACACCTCTGCGCCGCTCCTGGAGGCCCGGCACCCGGACTATTACCTACCCTCGCGACTGACGGACGTCTTTCGACGGGCCCGCAGGTCCCGCCACCTCAGATGAACCACCTTCGACGATCGTACGCCTGTTCGAATATGACGTCAAGCGGAGGCGCTCAGATGGTGGCCACGTCGATGACGAAGCGGTAGCGCACGTCGGAGGCGAGCACCCGTTCGTAGGCTTCGTTGACGTAGCTGCCGGGGATGACCTCGATCTCCGCACCGATGCCGTGCTCGGCGCAGAAGTCCAGCATCTCCTGGGTCTCGGCGATGCCGCCGATATTGGACCCGGCGAAGGAGCGGCGCCTGCTGATCAGCGCCCCGGCCCGCAGGGAGAGCGGCTCCGGCGGCAGGCCGACGCTGACCAGCGTGCCCTCCCACTTCAGCAGGGCGAGGTAGGCGTCGAGCGGGATCTGCGCGCTGACGGTGTTGACGATCAGGTCGAAGGACCGGCGCAGCTCCTTGAACGTCTCCGGGTCGGCGGTGGCGTGGTAGTCGTCGGCGCCGAGCCGCAGGCCGTCCTCGCGCTTCTTCAACGACTGCGACAGCACCGTCACCTCGGCGCCCATCGCATGGGCGAGCTTGACGCCCATATGGCCCAGGCCGCCGAGGCCGACGATGGCGACCCGCTTGCCGGGCCCGGCGCTCCAGTGCCGCAACGGGGAGTACGTCGTGATGCCGGCGCACAGCAGCGGCGCGGCCACGTCGAGCCCGAGGCCGTCGGGGATCCGCAGCACGAAGTCCTCGGTGACCACGATGTGGGTGGAGTAGCCGCCCTGGGTGACCTCGCCGCGCTTGTCGGTGTTCGCGTAGGTGCCGGTGAAGCCGTTCTCGCAGTACTGCTGCTGGCCGGCCAGGCAGGGCGCGCACTCGCGGCAGGAGTCGACCATGCAGCCGACGCCGACCCGGTCGCCCACGACGTACCTCGTCACCTCGGCACCGACCTCGGCCACGACGCCGGCGATCTCGTGGCCCGGCACCACCGGATAGGGCTGCTCGCCCCACTCGCCGCGCACGGTGTGGATGTCGGAGTGGCAGATGCCGGCGTACTCGATCTCGATCAGCACGTCGTGGGGCCGCAACTCACGGCGCTCGATCGAGAGCGGCACCAGCGGCGCGGCAGGGGCGGGAGCGCCGTAGGCGCGGGCAGTCAGAGTCACTCGGACTGCTCCTTCTGCTCGGCCACGGCGGCGTCGACGTCGAGCTCGACGACGGCGTCGATCACCTGCTGCAGCGCCGGCGCGGGGAGGGCTCCTGGCTGGGAGAAGACGAGGTGGCCCTTCTTGAAGGCCATCAGCGTCGGGATCGAGGTGATATTGGCGGCGCCGGCGAGCGCCTGCTCGGCCTCGGTGTCGACCTTGCCGAAGACGATCTCGGGGTGCTTGCCCGAGGCCTCGTCGTAGATCGGCGAGAACCTCCGGCACGGTCCGCACCAGGAGGCCCAGAAGTCGACGAGGACGATCTCGTTGTCGAGGACGGTCTGCTCGAAGGTGGCGGCGGTCAGGTCGGTGGTGGCCATGTCAGGTCCAACTCACGGGGCGCGGGTTGTGTTCCCTGCCGGGACGTGTGTGCCTCGCCGGGGCCGCCGACCCGACGTGAGGCCTCACGAGAGATGGGGGGGTTCTCACGCGGGCGCTCGCCGTCGGGTCGGCGAGTGGCCCAAGTCTGTCATACCGGTGGTCGGTCGATAGGCTTGGGCGCCATGACGCAGGAGCACATCGTGGACGGCGACGGGGCCGTCGAGGACGCCTACGACCCGGCGGCGCTGCAGGCCAAGTGGCGCCCGGTCTGGGAGTCGCTCGACCCGTTCCGGGCGGGTCTCCTGGACGGTCGCCCCAAGGATCCGGCGCGGGCGCGCTACGCGCTGACGATGTTCCCCTATCCCTCGGGCGACCTGCACATGGGCCACGCCGAGGTGATGGCGCTCCACGACGTGATCGCCCGCTACTGGTGGCAGCGGGGCTACGACGTCCTCAACCCGATGGGCTGGGACTCCTTCGGGCTGCCCGCCGAGAACGCCGCGATCCGCAACGACGAGCACCCGGCGACCTACACCTACGCCAACATCGAGACGCAGCTCGAGTCCTTCAAGGAGTACGCCGTCTCCTTCGACTGGTCGCGCCGGCTGCACACCTCCGATCCGGACTACTACCGCTGGACCCAGTGGCTGTTCCTGAAGTTCCGCGAGTGGGGGCTGGCCTACCGCAAGAACGCGCCGGTCAACTGGTGTCCCAACGACCAGACCGTGCTGGCCAACGAGCAGGTCGTCGACGGCCTGTGCGAGCGCTGCGGTGCGGTGGTGACCAAGCGCGACCTGACCCAGTGGTACTTCAAGATCACCGACTACGCGCAGCGGCTGCTGGACGGCATCAATGCCCTCGAGGGCAACTGGCCCGACCGGGTGGTCAACGCCCAGCGCAACTGGATCGGCCGCTCCGAGGGCGCCCACGTCGACTTCGACCTCAGGCTCGCCTCCGGCGAGACCCGGACGATCACCGTGTTCACCACCCGGCCGGACACGCTCTACGGCGCCACCTTCATGGTGGTCGCCGCCGACGCCGCGCTGGCCAGGGAGGTCGTCGCGCCGTCCCAGGCGGCGGCGCTGGAGGCCTATCTCGAGGAGGTACGCCGCGCCAGCGACATCGAGCGGCTGGCCACCGACCGCCCCAAGACCGGCGTCGACCTCGGCATCGTCGCGATCAACCCCGCCAACGGCGAGGAGATCCCGGTGTGGGCCTCCGACTACGTGCTGGCCGACTACGGCACCGGCGCGATCATGGCGGTGCCCGCCCACGACTCCCGTGACATCGCCTTCGCCAAGGCGATGGGGCTGCCGGTGCGGCGGGTGATCGACGTGCCTGGTGCCGACAACCCCGAGACGACGTACGTCGCGACCACGGGGGACGGCGGCTACGTCAACTCGCCCGCGCTGGAGGGCCTGTTCGACAAGGCCTCCGGCATCGCCGCGATGGTCGCCAAGCTGGAGGGCGAGGGGCGCGGCAAGGGCACCGTCAACTACCGGCTGCGCGACTGGCTGCTGAGCCGGCAGCGGTTCTGGGGCGCGCCCATCCCGATCGTCTACTGCGACGCCTGTGGCGAGGTGCCGGTGCCCGAGGACCAGCTGCCGGTGCTGCTGCCGGAGGGGGTCAAGGGCGCCGACCTGAAGCCGAAGGGCGTCTCGCCGCTGGCCTCGATCGAGTCCTGGGTCAACGTGCCCTGTCCGAGCTGCGGCGGGCCGGCCAAGCGCGACGGCGACACCATGGACACCTTCGTCGACTCCTCCTGGTACTTCCTGCGCTACTGCTCGCCCGGCTACGACCAGGGTCCGTTCGACGTCGAGGCGGTCCGGGAGTGGGCGCCGATCGACATCTACGTCGGCGGCTCGGAGCACGCCGTGCTGCACCTGCTCTACGCCCGGTTCTTCTGCTACGCGCTGCACGACCACGGCTTCCTCGACTTCGAGGAGCCGTTCACCCGGCAGCTGGGCCAGGGCGTGGTCATCAACCAGGGCAAGAAGATGTCGAAGTCGCTGGGCAACGGCGTCAACCTGGGCGAGCAGCTGGACCGGTTCGGCGTCGACGCGGTCAGGCTGACGCTGGTCTTCGCCTCGCCGCCGGAGGACAACATCGACTGGGCCGACGTCTCGCCGGCCGGCTCGGCGCGCTTCCTGCAGCGCGCCTGGCGACTGGCCGGCGATGTGACGTCTCCCGTCGGTGCCTCTCCGGCCGACGGCGACCTCGCCCTGCGTCGTACGACGCACAAGACGCTGCACGAGGCCGAGCAGCTGGTCGAGGCCTACCGCTTCAACGTGCTGGTCGCCCGCACCATGGAGCTGGTCAACGCGACCCGGCGGGCCATCGACTCCGGCTGCGGTTCGGCCGACCCGGCGGTGCGCGAGGCCGCCGAGGCGGTGGCGATCCTGCTCTCGCTGGTGGCGCCGTACACCGCCGAGGAGATGTGGGCGCGGCTCGGCCACGAGCCCACCGTCGCCCGGGCCGGCTGGCCGGTGGTCGACCCCGCGCTGCTGGTGGAGGACTCGGTGACCGCGGTCGTCCAGATCCAGGGCAAGGTGCGGGCCCGGCTGGAGGTCGCGCCGTCGATCTCCGAGGCGGACCTGGAGGCGCTGGCGCTGGCCTCCGACGAGGTCGTCGCCGCGCTGGCCGGTGGTACGCCGCGCAAGGTCATCGTGCGAGCGCCCAAGCTCGTCAACGTCGTCCTCTAGCCGGACGTCATCCGAGCTGGCTGCCCTGGCGACCGACTCGGATGACGTCCTAGGCTCGATGCCCGTGCACCGACCCCGCCGGATCCTCGTCGCCGGATCGTCGGGCTCGGGCAAGTCGACGCTGGCCCGCAAGGCGTCGGACCGGCTCGGGCTGCCCTACACCGAGACCGACTCGCTCTACCACGGCCCCGGCTGGACGGTGCGGGAGTCGTTCGTCGCCGATGTCGACGACTTCACCTCCGGTGAGGCGTGGGTGATGGAGTGGCAGGGGTCGGCGGTCCGGCAGCTGATGATCGACCGCGCCGAGGTGATGCTGTGGCTCGACCTGCCCACCTGGCGGAAGATGCTGCAGGTCACCCGGCGGACGCTGCGACGCCGGCTCGCCCGCGTCGAGCTCTGGGCCGGCAACACCGAGCCGCCGCTGCTCGCGATCCTCACCGAGCGCGACCACATCATCCGGTGGGCCTGGCGCACCCGGCACGAGTACGACCCCTGGCTGGAGCGGCTCTGCGTCGAGCGGCCCGGCTTCGTCGTCCGCCTCCGCTCCCACGCCCAGGCCGACGCCTGGCTGGCGAGTCACTCCTCGCGGTAGCCCAGGACCGCCGGGCCCCTCCTGCAGTCACGGAAGGTTTGGCGGTCAATCCGCCTCAAACACCGCCAAACCCTCAGTGACCGGGCGAGTGGGGTCTGCGGCTGCGGGCGAGTAGGGTGCCCTGCCATGGGTGTGGCAGTCGTCACCGACTCGACAGCGATGCTTCCCGCGGCACTCGCCGCCTCGCTCGGCATCACCGTCGTACCGGTCCACGTGGTGATCGACGGCGAGGAGTTCGAGGACGGTGCCGAAGGCACCACGCCGGCCGACATCGCGGCTGCACTGGAGGCGAGGAAGGCGGTCAGTACCTCTCGTCCCGCCCCAGCGGCGCTGGCCTCCCTCTACTCCTCTCTCGCGGCCGGCGGCGCCAGCGAGATCGTCTCGGTGCACCTGTCGGGGGCGATGAGCGGCACCTTCGAGTCCGCCCAGCTGGCGGCACGGACGGCGCCGGTGCCCGTGGTCGCGCTCGACACGCTCGCGGTCGGGCCGTGTCTGGGGTTCGCCGTCGAGGCCGCCGCTGCCGCTGCGGCCGCCGGGGCGTCGGCGTCCGAGGCGGCCGCAGCGGCAATGGACCGGGCCAACGCCTCGACCTCCTACTTCTACGTCGACACCTTGGAGTTCCTTCGTCGGGGTGGCCGGATCGGAGCCGCCGCGGCCCTGCTGGGCTCGGCGCTGGCCGTCAAGCCGCTGCTCGCGATCGAGGACGGCCGGGTGGTGGCGCGGGAGCGAGTGCGCACCTCGGCCCGGGCGATCGCACGGCTGGAGGAGCTTGCCGTGGAGGCGGCCGGCGACCAGCAGGTGGAGGTCGCGGTCGCGCATCTGCGCGGCGAGGAGCGCGCCGCGGCGCTGACCGACCACCTCACCGAGCGGCTCGGCGACGCGCTCGCCGAGCCGATCCGGGTCGGCGAGCTGGGTGCTGCGCTCGGCGCCCACGTCGGGCCGGGGATGCTGGCGGTCTGTGTCGCCCCGGCTGTCACTTCAGCCCCATGATGTGACGTTTTCTCTCCACAACCCGGCGGTACGAGAGCGTTCTCCACAGCCACCGTCGCCGGGGCCGGTGACCGTCGGCGGGAGTGCCTAGCGTCGCCGTCATGCGCACCCGACCTGACTCCGCCCACCGTGAGGCGGTCACGCGGCGACTCGAACTGCTGCGCGCCGAGCTGTCCCTGCCCGCAGCCGAGCCCGAGCCACCCGAGCCCGCTGCGGCGACCTCGCCGGGGGCTGCCGACGGCCGCTGGTGGGAGGAGCTCACCGTGATCGACCTCGCGCCTGTCGAGGCCACTCACCCCGTTGAGACCCCTCCCGCTCTGCCGGTGCCCGGAAGGCACGCGGCCCGACGGTCCTGGCTCGTCGAGCGGCTGCCGGAGACGCTGCGCGGCCGGGTCTGCCTCGGCCCGTGGCAGGTCGCGGTGGTCGCGCTCCTGGTAGCGATCGCGCTCGCCACCACCTGCTGGCTGGTGGTGCGCAGCGACGCCTCGGTGATCCCCGCGGCCGCGCCATCGACGGATGCCGGCAGCGCCGCCGCCTCGCCGCTGGTCCAACTCGACTCCCCGCCGGCGCCCTCGGCATCGGCGACACCCTCGGTCGCCTCGACGCAGACGGTCACGATCGACGTGTCGGGCAAGGTCAGGCGGCCCGGGGTGCTCGTCCTGCCCGCCGGCTCCCGGGTCGTGGACGCGCTCGCCGCCGCCGGTGGCGCCAAGCCCGGGGTCGACCTCGGCAGCCTCAACCAGGCGCGAGTGCTGGTGGACGGAGAGCAGATCGCCGTCGGCGCTACCTCGCCGCCGGTGGTCGTGCCGGGGACGCCCGGCGCCACCACCCCGGCCGCCGGTGTGCTGGTCAACCTCAACACGGCGAGCGCGGAGGAGCTGGACACCCTGCCCCAGGTCGGGCCGGTGACGGCCCAGGCGATCCTCGACTACCGCGCCGAGCACGGCGGGTTCGCCGCTGTCGAGGAGCTTCTCGACGTCACCGGCATCGGCGAGGCCACTCTCGCCAAGATCGCCCCGCACGTGACGGTGTGAGCGAGCGGTGTGGCGGGACGACCGGCGTGAGCAGGACTCCCGGGCCGACCTCCGGCTGCCGATCCTCGGCGTGGCGGCCTGGCTCGGTGGCGGGGTGGCGGCTCTGGCCGAACACCATACGGGTGTGGTTGTCGGCGCCGCGGTGCTCCTCGCGGCCGTTCTCGCTCCGGCGCTGCGACGGGCGTCCACGTCGTCCCGGCTGACGGCGGTGGCCGCAGCGGTGGTGATGGCCGGTGTCGCGGCGGTCGGACTGCTGCGAGCCGAGCAGATCGGTGGCGGCCCGGTTGCGGACCTCGCCGACCGACGGGCCCTGGTGGCGGTGACCGGCACCGTCACCGCCGACCCGCGCCTGATCAGCGGCGGGTTCGCCGACACCGTGATGGTGCGGCTGACCGCCCGCTCGGTCTCCTCCGGCGGCACCCGGTTCAGGCTCCGGACGCCGGTGCTCGTGCTCGGCGACCGGTCCTGGGCCGAGGTGCCGCTGGGAGCCACGGTGCGCCTCACCGCCCGGCTCTCGCCAGCCCGCTCGGCCGGTGAGGCGGCCGCGCTGCGGCCACGTGACGGCCCGATCGTGGTGCGGCGCCCCGATCTGTGGTGGCGCGGTGCCGCCGCGGTGAGGGACGCGATCCGGGATGCGGTCGCGCACCGGCCGGCGGAGCCCCGCGCCCTCGTGCCGGCGCTGGTGGACGGCGACGACAGCCGGTTGCCCGTCCCGCTTGCGGAGGACTTCCGGACCACCGGCCTGACTCATCTTCTCGCGGTGTCGGGCACCAATCTGACGCTGGTCGTCGGATTCCTGCTGATCGTCGCACGCTGGTGCGGCGTCCGGGGCCGTTGGCTCTATCTCGTCGGGGCGGCCGGCATCGTCGGCTTCATCCTGCTCGCGCGCACCGAGCCGAGCGTGGTGAGGGCGGCGGCGATGGGCGCCGTGGGGCTGGTTGCCATGAGCTCCAACGGCCGCGGCCGCGCGCTGCGCGGACTCGGCGCGGCGGTCGTGCTGCTCCTGCTGCTCGATCCCTCGCTGGCAGTCTCGCTCGGCTTCGCGCTCTCGGTCAGCGCCACCGCCGGCATCCTGATGCTGGGACCGCCCTGGCGCGATGCGCTGGCGAGCTGGCTGCCGCGCTGGCTGGCCGAGGCGGTCGCGGTCCCGCTGGCCGCCCAGCTCGCCTGCACCCCGCTGATCGCGGCCATCTCCGGGCAGGTCAGCCTGGCGGCTGTCGTCGCCAACCTGCTCGCCGAGCCGGCGGTGGGCCCGGCGACGGTGCTCGGGCTCGTGGCCGGCCTGCTCGGGCTGGTCTGGGACCCGCTCGGCCGGGTGCCCGGCACGCTGGCCTCGTGGTGCGGCGCCTGGATCATCGCCGTCGCCCACCGTGGCGCGGCGCTGCCCACCGCCGAGATCGCGTGGGGGACCGGCAAGCTCGCCCTGATCGCGCTCACCGTCCTGGTGCTGGCGATCGCGCTGCTCGGGCCCCGGCTGCTGCGCCATCCGCTCCTCGGCATCGGCTGCGCGCTGCTGATGGTCGCCGTCGTCGTGATCCGGCTGCCGTCGCGCGGCTGGCCGCCCGACGGCTGGGCGATGGTGATGTGCGACGTGGGGCAGGGCGACGGCCTGGTCGTCTCGACCGGGCCGGGGGCGGCGCTCGTGGTCGACACCGGCCCGGACCCGGGCCCGATGGGCGCCTGTCTCGACCGGCTCGGCGTCTCCACGGTGCCGCTGCTGGTGCTCACCCACTTCGACGCCGATCATGTCGGCGGCGTCGCGGCCGTCTTCTCGGGTCGGCGGGTGGGGGAGGTGTGGACGACCAGCATCCGGCAGCCGTCGTACGGCGTCGGGCTGGTCGACGACGCCGCGACGGCCGCCGGCCTCGCTGCCGAGGTGGCGCCGTACGGCCGGACCATCTCGATCGGCGAGGTGCGGGCACAGGTGCTGTGGCCGCGCCCGGACCTGCCGGACGGGCTGGAGTCGAACGCCGGCTCGGTCGTGCTGCTGATCGAGACCCGCGGCCTGCGGCTGCTGCTGACCGGGGACATCGAGCCGGACGTCGCCGCCCGGATCGCTGCCACCGTGCCCGGCCTGCGCGTCGACGTGCTGAAGGTGCCTCACCACGGCTCCCGGTTCCAGGACGAGGACTGGCTGCTCTCGCTCCACCCCAGCATCGCGCTGACCTCGGTCGGCGCCGGCAACACCTACGGCCACCCCGCCGCTACCACCCTCGACCCGCTCGCCGCTGCCGGCGCCCGCGTCTACCGCACCGACCGCGACGGCTCCCTCGCCGTCGTCCCCGGACCCGACGGCGTTCGCGCGGTGAGTCAGTGAGGGTCGAGTCGGGCTACGGTAGCCGCCCGGACGAGCGGGACCCTCGCGATCGCTTTGCCTTTGCGACCTATTGGCGGCTGCGGCAAGGTGCCCTTGGCATCGAGACCAACGGCGAGACCATGACGCGCGACGAGATCGTGTTCGCCGAGCACATGCTCGCGCTCGGCCATGAGCTCGAATGGCTGCCGCGCGACATGCGCACCCGGCGGCCGACCAATGACTTCCGCTGGCTGAGCAATGACGGCATCGTCTGCGAGCTCAAGACAACGACCGCCAGCTACAAGAGCATCAAGAGACTGGTCAGCGGCGCAGTCCGGCGTGCGGGTGCGCAAGACGTCGTCAAGGAGAACTTCATCGTGAACATCAGAGGCAGCGAGCTCACCGAGAAGCTGACGAGCCAGTTGGCGCGCTACAACGAGCGAAACTCAGCCCACCCGATCACCCGGCTGTGGGTGATGTCTCGTGGGCGGCTCGCGGAGATCGTGCTGAGATGAGGAGCAGGCCCTACGCCCGTGCGTTCTGTCGGCCGGTTATCTCACGGCTTGCGCGGGGGGGCCTGCTCGTCTTCAACGGTAGCACCGCCGCCGGCGACGCGCGAGGCTTGTGAGGGCTGTCGGAGGGGTGTGGGAGGCTGGGCCTCGATGAGCACCATCGCCGCGCCTTCCGCCGTCCCGTCAGCCAGCCGGGTCCTGGGCCGGGTCACCTTGGTGACCGGCAAGGAGGAGTTCCTCAGCGAGCGGACGGTCGGGCTGGTGAAGGCGGCGGTGCGCGGCTACGACGCCGACGCCGAGGTCGCCGACGCGCTGGCCAACACCCTGACGCTGGCCACGCTCGGCGAGCTGTCCGCGCCCTCGCTGTTCTCCTCGGTGCGGTGTGTCGTGGTGCGGGCGCTGGAGACCCTGCCCGAGGAGTCGGTGGAGGGGCTGCTCGGGTATGCCGCCGCCCCGGTGGACGAGGTCGCGCTGGTGCTGGTGCACGGTGGCGGCCCGAGGGGGAGCGGTGTGCTGACCAAGCTGCGCAAGCTCCCCGCCGTGGTCGAGGTGAAGTCCGAGGAGGTCAAGCCCTGGGACCTGCCGAAGTTCGTTGTCGCCGAGGCGCGGGCTCGCGGCGCCCGGATCGACGGCGACGCCGCGGCGGCGCTGGTGCAGGCGGTCGGGGAGGACCTGCGGATGCTGGCCAGCGCCGTCGAGCAGTTGGTCAGCGACTTCCCCGGGACGGCGCTCGGGGAGTCGCAGGTGGCGCAATACTTCGGCGGCCGCGCCGAGGTGAAGAACTTCGAGATCGCCGACGCCATGCTGAAGGGCTCCCGCGTCGAGGCGCTGGAGGGGCTGCGCTGGTCGCTGGAGGCGGGCACCTCGCCGGTCTACATCCTCAGCAGCGTGGCCGGCCAGCTGCGCACGCTGGCCAACTTCGTCAGCGGCAACCGGGCCGGCATCAACGACTGGCAGGCCAAGCGACTGGCCCCGACGGCCCGCGGCTGGACGCCCGAGGGCATCGGAGCGGCGATCCGGGCGGTCGCCCAGGCCGACGCCGATCTCAAGGGGGCGGCCAGCGACGCGGCGTACACGCTGGAGCGGCTGGTCCTGACCGTCACCGGCCTGCGGAAATGAGACCAGCCCCGCCACGAGGACGGGGCCGGTAGCCTGCAAGTCGAAGCGAGGCCTCAGAGCGAGGCGGCCCGCTTGAAGATCGCCGACTTGCGGTTGGCGGCCTGGTTCTTGTGGATGACGCCCTTGGAGGCGGCCTTGTCGAGCTTCCGGCCGGCCTCGGCGGCGAGGGTGACGGCCGTGTCCTTGTCGCCGGCCTCGGCGGCCTCACGGAACTTGCGGACCGCGGTCTTCAGTGACGACTTGACGGCCTTGTTGCGCTGGTGGCGCTTCTCGTTCTGCTTGTTGCGCTTGATCTGCGACTTGATGTTCGCCATGTGGTGCTTGTCAGTCCTTCGGTGTCAACGGATCGGTTCGGGCGCGCTCTCCCGGCCACTCGTGGGATGAGAGGGGAGGGGCCTCGAACACGCAGCCAGCAAGACTACCCGCGATGCCCGAGCAGGCTCAAATCCGCCAGCCGCGGCGCTCGGCGAGCCAGGCATGACACACCTCGCCCTGCCAGCGCTGCGCGTCACGCAGGTACGGCGAGGTGGTCGGGACGGGCTGGCGGGCGGAGGCCAGGAAGTAGCCGGTGACCAGCGCCAGCGCGATGTCGATGCTGTCCGGATCGACCGCCGAGAGCAGCGGGTGCGCCGCCAGATGCGCGGAGACGTCGAGGCCGTCGCCGCGCGGGCCGATCAGTAGGGTCAGCGAGTCGAACCAGGCGGGACCGAGCACCGGCCAGTTCCAGTCGCAGAGCCAGACGCTCCCATCCCCGGCCAGGATCAGGTTGTCGTCGCGGACGTCGGTGTGGACCAGCGTGTCCCCGGTGGCGATCTCGGCGAGCCGGCCGGCCAGCGCCGCCGCCTCGCCCGCGTGCGGCACGTCCCGCAGCCCGGTCCAGTAGTCGGGGAAGGAGGCGAACTCCTCCGCGAAGGTGGCCAGCCCGAGCCCCGGCGCCGGGGTGAGCGCGGCGGCGGCATCGACCAGCATCGACGAGCAGGCGGCCAGGTCGGCCTCGGTCCAGGGACGCGCCGGCGCCCGCCCCTCGACGTACTCGATGCCGAGCACCACCCAGTCGTCGGCGTCGTGGACCCACAGCAGCCGCGGCGCCGGCAGCGACCGCGGCAGCGTGCGCAGCCTGCGCGCCTCCTCGCGGTAGGCCTCGGCGAACGGCCGCTGCGCTTTCGTCGAGGCAGCCTTCACGAAGTGTCGTGAGCCGTCCTCGCAGATGACCACCGAGGCGAGGCCCGGGGTGAAGCCGGCGTCCTGGGACATCGAGTCGGTCACCCGGGAGCCGAGCCGCCGCTCCACCGCCCGGCGGACGAGTGGCGGCAGATGGGGCCAGTCCAGCCGGCGCGCGGTACGGCCGTGCGGGAAGGTCGTCGGGAGGGCGGCAGGCACCGCCCCAGGATGACAGGCGGATGAAAGGATTCCTGCCGTGCGGACATGGGGGTGGTTGGCCTCGGCGCTGCTGCTCGTCGGGTGCAGCGCCGAGAGCGTCTCGCTGCCCACCCCCGACGCGAGCACGACGGCGCCGGTCACGACATCGCCGGTCACGACGGCCACGCCCCTCGACGAGATGCCGACCACGAGCCCAGTGAGCCCGGCCAGCCCCACCATCACCGTGCCCGACCTCCCCGACCTGACCGATCGCGGCATCGTGACGGGCGCCGACGTCAGCTGGCCCCAGTGCCCGGCCGGCATGGGCATCCCGCAGAAGCGATCCCACGGCGCCCCGATGCCGCTGGACTCCGCCGAGTTCGTGATCCTCGGCCTCACCAACGGCCCTGGGTTCTACCCCAACCCGTGCCTGGCCGACCAGGTCGCCTGGGTGCGGGAGCGACACCTGCTCGCGGCCGCGTACTCCGTCATCAGCTGGCCCGACGAGCAGCAGCAGGCGAGGTACGGCGGCCAGGGCCCGTTCGAGGCCACCAGCACGCTCGGCCGGCTGGCCAACGCCGGCTACCAGCAGGCGCTGTTCAACCTCGAGACGATGAGGGCGGCCGGCCTCGACAGCCCCGCGGTCTGGCTCGACGTCGAGCCGGTGCCCGACTTCGACTGGCCGGCCGACGTCGAGCAGAACGCCGCCGTGGTCAGGGGAGCGGCACGGGCCTACGCCGACCAGGGTCTCCTCGTCGGCGTCTACTCCACCACCAGCCTGTGGCAGCGGATCGTCGGCGACCTCAGCCTCGGGCTGCAGGAGTGGCGGGCCGCCGGCCACACCTCCCGCGAGGAGGCGCTCGCCCGGTGCGACCAGAGCCGGTCGATCCAGGGCGGCAGCGCGCTGCTGAGCCAGTGGGTCGAGGACGGTCGGGACCTCAACGTGACCTGTCCGGGCGCCTCGGCGTACCTCTCCCTGTGGTTCCACCAGTACTGAGCGCCGACCCACGGCCACCGCGCTTTGGCTCGGCGTAGGCACGCCATGGAGAATGTGCGGACCATGACCGCACCGCAGCCCGGCCAGACCGATCCCGCGATCATCCGCAACTTCTGCATCATCGCGCACATCGACCACGGCAAGTCGACCCTGGCCGACCGCATGCTCGGCCTCACCGGCGTGCTCTCCGAGCGCGACGCCCGGGCGCAGTACCTCGACCGGATGGACATCGAGCGCGAGCGCGGCATCACCATCAAGAGCCAGGCGGTCCGGATGCCGTGGACCGTGACGCAGGGCGAGGACAAGGGCACGACGTACGTCCTCAACATGATCGACACCCCCGGTCACGTCGACTTCACCTACGAGGTCAGCCGCAGCCTGCAGGCGTGCGAGGCCGCCATCCTGCTCGTCGACGCCGCCCAGGGCATCGAGGCGCAGACGCTGGCCAACCTCTACCTCGCCATGGGCGCCGACCTCCACGTCATCCCGGTCCTGAACAAGATCGACCTGCCGAGCGCCAACGTCGAGAAGTACGGCGAGGAGCTGGCCAACCTGGTCGGGTGCGACCCCTCCGAGGTGCTCCAGGTGAGCGCCAAGACCGGCCTCGGCGTGGAGGAGCTGCTCGACGAGATCGTGCGGCAGACCCCCGCGCCCGTGGGCGACCCGGACGCGCCGGCCCGGGCGCTGATCTTCGACTCGGTCTACGACACCTACCGCGGGGTGGTCACCTACGTCCGGGTCGTCGACGGCAAGCTGTCCCACCGCGACCGGATCAAGATGATGTCGACCGGCGCGGTGCACGAGATGCTCGAGATCGGCGTGATCAGCCCCGAGCCGACCAAGGCGGGCTCGCTGGGCGTCGGCGAGACCGGCTACCTCATCACCGGCGTGAAGGATGTGCGTCAGTCCCGGGTCGGCGACACCGTCACCTCCGCGGTCAAGCCGGCGACGGAGGCGCTGGGCGGCTACGAGCACCCGAACCCGATGGTCTACGCCGGGCTCTACCCCATCGACGGCGACGACTACCCGACGCTGCGCGACGCGCTGGAGAAGCTGCAGCTCAACGACGCCGCGCTCACCTTCGAGCCGGAGACCTCCGGCGCGCTGGGATTCGGCTTCCGGCTCGGTTTCCTGGGCCTGCTGCACATGGAGATCACCCGGGATCGCCTGGAGCGGGAGTTCGGCCTCGACCTGATCTCCACCGCGCCCAATGTGGTCTACCAGGTGGTCATGGAGGACGGCACCCGGATCGAGGTGACCAACCCGAGCGAGTACCCCGAGGGCAAGGTGCGCGAGGTGCGCGAGCCGGTGGTCGACGCGACCATCCTGTCGCCGAGCGACTACATCGGCACGATCATGGAGCTGTGCCAGGCCAAGCGCGGCGCGCTGCAGGGCATGGACTACCTCTCCGCGGACCGTGTCGAGATGCGCTACACCCTGCCGATGGGCGAGATCGCCTTCGACTTCTTCGACCAGCTCAAGTCGCGCACCAAGGGCTATGCGAGCCTCAACTACGAGTTCGCCGGCGACCAGGCCGCCGACCTGGTCAAGGTCGACATCCTGTTGCAGGGGGAGCCGGTCGACGCCTTCAGCGCGATCGTGCACCGCGACGCCGCCTATGCGTACGGCGTGATGCTGGCCGGCAAGCTCAAGGACCTCATCCCGCGCCAGCAGTTCGAGGTGCCGATCCAGGCCGCCATCGGCGCCCGGGTGATCGCCCGCGAGACCATCCGGGCGATGCGCAAGGACGTCCTGGCCAAGTGCTACGGCGGCGACATCACCCGCAAGCGCAAGCTGCTGGAGAAGCAGAAGGAGGGCAAGAAGCGGATGAAGATGGTCGGCCGCGTCGAGGTGCCCCAGGAGGCGTTCGTCGCCGCGCTCTCCACCACCCAGCCCGCCACGGACAAGTCCGCCAAGAAGTGACTGTCGAGCCGGCCCGACGTCCGGCAGAGCGTATGACGAGACGTGTTACGCTTGGTGACATGTCGACGATCTCGTTCCGTGCCGACGAAGCCACCGAAGACGCGCTGCGCGAGCTGATGTCGGACGATGTCGACCGCTCCACCGTCATCCGGGAGGCGATCCTCGACGCGTGGCGGCACAAGCAGGACGAGCGCCTGCGCGCCGAGGCGCTCGCCATCGCCGACAACCCGGCCGATCGCGCCGAGATCCAGGCCATCCACCAGGAGTTCGAGGATCTTCGTGCGTGGTGACGTCCACGCGCTCAAGGCACTGCGGGACGCCCGCGGTCACGAGCAGCGAGGACGCCGCTACGCGGTCGTCGTGCAGAACGAGATGCTCCCGTTGTCGACGTGGCTGGTGGCGCCGACCTCGACCAGTGCACAGTCCGCGTCCTTTCGTCCCGAGGTCGAGGTGGCCGGCAAGATGACGCTGATCCTCGTTGATCAGGTCATGGCGATCGACCCGGGCCGTCTCGGTGACCGGGTCGATCATCTGGGCCGGGCCGACATGGACGAGGTCGACCGGGCACTGAGGACCGTGTTCGGTCTCCGATGAGTCCGCCGGCCTGCTCCACGCGGCCCAGCCCGGAATAGGCCGGCCGCGCTCCGGGTTGCCGGCCGGTATGAGCACCCTGCTGCCCCTGACGCCCGACGAACTCCTCACCACGACCCGCGCGGTGCGCAAGCGGCTCGATCTCGACCGGCCGGTGCCGGTCGAGATCGTGCTGGAGGCGCTGGAGGTCGGCCTGCAGGCACCCTCGGGAAGCAACAAGCAGCACTGGCACTGGATCGTGCTCACCGACCCGGAGGTCAAGGGGAAGGTCGCGGAGTTCTACCGGCGCTCCCACCTGGCCTACAGCGCCCAGCGGGGCGAGCAGACGGGCACCGCCGCCCGGGTCGCCGCCAGCTCCGACCACCTACGCGAGGTGCTCGCCGACGTGCCGGTGCTGGTCATCGGGGCGCTCGAGGTCGGCACCCTCCCGGAGGGCAACCAGGCCGGCGTGTGGGGCTCGCTGCTACCCGCGGCCTGGAACTTCGCGCTCGCGCTGCGGGCCCGCGGCCTCGGCACCACCTGGACCACGCTGCACCTGCCCTACGAGCGGGAGGTGGCCGAGGTGCTCGGCATCCCCGAGGGCGTGCGGCAGGGCGTCCTGCTGCCCGTCGCCTACACGATCGGGACCGACTTCAAGCCCGGCCCGCGCGCCGACCTCGACCGGGTCGTCCACCTCAACGGCTGGTGATCCCACCCACTGCGTGGAGGGTGCTCGCTACGGCCCGGGCTCCTCAGACACGTTCTGAGGCTCGCCTCAGCTAGGTGAGGCTCACTTTCCTGGAATCATTCAAGAAAAAGCGAGAGACTGGGGTCAGTCAGAGACCATCAACGAAAGGGTTGTCACGATGGCCACCAAGACCGCCCCCAAGAGCACCAACACCAAGCACGCCTCGGCGCCGGCGTTCCGCGCCAGCGAGAAGCTCGCCGGCCACCTCCAGCAGCTCCTCGTCGATCTCACCGAGCTCTCGCTGCAGGGCAAGCAGGCCCACTGGAACGTGGTCGGCCGCAACTTCCGCGACCTCCACCTCCAGCTCGACGAGATCGTCGACGCCGCCCGCGACTTCACCGACGAGGTCGCCGAGCGGATGCGCGCGGTCCACGTCACCCCCGACGCCCGCAGCGCCCGGGTCGCCGAGCAGACCACGCTGGTGCCATTCCCCGACCGTGAGGTCGACAGCGCGGTGACCGTCGACCTGATCACCGCCGCGCTCTACGCCACCGCCGGCACCGCGCGCCGCATCCACGACGACGTCGACGCCGAGGACCCGACCACCGCCGACCTGCTCCACGAGATCATCACCCGGATCGAGCAACTGGCCTGGATGGTGGACTCCGAGAACCGGGTCGCCAACGAGAGCGTGCCGCCGCAGATCAACGCCTGAGGTCGAGCGCCCGTCCGGCCGCCAGGGTCGCGTTGAGCGCACGCGGGAAGCCGGCATAGACCGCGGCGTGGAGCAGGGCCTCCATGATCTCCTCGCGATCGAGGCCCACGTTGAGCGCCAGGTCGACGTGGGCCTCGATCTGGGGCTCGCAGCCGCCCAGGGCGGTCAGCACGCCCAGCGTGATCAGCTGGCGATCCCGCGGCGAGAGCGTCGGCCGGGAGTAGATCTCCCCGAAGCCCCAGGCGATGATCTGGCGACCCAGCTCCGGCGAGATGGTGCGAAGCGCGTCGATCATCTGCTCGGGCGCGGCAGCGCCGATCTCGGCGAGCTTGGCCAGGCCGGCGGCGTACTGCTCGTCGTCCATGTCGGGCTCCTCACTCGGTGGCGGCCAGCACCGTCACGTGGTTGGCGACGGCGAGCCCGCCCATGTTGTGGACTGCCGCCAGCCGGGCGTTCGGGATCTGCCGGCCCGGGAAGGTGCCGGTGAGCTGCATCGCGGCCAGGGCGTGCTGAGAGACGCCGGTGGCGCCGACCGGGTGGCCCTTGGACTTCAGGCCGCCCGAGGGATTGACCGGGAGCGCGCCGTCCGGCAGCACGGTGCCCTCCTCGATGGCCCGCCGCCCCTGCCCACGCGGGGCGAGCCCGATCACCTCGTAGAGCTGCAACTCGGCGATGGTGAAGCAGTCGTGGAGCTCCACCAGGTCCAGGTCGGCGGTGGTCACCCCGGCCAGGCCGAGGGCGCGCTGCCAGGCCAGCTCCGTGGCCGCGAAGGCGAGTGGGTCGCGCTTGCTGCCGGGCAGGAAGTCGTTGGCATGGGCCTGGGAGACGACGCGCACGGGTGGGTGAGCCCGCGAGGTCGGCTCCCGGCCGATCACCAGCGCGGCGGCGCCATCGGAGACGGGGGAGCAGTCCGTACGGCGCAGCGGCGCCGAGATCATCGGGTTCTGCGGCGACGCCGTGGCGCAGAACTCCTCCGAGAGCTCCTTGCGGAGGTGGGCGTAGGGGTTGAGCGCGCCGAGTCGATGGCTCTTCGCGGCGATCGTCGCCAGGGTGTCGCCGACCGGGCCATAGCGCTCCTCGTAGACCCGCGCGACCGCCGCGAACAGCTCGGTGAACCCGGTGGCCGACGGCTTGCCGGCCATGTCGTAGTCGGCGCCCAGCAGCGCGGCGCCGACCGTCTCCGGCGGCAGCCCGGTCATCTTCTCGGCGCCGATCACCAGCGCCCGCCGAGCCTGGCCGCTGCGCACCTGGCCGAGCGCGACATGCACCGCCGTCGAGCCGGACGCGCAGGCGTTCTCCACCCGCAGCGCCGGGACGCCGAACAGGTCCTCGGAGATCTGCAGCGCCAGCGAGGAGACGAACCCGAGTGGACTCATGCCGGCGTTGTAGTTGGCGACCACGACCAGGTCGATGTCGCCCGGCGCCACCTCGGCGTCGGCGAGCGCGGCGCTGCCCGCCTCCACCACCAGCGACTCCAACGTCGAGTCCGGCCGCTTGCCGAAGGCGGTGTGCCCCCAGCCCAGGATCCATGCCTCGTCGCTCACCAGTTGCTCCATCCTGCTCGCAGTAGCTTCTTGTCGATCTTTCCCACCGCCGTGGTCGGCAGCGCCGGCACGAGGGAGATCGCCTTGGGTCGCTTGTACGACGTCAGCCCGCGTCGGCAGCCGGTCTCGATCTGCTCGGCGCTCACCCCCGGCTCGGCCACCACGAAGGCGACCACCGCCTCGCCCCAGTCGGGGTGGGGGATGCCGGCCACCGCGACCTCGCGGACGCCGGGGAGCTGGGCGATGACCTGCTCGACCTCGGCGGAGTAGACGTTGAGACCGCCGGTGATGATCATGTCCTTCTTGCGGTCCACCAGGTAGAGATAGCCCTGCTCGTCGAGATAGCCGAGGTCGCCGGTGTGCAGCCAGCCGTCGCGCAGAGCCGCGGCCGTCTCCTCGGGCCGCCCGAGATAGCCCCGCATCGTGTACGACGACCTGGCCGCGACCTCGCCGACCTCGCCGGGAGGGCGCGGAGTGCCGTCCTCGCCGATCACGGCGACCTGCGCCATCACGACCGCCTGACCGCAGCTCCGGAGGAGGTGGGCTCCGGCCGGATCGGTGCGATGGTCGTCGCGTCGCAGCCGGGTCAGGAAGTTCGGCGCCTCGGACTGGGCGTAGAGCTGGACGAAGACCGGTCCGAAAGCGGCCAGCCCCTGCGTCAGCCGGTCGGCGGTGATCGGGGCGGCGCCGTACAGGATGGTCCGCAGCGCCGAGGTGTCCGCCCCCGGTCGCGCGGCGGCGGCGTCGAGCAGCCGGTAGATCATCGTCGGCACCAGGAACAGATAGGAGACGCCGTCGCGCTCGATCCGGTCGAGCACGGCATCGGGATCGAACCGGCTCTCCAGGATGGTGGTCGCTCCCTTGGCCAGCGCCGCCTGCAGCAGGAAGCCGGCGCTGTGCGGCAGCGGCGAGGTGAGCAGCAGCACGTCCTCGCCGACCAGCTCCATCTCCACGAGGTGGCTGAGCAGGTTGGCTGCCATCCCGGCCTGGGTGTGGACCACGCCCTTGGGTCGGCCAGTGGTGCCGCCGGTGTACATGATGAGCGCGATGTCGTCATCGCCCACCGGGACGTCTTCGCGGAGCGGGGGATGGGCGATCGCCCGTGCCCAGTCGTCGTCGACCACGACGAGCGCCGGGTCGCCGCCCAGGTCGCGTGCCCGGTCCACGACCTCGAGCCGACCGGCCTCGATGACGCAGATCGCCGCCGCGGAGTCGTGGACGATGAACGCCTGCTCCTCGATCGACAGCATCGCGTTGAGCGGGACCTTCGCGGCGCCGAGCGCGGCGATGGCGAGGTCCGCCACGACGTACTCGGCCCGATTGGCGAGCAGCAGCGCCACCGGCGTGCCGGCGCGGGCGCCGAGCTCGTGCAGGTGAGCGGCCAGGCCCAGCGCGGCCCGCTCGAGGTCGGCATAGGTCCAGGTCGTCTCGCCGTCGACCAGCGCGGTCCGGTGGGCATGGGTCCGGACCGGGGCGAGGAGGTAGTCGCGCAGCACCGCCATCTAGGGCTCCCCGAGGTAGGCGTGCCGCACCCCGTCCGAGACCAGCAGCTCGCTGGCCGGTGCGGCCATGACGACCTGGCCGTCGGCGATCACGTAGCCGTGGTCGGAGAGCTCCAGCGCTCGCTGCATGTTCTGCTCGGCGAGCAGCACGGTGACGCCTTCGCCGGCGATGCGGCCGATGATCTCGAAGACCTGGTCGACGATCACCGGGGCCAGCCCCAGCGAGGGCTCATCGAGGATGAGCAGCCGCGGCCGGGAGATGAGCGCGCGGCCGAGTGCGACCATCTGCTGCTCGCCGCCCGACATGGTGCCGGCCTGCTGCCGCTGTCGCTTGGCGAGCACCGGGAACAGGTCGAAGACGAAGCCGAGCGGATCCCGGGCGCGGCCGCGTGCCGCCGGATGGTGCAGGCCGATCAGCAGGTTGTCACGCACCGTCATCGCCGGGAACAGCCGCCGCCCCTCCGGTACGACGGCCACGCCGAGGTCCGGCCGGTCGGCGGCCGGCCGGTGCGTGATGTCCTGATCGGCGACCTGGATGCTGCCCGAGGTGACCGGCTGGAGCCCCATCAGCGCCTTGACCAGGGTGGTCTTGCCGGCGCCATTGGACCCGATCAGCGACACCGTGGAGCCCTCCGCCACGGTCATGCTGACGCCGCGTACCGCGGCCGCCTCGCCGTAGTTGACCACGAGATCGGTGACCTCAAGCACGGGAACCACCTCCCAGGTAGGCCGCGACCACCCGGTCGTCGGCCACCACCTCGGCAGGGAGGCCGTCGGCGAGGTTCTGGCCGCGGTCGAGGACGTACATGCGGTCGGCCAGCGCGGTCACCGCCCGGACGTTGTGCTCGATGTAGATCACCGACATCCCTTCGTTGCGCAGCGAGGCGATCAACTCCATCCCGGCGGCGGCCTCGCTCGGATTGAGCCCGCCCAGGACCTCGTCGAGCAGGATGAGCGTGGGCGAGAGGGCCAGCGCCCGGCCGATCTCGAGGAACTTCCGCTCGTGCAGCGTCAACGCGCTGACGGCCTGGTGTGCGTGCCCGGCCAGGCCGATCCGTTCGAGCACCTCGTAGGCTCGGTCGATGGCCGCGCCCCGGGAGAGGGCCTCGCGGCCGAACATCGCCGCGGTGGCGACATTGCCCACCACGTCGAAGGAGCCCAGCGGTCGGGGCACCTGGAAGGTGCGTGCGATCCCCGCATGTGCCCGGCGGTGTGCCGAGAGCCGGGTGATGTCGTGGCCGCCGAACTCGATGTGGCCGCCGCTGACCGGCAGCGAGCCGGCGATGCTGGACAGCAGCGTCGTCTTCCCCGACCCGTTGGGCCCGACGAGGCCGACGATCTCGCCCTGCTCGACGGTGAGGTCGACGCCGTCGAGGGCGCGGAGACCGCCGAATCGCTTGGTGATGGCGCGGCAGCGGAGCAGGCTCGTCATCGCGACACCTCCCGGGATGGCCGCGGCCGGAGCCGGTCGAGCAGCCCGGAGATGCCCTGTGGCAGCACCGCGATGACGACGACGAGGAACAGCCCGATCACGATCTGCGACATCTCCGGGGACCCGATGCCGAGCAGGCCCTCCCGGAGCGCGACGATGGCCGCGGCCCCGATCGCCGGTCCCCACCAGCGGGTGGCGCCGCCGAGGATGGTCATCATGATCACGTAGAGCGGGATGCTGAGGGCGAACACCGCGCCGATCTCGACGTACCCGAGGTAGATCGCCTGGGGAGCCCCGATGAGGCCACCCAGCGCGCCGCTGACCGCGAAGGTGAGGACCTTGTAGCGGTAGGTCGGCACCCCGAGCGACTCCGCCACCGCCTCCTCGTCGCGGATGGAGCACAGCGCGGTGCCCCAGCGGCTCCGCGAGGTGGCCAGCGCCACCAGCGCGGTGATCGCGGCCACCACGACCCCGACGACGAAGACGTGCCCGATGCCGCCGCCGATCCAGGTGCCGGCGACCTGATCGCGCACGAACACGCCGGCGCCGCCGTCCAGGAAGGCCACATTCGACACGACGGTGGTCACCACGAAGGCCAGCGCCAGGGTCACCAGGCCGAACAGGTCTCCCTTGAACCGAGGCGAGGCGAACACCGCGAGCCCGACGACGAGCGCTAGCGCTCCGGCCGCCAGCCCCGCGACGAGCGCGGCGACCAGGAAGGGCGCGTCGGTGTGGCGGAGCACGGCCGCCGCGGCGTAGATGCCGACGCCGAAGAAGACGCCATGGCCGAAGCTCGGATAGCCGGCGTTGCCGCTGAACACGTTCCAGCTCAGCGCGAGGGTCATCCAGACGACGAACTGGAAGCAGAACGTGACGATGTAGTTCGTGCCGAGCGCGGGCACCAGGATCGCCGCCAGCACGGCGACGGCGACGATCCCGCCGGCGCCGCGCAGCAGCCGGCCATCGGGTCGGCTCCGTGCCGCGGTCGTCGCTGCGGTCGTGGCTGTGTTCATGCCAGGCTCCTGACTGGAAGGCGCTCGCGGACCATGCGGGTCACGGGTTGGGCGGCCAGATAGAGGAACAGCACGCCGTAGGTCACCGCCGAGGCCCACTGTGGCGGGAACCAGAGCGACCAGGCGTTCTGGATCATCATCAGCACCACGGCGGCGATCAGCGCCCCCAGCGGGCGGCCGAGTCCGCCGAGGAGGCAGGCGACCACCACCACGCCGATCCATTGCAGCGGCAGTTGCGGCTGCAGCGGCGTCTTCACCGCGACCGCCATGCCGGCCGCCGCCGCGCTGGCGGCCGCCAGGCCGGAGACCAGCAGGGCCAGCGGGGCGACCCGGACGCCGAACGCCTCGGCGATCGACCGGTCCTGCTGCATCGCCTGCACCGCCCGTCCCGAGCGGGTGTGGTGCAGGCTCCACGTCGCCAGGCCGACCATGACGATCGCGAGCACCAGGCTGATCAGGTCGGGCGGGGTGACCGCGAGCCGGTCCAGGGGAGCGGGCAGATGGATCGCGTCACGGAGCCCGTCCGGGAGGTCCCGGCGCAGCGAGAGCAGGTCGGCGCTCCAGATCAGGTTGGCGAGGCCCTCGGCCACGATGAACAGCCCGAAGGTGAGCAGCAGGGAGGTGGTGTCGTCCACCCGGATCCTGGTGAACAGCCACTGGGTCGCCACCCCCACCACGAAGCAGGCCGGAACGGTGACCAGCAGGGTGAGGAAGGGATGCCAGCCCAGCTCGGTGACCAGGGTGTAGGTGACGTACGCCGCCAGCAGGGTGATCGAGATGTGGAAGAAGTCGGCGATGCCGAGCCGTCCCCACTTGATGGTCAGCCCCAGGGCGATGCAGCCGTAGAGGCAGCCGAGCAGCGCCCCGTTGAGCAGCGTCTGCGCGAGTGCGGTGGTCGAGACGTCCATCAGGGCTGGTAGTCGATCGTGCCGCCGGCGATGTCCTCGGGCCAGACGATCACCCGCTTGCCGTCCTGGATCTGGGTGATGGCGGTGTTGTCCGTGCCGTAGTTGTTGTAGCCGTCGAAGGTCAGCGTCCCGGCGATGGTCTCGACGGAGTTGGCGTTGAGCCAGGCGATGATCGCCGCGTTGTCGACGCCGGCGTTGAGGACACCGGTGAGCAGGATCTGCCAGGCCGCGAGGCTGGCCGCCGCCTGCGTCTCGATGAGCGGGAACAGGCCGTCCTTCTGGGCCACCTCGTCGTACTTGCTGGCGAAGTAGCGAGCGATGTCGGTGTCGCCGCGCTTGGACTCGGTCTCGAAGATGGAGCCGGTGAGCAGGCCCTCGACCTCGTCGCCCAGCCCGTCCAGCGATGCGGGCGAGGGGAGCGCCGCGTAGATGGTGCGGGGCGTGTAGCCGATGGCGTTGAAGGCGTCGTAGAGGTAGGTGGCGTCCGCGCCGAGGCCGCCGAGGTAGACCAGGTCGGGGTCGGCCTGGGAGATCCGCAGCGCGATCGAGCTGAAGTCGGTGCTCCCGAACTCGTACTCCACCTCGCCGGCGGTCTCGATGCCGTCGGCCTCGAACGCCTTCTTGGCGGCGGCGGCCAACGAGAGCGTGGTCGGGAACTTGGCGTCGGCGTAGAAGACGGTCTTCGGCGGGTTGCCGCTGGACTCCAGGGCGTCCAGCAGCTTCTTCGCCCCGGAGTCGAACATGTTGTCCGCTCCCTGGCTGCCGTCGAACTGCCAGGCCGGGAAGTGGTTCTCGCCGATCAGCTGCTGCGGCGCGCCGTTGGTGTGGGTCGGGAACGCGTAGCCGGCCTGGGTCACCGGGCCTGCGGCGGCGAGGATGTTCGCGCCGCCGTACGGCCCCATCACCAGGTCGACGCCGTCGCTGATGAGCCGCTCGTAGTTGGAGGCGGCCTGTGCCGGCGTCGACTGGTCGTCGAGCACCTGCCACTCCAGCGGGCGGCCGTCGATGCCGCCGCATTCGTTGACCCAGTCGGTGACGAGCTCGGCGACGCCCTCGTGGACCTTGGCGGTCTCGGAGAGCGCGCCGGTCAGGCTCAGCGAGCCGCCGACGACGATGGGGTCCCCGGTGGGCTCGCTGCCCTCGTCACAGGTCATGCCGGCGATGGGCGCGACGATGGAGGCCTTCGGCACCTCGGTCGTGGTGTCGTCGGAGTCGCTGCTGCCACAGGCGGTGGCGAGCAGCAGCAGGGCCGCCGCCCCGGCGGTGAGGGGGAGGTGGCGGATGGTCGATTTCGTCATGATGGGTCTCCGTGATCCGTGGATGATCTCTGGTCGATCTGGGTGTGGTCAGCTGTCGAGGAACGCCACGACCCGACATGGCGAGGCGCTGGTCCGTGGGAGCTTGAGCGGGAAGAAGCCGACGTGGAAGCCGGTCAACGGCAGCGCGGCGAGGTTGTCGAGCTGCTGGATGATGAACGCCTCCTTGTCGGCGATGGCGAAGTGGCCGTCCCAGATCTCCTTCGGGTCACGGCTCTCCTGGTAGGCGGCCACCATCACCGGGAACGGCCGGTCCCAGGCGAGGGCGTCGGTGCCGAGCACGGTGGCGCCGAGGCTGGTGAGGAAGCGGGTGCCGTCGCCGCTCATGCCGGGGTAGGTGAAGAACTCCGGCTGGGAGATGTCGTAGCGCTCCTGGCCGGTGCGCAGCAGCAGCGCGTCGCCCGCCTCGACGTCGCGTCCGGTGGCCTCGATGGCCTGCTCGAGCGCCTCGATCGCGATCGCCTCGCCGGGCCGCACCCACGGCCGGACGTCGAGCACCATGCCCGGGCGATAGAGCTCCTCGAGCGCGATGTCGCTGATGGTCCGGGCCGGCTTGCCCTCGATCAGCCGGCCGCTGTGCAGCGGCGCGTCGACGTGGGTGCCGCAATGGGTGTTCATCTCCGTCAGCCAGTCCTCGCCCCAGCCCTCGCCGCCCGGCAGGTGCTCGGGTGGGCAGTCGAAGATCGCCGTCATCCGGTCGCGGCCCTCGCCGTCGGGTGCGAGGTAGTGGATCTTGGGGGCGACGACGCTCTCCAGCGCCCGATACGACTCGGGCATGAGGTCGCGCTTGCCGGGGTCCAGAGTGCGTGAGAGGTCTACGAGACGTGTCATGGCTGTCCTTCTCGGTGCTAGGTGCTTGAGGGGCGGTGGTGAGCTGTGGCTCTCAGTGGGCGAGGCGGAGTCGGTTGCGCAGCACGCCGATCCCCTCGATCTCGAGCTCGACCTCGTCGCCGTCCTTGAGGCGTCGGCCGATCTCGATGGGGCTTCCGGACAGCACGGTCCCGGAGCCGAGGATCTCCCCGGCGTAGATCGTGCGGCCGTGGCTGAGGTAGGCGATCGCGTCCTCGAACCGGTGGTGCATACTCGCCGACGAGCCGTCGGACCAGGTCTCGCCGTTGACTCGGGCGGTCATCTTGAGGTGGTAGGGGTCGCCGATCTCGTCGGCGGTGACGATCCACGGCCCGAAGGCGTTGGCACCGTCGAAGTCCTTGCCTCGGGCCGGGCCGAGGCGCGAGGCCATCACCTCGGTCTGCAGGTCGCGGCAGCTCCAGTCGTTGAAGATCGTGTAGCCGAAGATCGCCTCGGCGGCCTCGGTGACGGGTACGTCGGTGGCGGTATGGCCGAGGATCGCGGCGAGCTCGAGCTCGTAGTCGACGTGGGTGGTGTCGGGCGGCGCGACGATCTCGGCGCCCGGGCCGCTCACCGACAGGTGATCGGCGTTGTAGTAGATGACCCTCTCGGAGAAGACCGCCGGCAGGTCGAAGTCGCCGGTGGCGACCAGCCGCGCGTACTCCGCCTCGGGGTCGGCCGCCGTTGCGGCGAGGTTGCGAGCCATGCCGAGGAAGGCGGGAGCGAGGTGCTCGATGAACAGCGAGCAGTCCCGGAACCGTGGCGGATCGGGGAGCGGCGCCAGCAGCGTCACCTCGGCGAGGTCGTACGCCGCGTCGGCGGGGTGGGAGTCCAGGATCGACTGGGCCTCGTCCAGCACGCCGCCACCGGCCCGTACCAGCGCGAGCATCGACGCGAACCGCGGGTCCTGCGCCGATGCCCTGGTGAAGCTGACCGCGGTGGTGCCGGTGGAGTCGACAGCGCCGACGTGGACGCCGTTCCCGGTCCCGCTGGGGGCCTTGAAAGTGATGAGCCTCATGATTCCTCTCCGATGTGTCGCCCATCACACTCGGAGAGGCGGGCCTGTCAGAACAGGGCCCATCGCGCCACTCTTCGGGCCGCGGACTGTGACGCCGTCACAACGGGACGGGCCGACCGGTCGACCGGGCGATCGACTGACGGGATCAGTCGGGAGAGCCTGCCGCGGTGAGCAGCTCGTGCATCCGCAACGCGGTGTGCAGCCGGAACCGGTCGTCGACATTCCTGATGTCGACCCCGAGCAGATCCTCGATCTTTGCGATCCGATTGCGCACGGTGTTGTAGTGCACATGGAGCCGACTCGAGGTCGGGCCGAGGTGCCGGTCCTGTTGCAGATAGGTGCGCAGCGTGAGCACGTAGTCCGTGCCGCGCCGGTCGTCGGACTCGATGATCGGGCCGAGCAGGTCGCGCACCGTGGTGCGCAGATGCGACGTCGGCAGACTGGCGACCCCGAGGATGCCCAGCTCGAAGGCGCTGGTGACCGGGTCGGCGGCCGGGTTGCTGGTGACGATCTCGAACGCCGCCCGAGCCTCGTCGTAGGACATCGAGAAGTCGACGATCTCGCTGCATTGCCGGCCGATCCCGGCTGCGGTGCCGCGTAGCGCGGACGACCGGGCCACGACCTCGGTCAGCGCCCGGTGCAGGTCGGTCGCCGAGCGGGAGTGATAGCCCACCACGGCGACGATGCGCCCGCCGCGCCGGAGCGTCGTACAGGAGGAGAAGGCGCGTTCGAGGGCATCGACCACCTGGGTCAGCCGCGGCTCCGGCAGCGCGGCCCCGGTGCGGTCGCCGACGACGACGACATAGGCGTCGGCCGGCAGGCTCACCCCGATCAGCGCCAGCCGCCGACAGAACTCCTCGGGGTCGGTGACCCGGCCGCTGAAGAGCTGGTCGAGGAGCTCGCCGCTGACCCGCTGCAGCGTCCGGTCGCGCTCGACGCTGCGGGCGAGCTGGAGCCGGAAGAGGGAGGACGCCAGCTCGATCATCGCCTGGGCCGCGTCGTCGGGCTGCCTGGTGCCGATCACCGCCAGCACCAGACCCTCGGGATCGGTGAGGGTGGCCCGCCAGGCGGTGAACGGGTTGCCCTCGCCGTACTCGCCGGCGGCACGGACCAGCGAGCCGTCCGGCAGCCGGAGCTCCACCCGGGCACCGAGCTCCAGGGCCAGCAGGTCCAGTGCCGCGGCGGGGTCGGACTGGTTGGTGAAGCTCGCCGCCAGCCGGGCGCAGTCAGCGGCGAAACGCATCACCCGGTCGCGGGAGTCCTGCGCCGCGGTGGCTCGCGCCGCGGCGCGGCCCTCGATGTCGAGCTGGCGCAGCCGCACCGCGAGGTCGTGGGCGATCTCGGTGACCGCCTGCTCCTCCCACTCCTGCCAGTCGTAGACCCGCCGCTGAGCGGCGTAGAGCACGCCGATGGTCGACTCGGCGATGAGCAGCGGCACGGTGAGCGTCGCCAGGATGCCCTCGTTGTCGATGAGCCGCTTCATCAACGGCACCCGGCGGCGGTCGTGGAGGTAGTCCCGGCTGACGTGCGGGCGGCCCTCGGCAGCCACCCGGCCGCCGATGCCCTCGCCCAGCTTGAGGCGCCAGGCCGAGGCCATCTCGGTCGAGATCAGCCCCCGGTGCGCGCCCATCACGAGGTAGCCGTCGTCGACCAGGCCGGTCCAGGAGACGTCCGAGCCCAGCACGTCGACGACCTGGTCGACGGCGACCTGGAGCGCCTGCGTCGCGTCGTTGGCGGCGAGCAGCCGCTGGAGATAGCGGACCTTCAGGCGTGGATCCACCTGATGCGCGCTGGCCGGGTCGGTCATGGCGTCGCTCCCTTCGGCTCGCTGCGACGACCGGCTAGCCGCTCGCCAGCACTCCGGCGAGGAACTGCTCGAGCATGTGGAGCAGCCGGTCGGTGAGGTCGAACGGGGCCGGCTCGACGTCGATCCAGTTGGTCAGGATCGCGAAGTACGACGCCGCCAGCATCAGCCCGGCCAGCGCCACGTCGACCGAGGCCGCGACCTCGCCGGACCGCTGGGCCCGCTCCAGGAAGCCGGTGAACTCCTCGGCCAGCGGCGGGTTGCGGAGGATGTTCGTGGAGTGCACGGCGGCACCGAGCAGCGGCACCGTCTCGGTCCGGGTCTGGTCGCTGGTGCGGCCGAGCTCGACCATGTAGCGGGTCAGGATCTCCTCGGCGGAATGGTCCTCGAGGTGGTCGGCCCGCACCGCCGCCAGCGCCCGCTCGCGCCGGCGCGCACTCCACTCGTCGAGCAGGGCGCTCTTGCGCGGGAAGTAGTTGAAGACCGTCGCGCGGGCCACGTCGGAGCGCTCGGCGATGTCGTCCATCGTGGTCTTGTCGAAGCCTCGCTCGATGAACAGCTGGACCGCCGCCGCATAGACCTGGTCCCGGCGCCGCTCACGTCCCCGCACCCGGCGATCTGTCGCCATGCCATCCGCCCTTCCTCGGCAGAGGGTCTTGACTGCGACCCCTGATGTGACCTACGTTACATGAACTTGGACTCAAGTCCAAGTTCAGACGCTAGTCCACATCAGGAGGGACCCATGCGACTCGTGACCTTCACCGCCGACGGCGGACCGGACTCCGGGCACCGGTTCGGCGTATGGGACGGCGACCATGTCGTCGAGCCGGCCGTCGTACTGCGCGCCGCGGCCGTGGCGAGCGCGGGGGAGAGCGCCGCCGGCCGCGCCCCCGAGGTGGCCACCGAGATGGTTGCGTTCTTCGAGAGCGGCGCCGAGGGCATGTCACAGGCCCGGCGCGCGGTCGAGGTCGCGAGCACCGCGCTCGAGCGAGGCGACTCGCTGGCCGGCGTACACGCCTTCGACCAGGTGCGGCTCACGGCACCGGTGCCGCGGCCCCGACGCATCCGCGACTACCTCACCTACACCGAGCACGCCGCCGGCTCGGGCCTGGAGGTGCCGCCCGCGTTCGCGGCCATGCCGATCTGCTACAAGTGCAATATCGAGACCGTCGTCGGGCCCGACGACGAGTTGCTGTGGCCGTCCTACACCGACCAGCTCGACTTCGAGCTGGAGCTGGGCTTCTTCAGCAGCCAGGGCGGTCGCGACCTGACGCCCGGGGAGGCCGAGAGCCGGATCGCGGGGGTGACGATCTTCAACGACGTCAGCGCCCGGGACATCCAGCTCTTCGAGATGGGCCTGACCATCGGGCCCTCGAAGGGCAAGGACTTCTGCACCGCGATGGGCCCCTGCGTGCTCACCATGGACGAGGTCGACGAGTGGTCGATCGAGATGAGCGCGCGGGTCAACGGGGAGGTCTGGGCCTCCGGCACCACCAAGAACCGGCAATTCTCCTTCGCCGAGGTGCTCGCCTGGGCCTCGCTCGACGAGGACGTCTACCCCGGCGAGTTCTTCGCCCTCGGCACCGTCGGCGGCGGCTGCGGCCTTGAGCTCGACCGCTGGATCCAGCCCGGTGACGTCGTCGAGCTGACGGCCTCCGGCGTCGGCTCGCTGCGCAATCCCGTCGGCGCCAAGCGGGTGCCGCCCGCCGGTGCCGGCCTGACCAGCTACCACGGCGCACCCGCCGTGCACGTCACCCACTGACCACCGCACCGACCACCTCGAGACAAAGGCAGAGAAGAAGATGACATCTCCCGAAGACATCCCCTACAGCCGCGGCCTGCACCAGCTCGCCGACCGCGCCTACGCCTGGCTCGTCCCCGACGGGACCTGGGGCTGGAGCAACGCCGGCCTCGTCGTCGGCGACGGCGAGTCGCTGCTCGTGGACACGATGTTCGACCTGGCCATGACCCGCGAGCTGCTGACCGGCCTGGAGCCGATCACCCGCGACCACCCGATCCGCACGGTCGTCAACACCCACGCCAACGGCGACCACTGGTTCGGCAACGAGCTCGTCGCCGACGCCGAGATCATCGCCTCGGCCCCCACCGCCGAGGAGATGCTGGCCAACGGCCCCGGGCTGATCCTCGGAATGCTCGACCAGCCCGGGGCGATCGGCCGTTTCGCCCGCCATATCTTCGAGCCGTTCGACTTCACCAACATCACGCCCACCGTCGCCACGAGGACCTTCGAGGACTCCCTCACCCTCGACGTCGGCGGCACCGAGGTGCAGCTGTACAACCTCGGCCCCGCTCACACCGCCGGCGACAGCGTCGTCTTCGTGCCGTCACAGGGCGTGCTCTACGCCGGCGACCTGCTGTTCATCGGCGGCACGCCGATCGCCTGGGCCGGCCCCATCTCGCACTGGATCGAGGCCTGCGACCGGATGATGGCGCTGGAGCCCACCCTGGTGGTGCCCGGTCACGGGCCGGTCATCGCCGCCGAGGGCATCGTGCAGGTGCGCGACTACCTCGAGTTCGTCCGCGACGAGGCCTCGGCCCGCTACGAGAAGGGGATGTCGCCGGAGGACGCCATGCGCGATATCGGCCTGGGCCGGTTCGAGGCGCTCGACGAGCGCGGCCGGATCGCCCAGAACGTCCTGGCCGTCTACTACGAGCTCGACCCGGGCTTCGAGCGGGTCGACACCCGCGAGGTGTTCCGCCGGATCGCCGCGCTGGAGGGCTACACCGACTGACCGCCGATCCAGGCGGGCGAGGGGGTCACCGCCCCGAAACCTGGCGGTGACCCCGGACGAGCGGGGATGCCGAGGGTCGCGGAGCGTGCGAGACCCGTGCATCAATCATCTAGCCTCCCGTCATGGACGACTTCGACGTGCTGGTCATCGGCGGCGGCATTGCGGGGATGTCGATCGCCTACGAGCTCTCGGCGGCGGGGCAGCGGGTCTGCCTGCTGGAGATGGAGTCGACGCTCGCCTATCACACCACCGGGCGGTCGGCGGCCACCTGGATCGGCACCTACGGCAACGGCCCGGTGCGGGCGCTGACCGCCGCCAGCCACGACTACTTCCTCCGTCCGCCGGCCGATCGCTACGAGGAGCCGCTGGGCAAGCCGCTGGTCGTGCTCCACGTCGGCTCGCACGGGCTCGGCGACGCCGTCGACCGACTCCACGACGACGTCGCCGGCCTCACCCCCGAGGCCCGCGTCATCGACGCCGCCGAGGCACACCGGCTGCTGCCGCTGCTGCGCGAGGAGTGGGTCGAGTCGGCCCTCGTCGAGCCCGGCGCGCTCGAGGTCGACGTGGCGCTGCTGCACCAGGGCTACCGGCGCGGGCTGCGCGGCCGGGGCGGCGAGATCCGCACGCTGGCCCGGGTCGACGGCGCCGAGCGGGTCGGTGAGCGCTGGCGGGTGAGCGCCAGCATCGGTCAGGAGTTCACGACGTCGTACGTCGTCAACGCGGCCGGCGCCTGGGCCGACCAGGTCGCCGCGGTCTTCGGGGCGGCGCCGGTGGGCATCGAGCCGCGGCTGCGGTCGGTCTTCATGGTCGGCGCCGATCACGTCGACCCCCACATGCCGATGGTGCTCTCGGTCGACCCCGACAACCCGTTCTACGTCAAGGCCGACTCCGGGCAGTATCTCTGCAGCCCCGCCGACGCCACCCTCACCACGCCCCACGACGCCAAACACGACGAGCTGGAGATCGCCCGGGCCATCGACGTCATCAACGAGGCCACCACGCTGGGCATCCGGGGCATCCGCACGCCCTGGGCGGGGCTGCGCAGCTTCGTCGCCGACGGCTCGCCGGTGATCGGACCCGACCCGCTGGTGCCGGGATTCGCCTGGTTCGCAGGTCAGGGCGGCTATGGCATCCAGATGGGCCCTGCCGCGGCCCGGCTCGGCGCCGCGCTGCTGCTGGGCCGGGACGTGCCCGAGGACATCGCGGCCACCGGCTTCGCCGTCGAGAGCGTGCTGCCCGGCCGGCTGGCAGACTGAGCCCATGCCCATCGTCAGATCCGTCAACGTCGGTATGCCCAAGGACGCCGCGTGGGCCGGGCTGGGGCGCACCTCCATCGACAAGACGCCGGCCGACGGCCCGGTCGCGGTCCGCCGGCTCGGGCTCGCCGACGACCAGGTCTCCGACACCGTGCACCACGGTGGCGCCGACCAGGCGGTCTACGCCTTCGCCCGCGAGGATCTGGATCGCTGGGAGGCGACGCTGGGCCGGCCGATCCGGGACGGCCAGTTCGGCGAGAACCTCACCACCGAGGGCATCGACGTCAACGAGGCCGAGATCGGCGACCGGTGGCGGATCGGCACCGCCCTCCTCGAGGTCGCCTACGTGCGCACCCCCTGCAACGACTTCAAAGGCTGGATGGGGGTTTCCGGCTACGACAACCGCCAGTGGGTCAAGCGGTTCATGGTCGAGTGCCGTCCCGGCCCCTACCTGCGCGTCCTCGAGGAGGGCGAGCTCCGTGCCGGCGACGAGATCGACCTGGTCCACCGGCAGGGGCACGGCATCACCGTCAGCACGATGTTCCGCGCCATCAACCTCGACCACAGCCTGCTGCCGGAGCTGCTGCGGATCGACGGCCTGGTCGAGCAGGCCAGGGTCAAGGCGACCAGGATCGCCGAGGGACTACCGCCGGGTAGGACGAGCGTCTAGGGCATGTCTCCCAAGTCGGCGCCGTAGGCGCTTTCCGACTTGGGAGACATGCCTTAGGGTCTGCGCCGTGAGCGAGACCAGCTTCCTGGAGACCATGCCGCCCAATGTGGCGGTGCAGTTCCTCGATCGCGTCAAGGCCTCGGCCGACGCTGAGGCGTTCCTCTACCCCCACGCCGAGGAGTCGCCAGAGGAGCAGCAGAGCGACCACTGGCACTCGGTCACCTGGGCGGAGGTCGGCGAGCGGGTCAGCCGGCTGGCCGGCGGCCTGCTGGCACTGGGCATCGAGCCGGAGCAGCGCGTCGGCATCGTCTCCGGGACCCGCTACGAGTGGATCCTGGCCGACCTGGCGGTGATGTGCGCCGGTGCGGCCACGACGACGGTCTACCCCTCGACCAACGCTGAGGACGCGGCGTACATCCTCTCCGACGCGGAGTGCCGGGTGGTCTTCGCCGAGGACGACAGCCAGTTGGCGAAGCTGGCGGAGTACGACGCCAAGCTGCCCGGCATCGTCAAGATCGTCACCTTCGACGCCCCCGCGGATCCGCAGAGCGCCGACGGCGAACGGGTGATCACCCTCGACGCGCTCGAGGAGCTCGGCGCGGCGTACCTGAAGGACCACCCCGGCGTGATCGAGGAGATCGCGGCGAGCATCCCGGCGGACCAGCTCGCCACCCTCGTCTACACCTCCGGCACCACCGGCCGGCCCAAGGGCGTCCGGCTGCTGCACCGGGCCTGGGTCTACGAGGGCGAGGCTGTCCACGCCCAGGGCATCCTGTCGGAGAACGACCTGCAGTTCCTCTGGCTGCCGATGAGCCACGTCTTCGGCAAGGTGCTGCTCTCGACCCAGCTCGCGATCGGCTTCCCGACCGCCGTTGACGGCCGCGTCGACAAGATCATCGACAACCTCGCCGTGGTCCGGCCCACCTTCATGGGCGCCGCGCCGCGCATCTTCGAGAAGGCCTACGCCCGCATCGTCACGATGATGGAGGCCGAGGGCGGGGTGAAGAAGAGGCTGTTCGACCGGGCCTTCGCCGTGGGCAAGAGGTACGACGCCCTGATCCAGGCCGAGCGGCCGGTGCCGCTGACGCTCAAGGTCCAGCGCGACCTCCTCGACATCCTGGTGCTGCGCAAGATCAGGGCCCGCTTCGGCGGCCGGGTGCGCTTCTTCATCTCCGGCTCCGCCGCGCTCAACCCCGACATCGCCGAGTGGTTCAACGCCGCGGGCATCGTCATCCTCGAGGGCTACGGCATGACCGAGAACGCCGCCGGGGCCAGCGTCAACCTGCCCACCGACAACCGGATCGGCACCGTCGGGCCGGCCTTCCCCGGCAGTGAGATCAAGATCGGCGAGGGCGAGGAGGTGCTCATCCGCGGCCCGCACGTGATGGCCGGCTACCACAACAACCCGGAGGCCACCGCCGAGACGATCGACGCCGACGGCTGGCTGCACACCGGCGACAAGGGCTCGCTCGACGCCGACGGCTACCTCACCATCACCGGCCGGATCAAGGACCTGTTCAAGACCTCCGGCGGCAAGTACGTCTCGCCGGCGCAGATCGAGGCGAAGTTCAAGGCGATCTGCCCCTACGCCAGCCAGTTCCTGGTCTTCGGCGCGGAGCGCAACTTCGCGGTGGCGCTGGTGACCCTCGACCCCGAGGCGATCGCCGAGTGGGCGCGCGAGAACGGGGTGAGCGGCTCGTATGAGGAGATCGTCGCCTCACCGGCCGCGCACGCGATGGTGGCCGGCTACGTCGAGGAGCTCAACGCCAGGCTCAACCGCTGGGAGACCGTCAAGAAGTGGGAGATCCTCGAGCACGACCTGACCATCGAGGGCGGCGAGCTCACCCCCTCGCTGAAGGTGAAGCGCAACGTGGTCGAGGCCAACGAGAAGGCCCGCATCGAGGCGTTCTACAGCTGACCGCTGCGCGGTCGGCGTGTCCGAGCGGTCCACGAACGTAGACGCTCTGGCTCTCAGCCCGCGGGCGCTGGAAGGAGGCGCGGCGGCGGAAGCGACGCTGATCGACCGGTGGCCGAAGTTCGGCGCGGTGATCAAGGCCGTGCGTGCCGAACGGGGGATGACCCAGCAGGCTCTCGCCGAAGCCTCCGGCGTATCCAGAGCGTGGCTGGCCAAGTTCGAGGCGGGACACCGCCATGCCGAACTCGAACAGATCCCTCAGCGGCGACGGTGCTCGGGAGCAAGAGTCGGCGCTTGGCCAGCACCGATCCAGGCAAACGGCTCCGTGGTCCGAGCAGTGCGCGGCTCCGCGCGCCGGCGCAGGATTTCAGCCGCCGCCGGCAACTGGTCATCCGGCAGCGCATCGACGAGTTCGTGCAGCTCGTTGCGGTCCACGCTCATGCCTCCAGTGTAGGAGAGGCGACCGACAGGCGATGCGAGACATTCACGGCCCCTGGACTGCTGCTGACTTCAAAGCGGGTGTGGGGATTCCGGTGACCAAGGGCAAGGGATATTCTGACACCTACCAGATGGACGCCTTCGTGTCGGACGACCATATCGGAATGATCTACGAGGAGCAGTCCGACGGTTATGACCGGATCATCGAGGCTAAGGGTGACTAGTCCGGCTCCGCGGGCGGTGGTCTTTCGCCGCGGTGGCGCATTCTCCGTCGTGACGAGATGCCTTCCCGTGTCTGCTGCTGGCGGCGACAGGCTGCACGACCGGGGAGCATGGCTCGTCTTCTGACCTGACCGCCACTGCCACGACGACGCTCGCGGGGTCGTCCTCGACTGTTTCCTCCGGGAGGCCGGATTCGGCGTCGGAGGACATCGAGATCGACTGGAAACAAGCCGGGGCTCGCTGGCAGACGGTGTGGAGCATCCCGTACGGCGAGTCGGATGACGAGCTCGGGATCATCCGGCGCCGAGAGGGACACGAGTTGCTCGTTCCGGCCGCGCTCACAGCGCTCCCGGGCGGCTCGTTCGCCGTCCTGGATCCCGTCAAGCAGCGCCTGGTGCTGGTGGACTCTGGCGGCGTGGTAGGCCGGAGCGTGGCCACGGTCCCCCAGGTCGCCTCCGATGTGGCCTGGGACCCTGTCGGCGAGCGGCTGATCGCCATCGGGAACGAGTCGAAGGGATCCCTGGTCGAGGTCCGGCTGCCTGATCAAGTTGCCGAAGTGACCCTGAACCGGCCGGTGAGCAGGTTGTTGCAGTCCTCTGCCGGGGTCTTCGAATACGGAGCCAACGGCTACCGCGAGAAGGACGGCATCACGGCGGTGCCCGATCCCCTCGGCCAGTACCGGTCCTCCGGCACGTCGAGCCTGCTTCTGGAGGATGGCTCGGCGGTGACCTTCTCCTCGAACAGAGACGGAGACCGGTGGGTGATCGGCCGATCTGATGGCTGGTCGCTGACGCTGCGGTTCGCCGGTGTCAACGGCCCGGCCGAGCCCGCGCTCTCCCTCGAGGACGACGTCGTGGAGCAGGACGGCTATCTCTACATCGCCGCGAAGGTCGGTGCCTACGTCACCACGACGGCGAAGCCGGTCCTCCTGGTCATGAAGATCGACCTCGGGACCGGGGCGGTGGTGAAGAGCGAGATCGTCAGGGAGTGCGGCCTGAGCTCGGACTCGAACGTGGTCTCGCGGATCACCGTCGATGAGGGCGGCACGCTCTATCAGGCCTGTGCAGGCCCGCGCGCTGCAGCTGAGAAGGGCCAGCGCGGGTTTCTGAGGGGCTCGATATTGACCTAGTCGAACAGGCATTCGAAGATCGGGTGTGGCCACCCGCGCTCTATTCTTTCGGCAGGTTGCGTTTGGTGACCTTGACCTGACCGTAGAAGATGTCTCCGTTCGGGTCCGTTCCCTCGACGGTGATGTGCACGATCTTGGCGGACTTGGGAACGTTTACCTCGATCTTGCCCTTGTCGCGCGGGCGAAGCTTGAAACTGCGCTGACGGCCAGGCTCAAACCGGATTCTGACGGATCCTCTGGTGCGTAGTGCCGGGTCGGCTTTCGCGGGCACACGCGTAATGGCCACGATCCCCGACGGGGGGTCGGGGTCCCTGGCCAGGCGCACGTTGAGCACATATGCCGTCGGGACCGGCACCGCGGATCCGTCATCCGCTCTTGCCTGCGGACTGACATCCGACACGATCAGTGTGCCCACACCAGTCACAGCCATGGCGACGGCTGTCCTGAAGACCGCCCGACGGCCTGGGATGCCTATGATCATGAGATCGATACCGTTCCGCTCCAGGCCAAAGGATTGCCGGTGAAGGTGTTTCCTTGGCCAATCGGGTAGATATAGACCGGCACCGCGCCGCGATGCGGAACGGCCCAGGTCTCATCGTATCTGTGGTAGTTGCCGACCCCGGGGAATGTCGCTCCGACATCGGACCGGTACTTGTTGGCAAACGAACGCGTAGCCGGCTCCAGAACCGCCGCAACCCGAGGCCAGCGCCCCGCCAGACCGCTGGTCTGGAGGCTCTTCGTCACCTGCGTTCGGTCGTTCACCGAGTCCGGCCACGACCTGTGGCACTCGGGCAAGCACAAGGGAGCGATATCTTGATTTGATCGAACACATGTTCGATCATGGGGTGTGGCCATCGCACCTCCTGAGATCGACGTGCTGCGCGAGCGGATGCGCCGGCTGGAGCGGCGCCCCGCAGCGGGGCGCGCCGGTGTCGAGCTGGCCACCCACCCGGCGCTGAGCGGGCTGGTGCGGCTGCGGGCCGGTGGTGTCTGCCAGCTCGCCCCGGTGCCCGGATCCGCCGGGCTGGCGCTGGCGCTGCTGGCCGGACCGTCGG
>NZ_JASGDQ010000085.1:0-14491 GCF_047607185.1 Nocardioides sp. | reverse complement strand
GTGGGCGGACCAGCGGCTCGAACTCGGGGTCGTGCACGTTCCACTGGCTGCCCAGCACGTCGTCGAGCGGCTCCACCTGCTCGCGCACGAAGGTGTCGATCCAGTCCAGCTCACGCTGGAAGTCGGACCGGCCCGATGACGCTCAACAGCGGGTTCCAGGCTCCGGAAAGCTCCGCACGCTCGCTCCTCGGCGTTCCACCACCTGGAATTCCGGACAGATGGTGACCGCTGCCGCGGTGTTACGGTTCGGCGGTGTTTCTAACGCTACGCGACCTCCTGCTGGGCTCGGCGGCCCGCTTCGGGCCGCGGCCAGCGGTGCGGTTGCGCGATGCCGAGCTCTCGTTCGAGGACCTGGCGACTCGCTCGTCCCGTCTGGCACATGTTCTGGCGGCCCAAGGACTCAAACCCGGCGACCGGGTCGCCATCATGGTTCATGGCGACATCCGGCAGCTGGAGCCGTACGGTGCCGCGGCGCTGGGCGGCTTCGTGTCGGTGGTCGTCAACCACCGGCTCTCGGCCACGGAGGTCGGCAGGCTGCTGGACGACTGCGGAGCCAGGGCGCTGGTCTACAGCCACAGCGTGCTCAAGACTGTGCGGCAGGTGGCGACCCACGACCTGTGCCTCATCGCGCTGGACGACGACGAGAGCGCACAGGGCTACGAGTCGCGCCTGGCCTCGGCCGCAGCGACACCACCGGACATCGTCGTCGCGGCTGACGACACGGCCGCGATCTCCTACACCAGCGGCACCACGGGCCGTCCCAAGGGCGCCACGTTCACTCACGGCCAGCTGATGGCGGCCACCAGTGCCCAGGCCCACGTGTCCCGCTTCAGCCCCTACGGGCGGGTGGCGTTCGCTGGCTCCCTGTCGTTCGGCGCGGCGCTGGCCGGCATGGTCTATCCCTCCCTCGCCACGGGCAGCACGCTGCGGATGTTCGACCAACTGACGCCGGACTCCTGGTTCGAGGCGCTGCGTCAGGACCGGGCCACTTTCACGAACGTGCCGACACCCCTCATGGGCGACCTCGTCGAGTGGCTACGGGACGACCGAGCGGTGCTGGCCCATCTCGAGACGATCAGCCACTCCGGGGCGCCGGCCCAGCGTGGCATCGTCCAGGAGCTGACCGAGCTCTGCGGCCCGCGCTTCATGGAGGTGTGGGGGATGACCGAGTGTGGCGGCACCCCATTGACGGCGACCACCCGGTCCGACCTGGTGCCACCCCGGGAGGCCGACGACATCCTGACCAGCGTCGGCCGGCCCACGCCGTACGTCGAGCTCAACCTGGTCGACGATCAAGGCCGGGAGCTGCCCCCAGGTAGCGACGCCATCGGCGAGTTCGTCGTGACCTGCGCCTCTATGATGAAGGGGTACTGGCAGGCGCCCGAACTCACCCGGACCGTCCTCCACGGACAGTCGTACCGGACCGGCGACCTCGGCCGGATCGATGCGGCCGGCTACGTCTACCTCGTCGGTGGACGCCGCTCCGAGATGATCGTGAGCGGTGGAATGAACGTCTACCCGGCGGAGGTGGAGAGCGTGCTGCTGGCACATCCGGCCGTGGCGGCCGCCGCCGTGTTCGGCGTCCCCCACGAGCGTTGGGGCGAGGCAGTCGCGGCCGCCGTACAACTGGCGCCGGAGGCCCCCCACGTCGGTGAGGCCGAACTGGTCGAGTACGTGCGTCAGCACATCGCGACCTACAAGAAGCCGCAGCGCATCCACTTCGTGGCCGAGATGCCCCGCACCGCCACCCTGAAGGTCAACAGAGCCCTCCTCCGCGAGCAGGTCGCCGCTCTGCCATGGCCAGCGGCGCGGGGGCAACAGTCACACGCGAGGTGATCTCCCCAGCGGAGGGAAGTCCGGCAACCGCTTCTCCTGGAAGGCGGTGGCTCCCTCCTGCAGGTCCGGACCGGTGAGCAGTCGCCTGGTCAGCTCGGCAGAGACCGCGACCGCATGGGGCCAGGTCGAGCCGGCGTCGTCGTAGACCGAGCGCTTGATGGTCGCCATCGCCCGCGGAGAACAGCGATCGGCCACCTCAACCGCCCAGGAGAACGCCTCCTCGAACGCGTTCCCGGGCTCCGTGACCTGGTTGACCAGGCCGATCGACAGCGCGTGTTGCGCATCGATCGGCCGCGCCGACAGGAGCAGGTCGAGCGCATGGCCGAGACCGACGATGCGCGGAACATGCCAGGAGATCGCCCACTCGGCCGCCAGACCCACCCGCGCGAACGCGGTCGTGAATTTGGCGTCGGCTCCGGCGAAGCGCACATCCGAGGTGACCGCGTAGATGAAACCGCCCCCCGCACAGGCGCCGTTGATCGCGGCCACGACCGGCTTACGGATGTCGGCACCGAACTGGGCGTTGGGTAGCGGAATCTGCATGCTGAACCCGCCGTCGTCGACGACGGCGTCCAACTCGGCCATCGCTGCGCCGACACTGAAGTCCTTGCCCTTCCCCGTCAACACGACGACGCGAACCTCGGGGTCGTCGTCCGCCCGGATCATTAGCTCCTGCAGCAGCCTCTCCGACTCCGGGGTCTGGGCGTTGCGCGTGGCGGGGCGGTTGAGGGTGAGGATCGCGACGCGCTTTCTGACCTCGTAGGTGACCTCAGGCCCCTCGCCCTGCGACGCCGCGGTCATCCGACGGCCTCCTTGCCCATCAGCGAACGAGCGACGATCAAGCGATGGATCTGCGCGGTTCCCTCGAAGATGTCCATGATCTTCATGTCCCGATACCACTTCTCCAGCAGCAACTCGTCGCTGGCACCGACCGGCCCGAGCATCACCATGCAGCTGAGGACGATGCGCTCACACGTCGGCGGCGCATAGGCCTTCGCCGCCGACGACAGAGCTCGGTCCGGCTGGCCGGCGTCGGTGAGCGACTGGGATCTGTAGCACACCGACCGCATCCGCTCCAAGGCGTCGTCCATCGCGTCCAGGTCGGCCATCATTGCGCCCCATCGGTCGGGCTCGTACTCGTCCTGGGCGCCAGCCAGCCGCTCCCGCGTGACATCGACCGACGCCTGCGCGATGCCGATGGCGACAGCGCTGATGTTCGGACGGTTGTTGCCCAGCGCCGCGAGTGCCCCGCCTCGCCCACTCCGCTTGACCACGGCCGCCCCTTCGTTCGTCCATCCCAGACGGTGGTCGAGGGGAATCCGGCACGAGTCGAGCGCTACGAGGGAGGTCGCCCAGGAGCGAATCCCCAGCTTGTCCTCGTTCTCCTTAAGGATGACGAAGCCGGGCGTGCCCTTCGGGACGACGAAGGCCGCGACCGTCGATCCCCCGTCGCCGTCGTCGCACCGCGCGAAGACGGTCGTGTAGTCGGCGAACGCCGCGTAGCTGCAGTACATCTTCGTGCCGTTGAGGACCCAGGTGCCTCCGTCCCGAACCGCTATCGTCGCCACCCGACTCGTATCCGAGCCGAAGCCTGGCTCGGTGAGTGCGAACGCGGCCCTCAGCTCCCCGTCGACGGCCGGCTCGTACCACTTCTCGACCTGCTCGTCGGTGCCCATCGCCTCGACCGTCAGGTGGCCGAGGCTGGAGCGGATCGCGCCACTGATCCACACGTCGCCGTAGGCCATGTTCTCCTGCTGCACCAGCAGCATGACCCAGTGGCCCTCGTCGAAGGAGGGGACCGCGTCAGGGCCCGCACGGTGGGTCCGGCCGATGGGGACCGGACAGGAGTCGAGGATCTCCTGCCATCGCTCGGGCAGGTCGTGCGTCGTGTCGGCCTCCCGGGCCACCGGACGGCACTCCCGGACGGCCCAGTCGCGAATCGCGCGGCCGTATTGGTCGAGCTCAGTGCTCAGTTCGAAGCTGGTCTTCATGTCTCTCCTTCACAGACGGGGTTCGAAGCGAAAGCGCAGGGGGTCGCCGACGACGGCGGCCAGGGTCGCGGCCGCGGCGTACCAACCCCCGACGGGATGGTCGTTGATGAAGCCGTGCCCGCCCAGGGTCTGCACGGCGTCCCGGGTCGCCGAGGTCGCCACGCGCGCCGCGTAGCTGACCGCCGACGACACTCCGGCGTCCAACTCCAGCAGGTGGCGCCGATCGATGGCCACCGCCTGCCGATGCAGGGCGAGACGAGCCGCCTCCAGCCCGATCTGCGCCTCCGCCAAGGGGAAGGACACGCCCTGGAACGAGGAGATGACGCGGTCGAACGCCACGCGCTCAGTGGCGTACTTCGCCGCATACTCGACAGCACGCTGGGCAAGTCCGACGAGCACGGCCCCGAGGTGAACCCGGGTCTCGTTCGCGGCGAGCGTCACCGCGTCCGCCCCGCCGCCCTCGGAGACCGGGCGCGGGTCGGTCGACACGACGACGTCCAGGGTGGCCGAGCGCAGGCCGACGCCCAGCAGGCCGGGATGGTCGAGGCTGGAGTCCAGTACGACGCCCGGCGTGCTCGTCGGGACCACGACCAGCCGCAACGTGCCGTCGGCTCCGTCCCTGGCCACCACGACGAGCCGATCAGCCTCCTCGGCATCCGCGATCGCGACCTTGCTGCCGACCAGTCGCAGCTCTCCGTCACGACGCAGGAGGCTCGTACGCGTCTCGGCCGGACTGCGGCCGAACCCCTCGAAGAGGGCCAGAGCCGGCACGCCCGGCGCATCGCCGCGCCGGCCGGTCGTGGGGTCGATAGCATCGACTGCGCGCTCGGCCGCACCCCTGAGCACTGCCGCGACGGCCAGCCCGGCATGGCCGTAGCCGAGTTGCTCGCAGGCCAGCGTCCGCACCAGCGCCGACGGCGCGTCGTCGCCGCCCGTGGCGCCGAGCAATCCCAGGGACTCGACAGCCTCCCAGCCCGCGCTCCCAAGCCTCGTCGCCGAGTCCCCCGGCGCGGTCCCGAACTTGTCGAGGGCGAACTGTCTGACCATGGCGGTCACTGCCAGCACGTCGTCATCCCGGACGAGATTGAGCATGAACCCACACCCCTTTCACTAGTGACGAGTGACTCGGAGCCACCCGCTATGCGACACCCAGATAGGCACGCGTCAGAGCCTGAGGATCGGCGACCAGGTCCGCGGCGCTGCCCTCGAACACGACGTCGCCGTGTGTCATCACGGCAGCCCGGTCCGCGAACTTCAGTGCCAAAGCGACGTGCTGCTCGACGAGCAGGATGGACAGGCCGGTGTCGTTCGCGATCCGCCGCAGGATCGACAGCAAGTCACGAACGATCATCGGCGCCAGTCCGGTGCTCAGCTCGTCGATCAGCATGACCGCAGGTCGGGCGGCCATGCCACGTGCCAAGGCCAGCATCTGCTGCTCGCCACCGGACAGCTTGGCCGCTGCGACACCGAGTCGGGGACGCAGCCCCGGGAACAGTTGGAGCACGGACTCGATGTCGGTCCCGCTGTGGCGGGCGCCGAGGAGGAGATGATTGCGTGCGCTGAGGCCCGGAAAGAGCGCTCGATCCTCGGGAATGTACTGCAGCCCCGAGCGGCTCAGCTGATCTGCTCGAACCGAGCCGATCCGGCGCCCCTGGACCTCGGCCATGCCGCCGAGAGGCGCAAGGAACCCGGCCAGCGTGCGCAGGGTCGTCGACTTGCCAGCGCCGTTCGGGCCCAGCAGCGCCACGATCTCCCCCTCCCCGACGGTGAGGTCCAGACCGCGAACCACGGGCTGGCTGGAGTATCCGGCCGCCAGCGACTCGCACCGGATGGGGGTCGTCATTCGGCCACCTCCGCGTGCACGGCGTCCGGAGCGCCCAGGTAGGCGTCGATCACCAGCTGGTCGGCGGACACCTCCGCCGGCGTGCCGCTGGCGATCAGTCTGCCGCCGTCCAGGACGTGGACGTGGTCGCAGATGTCCATGATGAGCGTCATGTCGTGGTCGACCAAGAGCAGGGTGGTGCCGTCGTCCACGACCCGACGCAGCAGGGCGCCGAGTTGCGCGCTCTCGCGCCGGTCCAGGCCCGCCGCCGGCTCGTCGAGGAGGACCAGCGTCGGCCGGCCCGCCAACGAGCGAGCCAAACCGACCACCTTCCGCTGTCCGTGGGTCAGCTCCTGCGCCGGAGTGGCCGTCAGGTCCTCGAGGCCCAAGTCGGCGATGAGGGTTCGGAGATGCTCGGGAACACGCTGCGGTCTGCCCAGCAGCAGCCCTTGCAGGCTCTCACGGAACGGGGGGCAATGACCCAGGAGGATGTTGTCGAGCACCGACAGGTCGTCGAACAGCTCAGCGCCCTGGAAGGAGCGCTGAACGCCCAACCGGGCGCGCGCATGGGCCCGCAATGCCTGGAGCTGCCGCCCTTCGAACGACACCGACCCACTCGAGCGGGTGAATCCGGTGATGGCGTCGATCAGGCTGGTCTTGCCGGCTCCGTTGGGGCCGATCAGCCCGGTGCAGGTGTTGCGGTCGACATCGAAGGTCACGTCGTCGATCGCCACCGATCCGCCGTATCGGACCGTGACTCCGCGGATCTCCAGCATGCTCGACGAACCGCCCGCCGATCGCTCGTCAGACAACTTCGCTCACTCCTTTGACGGGACCGGGTGTCTCCGGTCGTGTCGCGCGGCGACTATCGAGAGCGCCGGCCGCGCGCCTTCTCCGACGCCTGTCTCGGATCGAATAGACGTCCCCGGTGATCCCGGCGGGATGGTTGATCGCCATCACGACCAGGGCCGCGCCGACCAGCACGTCGAAGTACGACCCGAGATGGAGATAGCGGTCCAGCAGGACCGCGCCTACCCCCAGCGGTCCCAGGACCCCCGCCAGGACGGCTCCCGAGATGTTCGTGATCCCGGCCAGGAAGGCGACGGCGAAGGCCGCCAGCCCCAAGAAGATGTCGTACTTCTCAGGGACCACGATCATGCCCTGGTAGGCGATCAGCGCGCCCGCGAGGCCGGCCAAGGACGACGAGACCGCGAACGCCAGGATCTTGACGCGAGCGACGTCGATCCCCAGCGCCGACGCCGCCCGCTCGTTCGCGCGGATCGCAAGCATCTCGCTTCCGAACCGACTGCGCCGCAGATGGGCGACGAGAAGGCAGGCGGCCAGCAGGAAGAACAGGACCGTCAGGCCGAACGCCACCCGCGGATAGCCGGCGCCGCGGATGCTCAGGTCCAACCCGAAGATCTCGGGTGGGGCGATAGCGGACCCTCCCCCGGTGAACCCGGGGTTCCGGAACCATACCGAGCTGAGGGCTACGCCGGCAGCCAGCGTCACCACGCCCAGCTCGAGCCCGCGCACCCGGAGCGCGGGCAGCCCGATCGCCACTCCCACGACGGCGGCGACGACCACCGCCGCGGCGAGCGCGACCGGGAACGGCCATGACCACTCGGAGGTGAACGTCACGAGCGAGAAGGCCGCCACGCCGGACAGGGAGAGCTGCGCCAGAGAGAGTTGTCCGAGGTAGCCCGTCACGACCACCATGGACAGGGCGAGAATCGCCAGCGTCATCGTCGTAATCACGGCGCCGCGCAGGCTGCCGTGGAGCAGGAACAGGCTCGCGGCCGCGACCCCGCCGCCGATCAGTACACCGCTCCACATCCGCTCCGGGCGGTGCGCGACTGGCAGGGAGGCTCCCAGGATATGGCCGCGGCCGGGCATCGTCTCGCTCCTCATGACCAGGATGAGGACGATGAGGATGACAGGTAGCGCGTTCCCGACCTGGCTGCCGAGTTGGCCGGGGAACCACTCCTTGGACGGAAGGAAGCTGACCAACGACTCACACATGCCGAGGGCGAAGGCAGCTGCGACGGTGATCGCCATCGACGTCAGGCGCCCGGCGAGAGCGGCCGCGAGCGCAGGGATGGTGAGCAGCGAGTATGCGCTCGGCGAGAGCGGAATCAGCGGAGAGATCATGATGCCGCCGATGGCAGCCACGACCCCGCTGATCGCCCAGTTGACGGCGGGCACCCCCCTCGGGCTGATCCCGACGATCTGGGCACCCTGCGTACTCTCGGCAAGCGCCTCGGACGCCAGCCCGAATCGCGTGAGCCGGTAGAGAGCAGTCAGGACGAGGAGTAGCACGACCGCGGCGCCTGCCATGTAGAGACGGTCGAGCGGAACACGGACTCCGGCCATCCCGAACGTAGTCGACGGGAAGATCGGCTGGACGATGACGAACGTGCTTCCGGCCCGGAGGCCAACCAGGGCCTGCAGGAAGACCATGACGCCGATCGAGGCGACCAGTCTCGAGATGGGCAGGGCGTTCGCCAGTGGACGGAAGACCACGGCGTACAGCACCAGGCCCAGGACCGCACCCGTCGCAATGGCCACGGCCGCCGCGGGCAGGAAGCCCATCGGTTTCCCCAACTCGATCAACGGCGGGGTTCCGAACACCGGGTTGAGGTAGCTGCCCTGAGCACGGAGCAGGGCGTAGACGTAGGTCGAGTACATGGCCACGGCCCCGATGGCCAGGTTCAGGACGCCGGAGATTCGGTAGTTCAGCACCAGGCCGATGCCGAGGAAGGCATAGGCGGCGCCAGCCCCCAGGCCCAGGACGAGGTAGAGGAGATAGTCAGTCACCTTCGCCACCCGCAGCAGGGTCGCCGTCGGCGCCGAACACGGGCTCACGTCTCTCCAGGAACGCCTTGACGCCCTCCCCGAAGTCGGTCCGGGAGAAGAGCAGGGCGTTGTTGCGCAGTTCGGTCTCCTCCGCCTCAGCTCGTGTGATGGCGAAGCTGTCGTTCATCATCGACTTGTTCATGAGCAGGACGCTGGGCGAGATGTCTCGTAGCTTCCGCACGAACTCACCGGTCGCCCGATCGAGGTCCTCCGGTTCAACGAGCTCGGTCACGAGGCCCAGGGTGCGCGCTTCCTCCGCGTCGAGCCGCTCGGCCAGCATGCCGATCCGCTTGGCTTGCTGCAGTCCCACCAGGCGCGGCAGGATCCAGGTGAGGCCACCCTCCACTGCGATGCCCCGCTTCGCGAAGCTCAAGGTGAAGGACGCCCTCGTGGAGGCGATCACGAAGTCGCACGACAACGCCCACGCGTAGCCCAGGCCGGCCACCGGCCCGTCGACCTTGGCGATGGTGGGGACAGGCAGATTGAACAGTTGGGCGCTCTCATGCATCACAGAGCGGCTCTTGCGGTGTAGCGCGTCGTAGCCCGTCGCCATCTCGTGGATGTGGTTCAGGTCCATGCCCGCGCAAAACGCGCCAGGCGCGCCCGCTAGCACCAGAACACGGTCCGACTCGCTCAGCGCAATGCGTCGCAGCTCGTCGGCGAAGGAGTCGAACATCGCCGGGGTCAGGGCGTTGCGCCGATGTGGCCGATTGAATGTGATGGTCACCACTCCGTCGGCCCTCTCGACGAGCAGGTCACTGCTCATATGGCGCTCTCCTTCAGATGTGTGTTCGATCGGTCCGGTCTCGGTGCCGGTGCGGGCGAATACTCGTCGGCTGCCACGCCTCGCTCAATCAGCGACGCGATCTCTGCCTCGTCGTACCCGAGCTCGGACAGCACGGCTCGGGTGTCCTGCCCGAAGAGTGGGGCAGGTGTCCCGACCGCGCTCTCGTCCGACACTCCCGGCGCGACGGGGTACCCGAGCTGGCGGATCTCGCCGACGACCGGGTGGGGGGCCGCGGCGATCACCCGGCCGCGGCGTATTAGTGCCGGGTGCGACAGCGCGTCCGTGCCGTTTGAGACGACGACAGCGCGCCCACCGATTTCCTCGATCCGCTCGACCACGCGTGCGGCGGGCGACCGGCCGATGAGCCTGGCGAGCTCCTCCTCGGGGGTGCCCTCGGTCGTGGCGTCGGTTGCTCCGGTGATAGCGCCCCAGCACCTCAGGGGAATCGACGCCGCGACAGCGCGGCCATCACTGGACCGTGCGATCTGCCGCACCGACCCGGCGGGGTCCCGGTTGCCTCGTCGCACCGTCGCATCCTGCTGGCCGATGATCCCGTTAACGGCCATCGCCAGCAGCGCGGCGCCGATCAAGGGGACCTCGTAGGTCGCGGCCGATCCGCCCGTCTGGCGACGCAAAAGGCCCGCCAAGGCCGCCGTTGCCGCCAGCATGCCGGTGAGCGGGTCGAAGATGGCTCCGCTCAGAAGCGGTGGCTCGTCGGCCGCGCCCGTGCAAAACGCAGAGCCGCTGAGAGCATCCATGTCGAAGGCCATGCCGGGACGATCCCGCCATGGGCCGTCGAGCCCGAAGGCTGGCACGCGTACGACAACCAGGTCGGGGTTCAGCTCTCGGAGACTCACTTCATCGAGGCCGTTGTCGTCGAGAACCCGAGCCGAGAAGTTCTCGATCAGGATGTCACAGGACTTCAGCAGTCTGCGCAGCGCTGCCTGACCGTCCGGGACACGGAGGTCGATGGCGACGTCGCGCTTGCCCCGGTCAACGAGGTGCCACCACGGATTCCGCTCCCACCACTGGTCTCGAGTCCGGTCGACCCCGGTCATCCGCAGGTAGTCGGGCCGAGCAGGCGCCTCCACATGGATGACATCGGCGCCCAGAGCAGCGAGATAGCACGAGCCATAGGGCCCAGCCGCATAGTGAGTCATGTCCGCGACGCGGATCCCGCGCAGGGGCGAGCGGTGATCGACCTGCCAGGCCGCCTTACGCTTGCCTGTCGCCGAACCGCCGACAGCCTCTGCCACGCCGACTCGCCGGGCCGGCTCCTGCGTCGGCAAGGGCGTCCCCCGCCGGCGGATCGGGGCCGTCGGATAGTGGATCCCGCCGCTGCTCGTCGCGAAGAAGCCGGCTGCCCGCAACTCGGGGATGGCCGACGCCTGCTCGGGCGCAAGGACGGCGGTGATCGGGACCGAATGGGCGGTGCCCAACTCCTGCCAGGTGGCGGTGCTACGAGTTGCGACGGCCGGCGCAACTAACGCCCGCACCTCCGCGGCATGCTGGAACCTCCGGTCCAGGGAGTCGAATCGCTCGTCGTCCAGCTCCGGCACCGCCAGCAGCCTGCGCAGGCGCTCCCAGTGAGCATCGTTGATGGCGACCAGGAGAACCCACCCGTCGAGCGTGCGCATGACGCCGGGGACCATCTGAATCGGCTGCAGGTAGGGTCCCGCGCCGGGGATCTGTCCCTGCATCGTCGGCGCCGCCAGCAAGTTCAGGACGGATTCCAGCACCGAGACGTCGTACCTTTTGGGGGCGACCACGCTCGGCACCTCCCTCCCGATGAGAGCACCGAGTGCGGTGGCTGCGGCGAAGGCGGCGGCTGTGGTTTCGCCGATGGGGGCGTTCGTCCAGACGGGCATGCCGCTCTCGGTGTCGTGCATCGCCGCCAGTCCCCCTTCGGCCTGGAGCAGGAACTCACTCCCGCCCGGGGCTCCGGCGAACCCGTAGTCGGTGATGCTGACGAGCGGAGGAGCGCCCTCCGGAACGGAACCGACGACCTCCTCGGCCACGCCGAAGTCGTCAACGATCACAACGTCCGCACTCCGCAGAAGAGCGCCGAGCTCGTCGTCTCCGACGTGGTCCACGAGCAGCTTGCCACGATGGAGATAGGCATCGACCTCGGGCTGGTCGTGTGCGACCGTCAGGCGGCTCTCGGCGACGAGGACGCGTGCCCCGAGATCGGCCAGCACTCGGCCACAGAGACTCGTGGCGAGCCGCTCGCCGCGCAACTCGATGACGGTGACGCCGGTCAGCGGTCCGTTCTGGTCGCCGGCCGACCGTATCGAGCCGGCGGCTGCCGTCGAACTAGCCATTGCTCGACAGTTCCGCCGTGTCGAAGGCCTCGACGAACGAGTAGCTGCCGGAACCCTCGAACTCGTACATCAGGGCGGACCAGCTACAGGCGGTGGGAACTGCGCTGCCCGCGCCGTCGCAGTCCATGGTCGTGCCGTTCGTCAAGGAGACGGGTAGGCCCTTCGCAGCGGAGTTCAGGCCCTCGACCGTGAACGGGGTGTCCTCGCTGTTCTCGACGGCGGCACGCAGGACTCCCGCGAGGGTCACGACACCGCTGTAGCCGATGTCGCTGTAGGACTGGCCCTTGGCACCCGGCTCATACTCGTCGAAGGCGGCGAGCATCCTCTCGGTCTCTTTATTGGACGAGTCCAGCGTGGTCAGGAGCGCGTCGACGTAGACGACGCCCTCGTAGCCTGCGACCGCCGACTCGAACGACGGGGTTGCACACGAGGCGGTGATGACCGCTGCCCCGTCGTAGCCCAGACTCGTCAGCGCCCGCATCAGGCTGATGCACTGGCTTTCGGTGCCCGACACGAAGACCGCGTCGGGAGCGGCCGAGGCGATCTGGCCTGCGATGGGCGTGAGGTCGGTGGCAGCCGGGTCGAGCGGGAGGTCCTGCACCTTGACGCCGGCTTCGGTGAGGAGAGGAGTCGCCTGCTGCACGAGCGAGACGATCGACGGGACGTTGATATAGGCCGCGGCCATACTGTTGAAGCCCTGCTCGCGCGCGAAGGGAACCATCGCGATGAACTGTGCGTAGCCGCCCGCGGTGAAAGAGATAACGCCGGGATCGCTCTGCTCCTCAGCGGATGTCGGCGCCGTGCCAGCGAAGTAGGGGATTCCGGCCTCCGTGACGATGGGGATGGCGACGGCGTTGTTCCCGTCGCCGCCCTTGAGAACCACGTCGACCTCGTCATCGACGAACTTGTTCGCACAGTCCGTCGTGCCGTCTGGGGTCGCCTTCGTCGCGCACGCGACGAGCGCGAGCGGCCGGCCATCGATTCCGCCGTCCGCGTTCACCTGGTCGACGGCCGCCTTCGCCCCCAGAGTGGCCCCGGGGAGATTGAAGCTGCTGCCCGGCGCGTCCTCGCTGTTGAAGAAGCCGATCCGGATCGGCTCACCGGCTAACTCGGTTCCGGCGTCGTCGCTGCCGCTGCCGCATCCGGCCAGCGCGGTCACGGTGACCGCTGCGACGAAGGCAATCCTGACGTTCTTGTGGTTCATGGGGATCTCTCTTCTTCGGGTTGCCGAGAAAGTCCTGAGGCCTGCTCGCCGAACATAGGGGGGCTCAAGGCCGGGGCGCCGGTCGGATTCCGTCCGATGGAACTCAGCCGATCCTTCGCCGGCGACGTGCCGGTCGTCGCCCCACACGATGACGACGTCGGGTGCGAAGGCTTCCAACTCGGCGCGGCACTTGGCGATGCCGGCGAGCAACTGGGCTCAGTGCCCGGCCACCGCGGCGGTGCCCTGGTCGTCGGACCACTCGCACCGGGCGAGCTCCGACCAGCCCGCGGGGTCCTTCAGCTCCGCCGGGATGTCCGGGTCGGTGAGGGTGTACTTCAGCAGGTTGGCCATATGTCAGCGCCCGCGAGCAGCGGGTAGTGCGTGATGCCCAGGCCGAGGAACTCCGCCATGGTGGCTCGTTCCTTCTACGCCGACGGGCTGCACGCCCTGCGCGACCGCACCAGCGGCGCCATCCGGGTCGTCATCGAGAACGACTGAGGCGGCGCCGCGGCGCGACCGGGGCGAGGCGGCCGGTGGCCTCAGCGCGCCCGGTCGGCCCACACCGTGCCGTAGCGCGCCCGGGCACGCTCGAGGCGCTGGTGGCGGATGTAGCCAGGGAACTGGGCGTCGTTGGCCTTGTACTCCTTGAGCACCTCGCGGGCGACCACCATCTGGTGGACCTCCGTAGGGCCGTCGGCCAGACCGACGTGGAAGGAGTTGATCACCCACTCCGCGAAGGGCATCTCGTGGCTCAGGCCGAGCGAGCCGTGCAGATGGAGCGCCGTCGCGGCGATGTCGTGGAGCACCCTCGGCATCACGAGCTTCACCGCCGAGACGTTCTTGCGGATCGTCTTCCAGTCGTTGCCCTGGTCGGCCAGCCAGGCCGTCTCCAGCACCAGCAGCCGGAACTGCCGCAGCTGCACCCAGGCGTCGGCGATCTTCTCCTGCACCATCTGCTTCTCGGCCAGCAGCTCGCCCTTGGTGGTCCGCGACAGCACTCGCTCGCAGGTCATCTCGAAGGCGCGGGTGGCCTGCGCGAGGGTGCGCATGGCGTGGTGCAGCCGGCCGCCGCCGAGCCGAGTCTGCGCGATGGCGAAGGCGGCGCCGCGCTCACCCAGCATCGCCGCGGCGGGCACCCGCACGTCGGTGAGCCGCAGGTGGGCGTGGGTGTCCTCGGGCTCGCTGTAGAAGCCGTAGTTGCCGACGATCTCGATCCCGGGGGTGTCGGTGTCGATGATGAACATCGACGCCCGTCGGTAGGGGTTCTCCGCCTCGGGGTCGGTGACCACCATCATGATGTAGAAGGCCGCCGACTCCGCCTCGGAGGCGAACCACTTCTCGCCGTTGATGACCCAGGTGTCGCCGTCGAGCACGCCGGCGGTCCTGAACAGCAGCGGGTCGGCGCCGCCCTGCGGCTCGGTCATCGAGAAGCACGAGGTGATCTCGCCCGCCAGCAGCGGCGTCAGATAGCGCTCCTTCTGCTCGGGCGTCCCGAAGTGGGCGAGGATCTCGGAGTTCCCTGTGTCGGGGGCCTGCGCGCCGAAGACGATCGGCCCGAACCGGGACATCCCGAACTTCTCGTTCATCAGGGCCAGCTTGAGCTGGCCGTAGCCCTTGCCGCCCAGCTCGGGGCCGAGGTGGCAGGCCCACAGGCCGCGCTGCTTGACCTCGGCC
>NZ_JASGDQ010000084.1:0-3051 GCF_047607185.1 Nocardioides sp. | reverse complement strand
GGCGAGTTCTGTTCGGGTCAGCGGTTTCCAGCCGGGTGGCCGGAACGCTGATGGCCAGCGTTGCCGAATCTGGCCGGCCAGGGTCTCGCACGCGGTCGTTCGAGCAGCGGGTTCCTGGTCGCTGGTGTGACCGGCAGGATCTGTCTGGATTGGGTTCTCGCCAGTTCTGGCGACCGGGGAACTCCTGCCGCGACCGTCGAAACCAGCACCACCGTCTAGGTCGGTGCCACTGTCGGAGTCGGCATAGTCACCACAGGCAGCATGCGACTGGGTTTCGTCGTTCGGTGCGGCGTCGGGCTCCTGCCGAGTCTCACCGCCCGCGGGGTCAGCGTCGTCTGATCCGGAGTCGCGGTCGGTATCGGTGTGTTGGTGGTACCAGGCGAGATCGTCGGGATCGGGTGGCGGATCCTCTGGCCAGTCCCGATGCTCGTCGCCGGGTCCGGGGGCGTCGGGCCGGGGTTGGGTCCACCAGTCGTCCTCATCAAACGACGGCTGAAAGTAGTTGCCCTGCTCGCTGGTTTCCCACCCGCCCGGTGGCAGATCATCAGCCCATGGATCGGTGTCATCTGTTTGGTGGGCGGCGACCTGCTCCCACGGCTCCCGATGCGGGTCGGGATCACCAGCATGCCGAGCCAACAGATCCAGAACGCGGGCAGGGTTGGCGATCCAGCCCATCGCTTTCGACATCCGCACCGGCAGCGGGTCTTCATCACCTTCGTCAGCCAAGCATTCGGCAACCCGCTGATGCAGAGCGAGAAGCATGACCACATCACCGGCTTCACCACGGGCGATCAACGTGCGGAGACCGTCTTCGGACTGGGTGGCCCGGACTTCCCGTTTCGCCGCAATCATGCGTTCGCGTTCCCGATAGCTCTTCTCATCCACCTCGAGCATGGTCGCGTCCAGGGCCTTCAGGAATGTCTGCCACGGCAGTTGCGTGATCCAGCCAGAGGTCTGCTCATCCACGATCCCGACCACCGCGACCGACAGATGCGAAGTCAGGTTCGCAACCTGCCTCGCCTGCCAGGCATGCACCTCACCAGCGACGACGCGGCCCCACAACCTGGGCAGCCGATGCCGCACCGTCAACGCGTCCCCGATCCAGGACCGGGCCGACCCGACCGTCGTGCCGAACGGCCCGACCAGACCATGCGCCGCGAACTCCGCCACCAGTGGGGTTCCGACCGGACCGACCGAGACGAGCCGTTCCACCAACACCCCACCCGCGGGATGATCGACTTCGGAGTGCGCATCGGCCCACGCCGCCGCCAACACGAGTTTCCGGCACCCCCACCGGCGGGCCTGGGTTTCACACCGCCCGGCAAGATCGGCGAGCGCGCCCGGGTCCCCGAGCACCTCCTCCAACCGATCATCGAACATACGCCTGATTCTACTCGAACACACACGCAATAGCTAGGGTCCAGAACGGAGATTCTCCTACACGCGTGGGAAAATCGGGCCGACCTCCCTGAGATCGGCCGGGGCGCCGAGCTGACCAACCAATCAGACTATGCGGGCAGGAATCGAACAAATATCCACTCGACGTCCCGGTGCGCTGATAGTCTGACGTCATCGACCCGACAGGAGGTGGAGCGATGGCGGTGCACATCGGATTGGCTGACCACCAGACTCGCCTGCCCATGTCCTGGGAGGAATACAACCGACTCGGAGACGACATCCGTGGTGAGTTCATCGATGGGGCGCTGCTGATGCCACCGACCCCGGATCGCCACCACCAGGTCGCGATCCTCCACCTTGTGAGCCGCCTGTCCGAGGTCTGCGCACCGAGCGAAAGTGTGACCACCGGCTGGGGCTGGTCACCGGCTGGGGCTGGTCACCGGCCGGCGCTTTCGAGGAATACGTCCCGGACGTGATGGTGCATGCCGCCACAAACGACCAGACGCGGTTCACCGGCATCCCCTTGCTGTGCGTGGAGATCACCTCTGGGAACTGGACCAACGACCTGATCCTCAAACGCGCCAAGTACGCGGCGGCGCGGTTGCATGACTACTGGGTGGTCGATCGTCGCGAACGCGTGCTGCGCCAGTATGTGCTGCAAGGCGACCTGTTGGCCGAAGCCAGACAACTCGACGGCCGCGGGATGGCGGAAGCACGATTCGCCGGTCGCTCCGTCAGCGTCGATCTGGACGTCCTCTTTCCCACGCCGTAAGACCAGAACCGGCGCCATCTGAGTCCGTGGACGAGTTCGACCGACCGGTGTCATCAAGATCAACGGACTCGATGGTCGAGCCGCGAACAACACCGTACTTGCTGGCGTCCTTCGGCGTCATGACTGCCCTTCCTCTTCGTGTGCCAGGTAAAGACCACCTCAATCCGTCGATCCGATTGTGTCAAACACAATCGAGACCGCTGGATCACCGCCGCCTCGTAGCTACCATCCGTGGGCGCCTTTTCAGTACGAAATCGGCACGGTTCGGACGGATATTGCGCCCATGGATGGAAATTGCCGACGGAAGCGACGGCGTGCGGTTCACTGGCGAGCGGTTCGCTCCCCCGACGCAGATCAGATCAAGTCAGATTGGCCGTCGAGCCATGCCTCGATCATCCGGGAGGCGATCGAGCTGGCGCCGGGCAGTGTGATCTCGCCGGCGGCAACCGCGTCGCGGACGTCGCCGCGGGACATCCAGGCAGCGTGTTCGAGTTCGTCGGCGTCGACACAGATCTCGGTCGAGACCGCCCGGGCGAAGTAGCCGAGCATCAGCGAGCGCGGGAACGGCCAGGGTTGGCTGCCGAAATAGCGGGTCTCCCCGACCTCGATGTCGGCCTCCTCGGCGATCTCGCGGTGGATGGTCTGCTCGGCGGACTCGCCGACCTCGACGAATCCGGCGAGCACGGAAACCCGGTTGCCCCAGGTGGGCTGGCCGCCCAGCAGCAGCCGGTCGTGATCATCGAGCACGCCGACGATGACGGCGGGATCGGTACGCGGGAAGTGATCGATGCCGCAGCTCGGACAATGCCGCGCGTAGCCTCCGTTGATCACCACCGTCTCGTTGCCGCAGCGTCCGCAGTAGCGCTCGGCCCGATGCCAGT
>NZ_JASGDQ010000083.1:0-41474 GCF_047607185.1 Nocardioides sp. | reverse complement strand
GGCCGAGGTCAAGCAGCGCGGCCTGTGGGCCTGCCACCTCGGCCCCGAGCTGGGCGGCAAGGGCTACGGCCAGCTCAAGCTGGCCCTGATGAACGAGAAGTTCGGGATGTCCCGGTTCGGGCCGATCTTCTTCGGCGCGCAGGCGGAGAACCCGTACCAGCGGGCCTCGATGTTGCTCGGCGATGCTGGGTGAGCGCGGCGCGGCCTTCGCCATCGCGCAGACCAGGCTCGGCGGCGGCCGGCTGCACCACGCGATGCGCACCCTTGCGCAGGCCACCCGCGCCTTCGAGATGACCTGCGAGCGGGTGCTGTCGCGGACCACCAAGGGCGAGCTGCTGGCCGAGAAGCAGATGGTGCAGGAGAAGATCGCCGACGCCTGGGTGCAGCTGCGGCAGTTCCGGCTGCTGGTGCTGGAGACGGCGTGATCAACTCCTTCCACGCCAGCCTGGCCGACGGCCCCACCGAGGTCCACCAGATGGTGGTCGCCCGCGAGGTGCTCAAGGACTACAAGGCCAACGACGCCCAGCGGCATCGGCGCCGAAGTGCACCAGTTTGGCATCCGCGTGAGCATCGTGTCGCCCGGGGTCTTCCAGACCGGCGTCGGCGGGGAGCTCTGGGAGCCGACCCGCGACTCTGAAGAGCCTGCGTACCGGGAGGCGGTCGCCGACGTGGTGGCCGACTGGAATCGCATCGTGGTCGGCCGTGATCCCGACCTGGTCGCCGAGGCGATCCAACAGTGCCTCACCGGCGAAGACCCGCCGGCGCGGGTGTTCGTCGGGCGAAACTGCGAACGTGGCGCTGCGAAGCGCCGGGAGCTCAGCGATGACGAGTGGGCGAGGCTCCTCCTCCGGCCCCTCTTCCGACGGCCGTAGCGCTGCCGCGAGTTCCCTCCGGAGCCCGGCCGCGCGTCACATGTCGTTCTCGATGACCACTCTGATGGCGCCGCTGGTACGGTCCCGCAACGCGGCCAGGCCGTCGGCGTAGGAGGTCAGCGGGACCCGGTGGCTGATGGTACCGTCGATGGAGAGGGTGCGGTCGTCGAGCAGCCTGAGCAGGTGCCGGATGTCGTCGGACACATAGCCGTGGGAGCCGATGATCGACTGGCCACGGGCGACCAGGGTTTCCTGGCGCAGCGACAGCCCGAGCCGGTCCGGTCCGACGCCGACGACCACGCAGCGGCCGTCGTACCCCAGCGAGCGAACGGCCTGCTCGACGACGCCAACGGAGCCGACGAACTCGAAGGAGACGTCGGCGCCACCGTCGGTGAGCGCGTGGACCGCGGTCGCCGGCCGGCCCGCGCGGGCGTCGACGACCTCCTCGATGCCGAAGTCGGCGGCACGCGCCAGGGCGCTGTCGCTGGCGTCGACGCCGATGACCCGGACGCCGTGGACCTGCCGCAGCAGCATGGCCGCGTGCAGGCCCAGCCCGCCGAGTCCGTAGACGACGGCGACGTCGCCCGGCTGCACCCGCGCCCGCTCGATGGCGCGCCACGGCGTCGCGATGGCGTCGGCCACGATGGCGCCCAGCGCGAAGCCGACCGAGTCGGGCAGTGGCACGACGTTGCCGGCCGGCACCACGACGAGGTCGGCATGGGCGCCGTCACGCTGCAGCCCGATGACCTGGATGCGGGGACAGAGGTTCTGGCGGCCAGTGCGGCACTGCCGGCAGGTCCCGCAGCTGAGCATCGGGTTGACCGAGACTCGGTCGCCGACGGCGACCTCGACAACGCCGTCGCCGACCGCCTCCACGACGCCCGCGGCCTCGTGGCCCAGCGTGATGGGGAGGTACGCCGGCACGGTGGATCCCTCGATGATGTGGACGTCGGAGCCGCAGATGCCGCAGGCCCGCATCGCCACCCGGACGTCGCCGGGGCCGACGGTCGGCACCGGGATCTCGGTCAGCACCGGGTCCTGCTCGTGCCGCAGCAGCCGCACCGCCAGCATGGTCGCGGCGCTCATCGGTGGTACTGCCCGTCGTCGACCTTGATGATCGTGCCGGTGATGTAGTCGGAGTCCGGCGAGACCAGGTAGAGCAGCGTGCTGTCGAGCTGGGCGGGGTCGCCGAGCCGCTGTCGCGGGAAGCCCTGGGTGATGTCACCCATCCGGGCCAGCATCCCCGTCATCATCTCCGAGGCGAAGGCGCCCGGCGCGATCGCGTTGACGTTGATGCCCTTCGCCGCCCACTCCACCGCCAGTACCTCCGTCATCCGGCTGATCGCGGCCTTCGTCACCGAGTAGAGGGCCGCGCCCTCACCCTCGTAGTGGTAGGCGGACATCGAGGAGATGTTGACGATTCGGCCGGGCCGACCGGCCGCGATCAGCCGCGACGCGACGCCGGTGGCGAGCAGCCAGGGGCCGCGCAGGTTGGTCTCCAGCACCGCGTCGACGAGCTCCAGCGGCATCCGGTGGGCGCGCTTGGCGTCGGGAATACCGGCGTTGTTGAGCAGGATCGTGGGCAGCCCGACCGACCCCGCCAGGCCGTCGAGACAGGCCTCGATGGCGGCGGCGTCGCGGACGTCGAGCGGTGTGACGACGGCGGTGCCGCCGGCGGCGTCGATCTCCTGCGCCGTCAGCTCCAGCGCCTCGGCGCGTCGGCCGGCCAGCGCCACCGTCGCGCCGACGGCCGCCAGCGTGGTGGCGAAGCGCCGGCCCAGGCCGGTGGCCGCCCCCGTGACCAGGGCGACCTGCCCGGCCAGCAGCGGCGCCGTCACGGGCGCCCGACGATGCTGCGCCCGATGATCTGCTTCATGATCTCGTTGGCACCGCCGAAGATGCGCTGGATCCGGGCGTCCTGGTAGGCCCGGCCCACCGGATACTCGAGCATGAAGCCGTAGCCGCCGTGCAGCTGCAGGCAGCGGTCGATCACCCGGTTCTGCAGGTCGGCGCCCCACCACTTCGCCATCGCGGCGTCGACCTCGGTGAGCTCGCCGGCGTTGAGGGCGAGGATGGCCCGGTCCACGAAGACCCGGCTGATGGAGACCTCGGTCTGCATCTCGGCCAGCTCGAACTGGGTGTTCTGGAAGTCGGCGACCCGCTGCCCGAAGGCGTGCCGGTCTCGGACGTAGTCGATGGTCTCGGCCAGGATCGCCTCGCTCACCGCGAGCGCGTGCACCGCGATGCTGAGCCGCTCCAGCGGCAGCATCGCCCGGAGCTGGCCGAAGCCTCCGCCGATCTCGCCCAACACGTTCTCGTCTGGCACAAAGACGTCCTCGTAGACCAGCTCGGCGGTGTCCTGGGCGTGCAGGCCGACCTTCTTCAGCTTGCGGCCGCGGCTGAAGCCGGGCATGTCCCGCTCGACGACGAGCAGGCTGAAGCCGCCCGAGCCGCCCTCGGGGTCGGTGCGGGCCACGGTGATGACCAGGTCGCTGTGGATGCCGTTGGTGATGAAGGTCTTGGCGCCGTTGACGACCCAGCCGCCGGAGACCTGCTTCGCCGAGGTACGGATGCCTTTGAGGTCGCTGCCGGTGCCGGGCTCGGTCATGGCGATGGCGCCGATCAGCTCGCCGGCCGCCATCCGCGGCAGCCAGCGCCGCTGCTGCTCGGCGGTGCCGATCTCGCGGATGTAGGGGATGGCGATGTCGTCCTGCAGCGAGAAGCTGGAGGCCAGCGAGGTGGCGTGGACGCGGGCCAGCTCCTCCAGCAGAACCGCGCGGAACCGGTAGTCGGCGCCTCCGCCTCCGCCGAACTCCTCCGGGGCGGCCAGGCCGATGAGTCCTTGCTTGCCGGCGGCCAGCCAGGTCTCGCGGTCGATGAGCCGCTGCTCGTCCCAGCGCTCCAGGTTGGGGGTGACCTCGCGGTCCACGAACTCGGCGACCACGGTGCGGAAGGACTCGTGGTCGGCGTCGTACAGCTCTCGTCTCATCGGCTCTCTCTGTCGGCTCGCGGTGAGCCGACGCTCTCGCGAGCAGGCGCCGACCGCACGGCCCGATTCCGGCGGACGGAACCCCGTGCGAGTGCCGGCGACTCAGCGGCGCCGGAAGACGGGCGCCCGCTTCTCGAGGAAGGCCCGCTTGGCCTCGTCACTGTCCTCGGTGAGCGCGGTGATGACCTGCTGACGGTTCTCCAGCTCGATCATGGTCTTCAGCGACGGCGTCTCCAGGGCGAGCCACATGCCCTCCTTGGTCAGCTCGACCTGGGCCGGGCCGTTGCCCATGATCTCGGCCGCCTTGGCCAGCGCGGCGTCCAGCAGCCGGGCGCTGTCGACGACCTCCAGCACCAGCCCGATCCGCTCCGCCTCCGCGGCGTCGAAGCGGCGGCCGGTGAGCATCAGCTCGTGGGCCCGCCCCGCGCCGACGATGCGGGGGAGCAGCCAGGACACGCCCACGTCGCAGGCCGAGAAGCCGGCCTTGATGAAGGAGACCGCGAAGACCGCCTCCGGGGCCGCGAGCCGGACGTCGCTGGCGAGCACCAGGGCGAGGCCGCCGCCGGCGGCCGGGCCGTTGACGGCGGCGATGACCGGCTGCGGCAAGGTGTGCAGCCGCTCGGTGAGCGCGGCGATCTCCTTCTGTCGCTCCAGGGTGGCCAGCGGCAGGCCGAGCCGCTCCTCGCGGTCGGGGTCGCCGTAGCCCTGCAGGTCCAGGCCGGCGCAGAAGGCCCGGCCGGCGCCGGTCAGCACCACGACGCGGCACTCGGCGTCCTGGGCGATCTCGTCGAGAGTGCGGTGCAGCTCGGCGACCAGACCGCGGTCGAGGGTGTTGAGCCGGTCCGGGCGGTCGAGGGTGACCAGCCGCACGCCGGCGGTGGGGGAGCTGGTGAGCACGGTGGCCGTCGGGGTAGTCATCGGGCCTCCTCCACCAGCTGCTCGGTCAGCGCCGCCAGCACCTCGGGCTCCACGCCCGCCGCGGCGAGATAGCCGGCGCCGCCGCCGTACCCCTGCGCCAGGCCGGCGAGGAAGCCGACCATCGACTCCGGCACGGCGTGCAGCGACTCAGCGGGCAGCAGCTCCAGGCGGCGCTGGTACTCCGGCAGCTGGCGCAGCCGGTCGAGCAGCGCGTCGTTCTGGCCATGGGTCAGCGCGTAGTCGGCCACGATCTCCTCCTCGGTGACCCCGACGGCGGAGAGCAGCACCGCGACGACCGTGCCGGTGCGGTCCTTGCCGAGGGTGCAGTGCAGCAGCGCCGGCAGCCGCTCGGGGTCGGCGACCGCCCGGGCGATGATCGCGATCTGGTCGCCGGCGTGCTCGAGATAGCGCAGGTAGTGGGCGACCATGGTCTGCTCCGGCTCGGTCGCGGCAGCGATCGAGCCGGCGCCGCCGGCGCTGATGGGCGCGAGCAGCACCTCCCGCTCCAGGGCGGCCAGGTGGGCGTTGGTCGCGCCGGCCACCTCGCCGCGGCTGCGCAGGTCGATGCGGAGCCGCAGCCCGATCTCCCCGACCAGCCGCTGCGCCTGCCGGGCGTCGAGGTAGAACGGCGTGGCGCTGCGCAGCAGCCGGCCCGGGCGGGTGCGTCGGCCGTCGTGCGTGCGCAGCCCGCCGACGTCACGCAGGTTGGCCAGATCGGGCAGGTCGAGCGAGACCATCGAGCTCATGGGTGCAGGCTACTGAGCGATCGTTCGGCTGCGACGACCGCGTTCCACGGACTGGGGCGTCGGCCGGTGCCGCGGCCGGACGAGGAGCAGGGTGGTCGCTCATGCCACACTGGCAGACACGGCGCCCTGACGGGCGGCGCGGACGGAAGGCGTGGTGGGGCGTGGCAGTGACAGCGACCAGGGTCGGCGGACGGGCCGGGGTGCTCGGCGCGGCGATCGACAACTTCACGACGCTGGGCTATCACGGCACCTCGATGCGTGACATCGCCCGGTCAGCCTCGATGACCGTCGCCTCGATCTACCACTACTTCCCCTCCAAGCAGGAGATCCTGCAGGAGATCATGGTGTCGACGATGAACGACGTCATCGCGCTGACCCGGGCCGAGCTGCTCAGCGCCGGCTCCGACCCGGCCGAGCAGCTCGAGGCGCTGGTCCACGCCTGGATCCTGTTCCACACCTCGCGCCAGGCGGAGGCGCTCATCGGCTCCTCCGAGTTGCGCAGCCTGGAGCCGGACGGCCGCGCGGTCGTGGTGCGGCTGCGCGACGAGCAGGAGCGGATGTTCCGCGACGTCATCCGCCGCGGCGTCGAGCTGGGCGTCTTCCGGACGGCGTACCCCCGCGACGCGGCCCGGGCGGTGATCAACATGGGCTACTCGGTCGCCACCTGGTACCACGAGGGCGGCGGCGTTTCGCCCGAGGAGATGGCGCACCGGTACGTCGACATCGCGCTCGGCGTGGTCCACGCGGTCGACGCCGCCTGAGCCGCCGGGGTCGGCTGCGCGGCGTGTTCCACCCACAGGGATGGTCGCTCCGTCTCTGAGCGATCGTTCACTAGTTTCCCCACCACCCGGTCGCACCGATCGGGGTGGAGGGAGAGGTCGTGGCGACACCGCTGCACGGCGTCCGCGTGGTCGAGCTGGCCGGCATCGGCCCGGGCCCGCACGCCGCGATGATCCTGGCCGACCTGGGCGCCGAGGTGATCCGGATCGACCGGCCCACCGCGGCCACCGGTGGCGGTCTGCACCACACCCTGCGCGGCCGCACCATCGTGCGTGCCGACCTGAAGAGTCCCGAGCAGCGTGAGCAGGTCCTCGGCCTGATCGAGTCCGCGGACGTGCTCATCGAGGGCTACCGGCCCGGCGTGGCCGAGCGGCTGGGCCTGGGCCCGGACCTGTGCCGGGCGCGCAATCCGCGGCTGGTCTACGCGCGGATGACCGGCTGGGGGCAGCAGGGCCCGCTGGCGCACACGGCCGGCCACGACATCAACTACATCGCGCTCACCGGCGCGCTGCACGCGGTCGGCACCGCCGAGCAGCCGCTGCCGCCGCTCAACTTCGTGGGCGACTACGGCGGCGGCTCGATGTTCCTCGTCACGGGCATCCTCGCCGCGCTGCTGGAGCGCGCCGGCTCCGGCCGGGGCCAGGTGGTCGACGCCGCCATGGTGGACGGCACCGCCGCGCTCACCCAGCCGATCCTCGAGCTGCGCGCGGCCGGCGCTTGGAGCGACGTCCGCAGCGGCAACATCCTCGACGGCGCGGCCCCCTACTACCGCACCTACCGGTGTCGCGGCGGCGGCCATGTCGCGGTGGGCGCCATCGAGCCGCAGTTCTACGCCGAGCTGCTCAAGCTGCTCGACCTGCCGGCCGATCTGCCGGATCTGCCCGACCGGGACGACCCGGCACAGTGGCCGGCTCTGGCCGAGGTGCTGGCCGCAGCCTTCGCCCGGCGTACCCGCGAGGAGTGGGCGGCCGTCTTCGACGGCACCGACGCGTGCGTCACGCCGGTGCTGACCTTCGAGGAGGCGCCCGCCCACCCGCAGCTGGCGGCGCGCGGCTCGCTGCGGCGCGGCGCCGAGGGCGTCGAGGCGGCCGCTGCGCCGCGCTTCTCCCGCACCGCGAGCGCGGCCGCGGAGCCTGGACGTGAAGGTGTCATCGACGACGTGATCGCGAGGTGGTCGGCATGAGCGAGGAGTTCCTGGCCGAGCTCCGGGCCGAGCGGGAGCTGCCCGTGGCGGACATCTGGGAGGCGGCGGTGGCCCGGCTCGACTGGCCGTTGAGCCGGGGCCTCAACACCGCCCACGAGGCGGCCGACCGGTGGGGCCGCGACCGGGCCCGGCTGGCCTACATCCTGCATCACCCCGACGGCTCCTCGGAGCGCTGGACCTTCGCCGAGCTCGCCGAGGCCTCCAGCCGACTGGCGACGGCCTGGCGCAAGCTTGGCCTGCAGCCTGGCGACCGGGTCGCCGGCGTGGTCGGCCAGCAGAGCGAGGCATACATCGGTGCGCTCGCCGCCTGGCGAGCCGGGTTCGTCTACATGCCGCTCTTCGCCGGCTTCGGCACGACCGCGCTCGGCGACCGTCTCGCCGGCGGCGACCCCAAGGTCGTCATCGTCGACCACCACTACCGCGAAGCCCTCGACGACGCCCTCTCTGCCGGTGGCGTCGACCCGGCCGTCTACACCGTGGCCGGGCCCGGTGGGCGGGGGCTGCGGCACGGCGACCGCAGCTTCTGGGCCGAGCTGGAGTCGTACGACGCCCTCACCAGCCCCGTCGAGACACTGCCGTCGGACCCGGCGACCCTGATCTACACCAGCGGCACGACCGGTGCCCCGAAGGGCTGCCTGCAAGCGCACCAGCTCATCCTCACCGTGCAGCCCTACATCCGGCATGTCTTCGGCCTGGAGCAGGGCGACCTGCTCTTCGCCGGCGCCAGCCCGGGCTGGTCCTACGGCCTCTACACCGTCGGCATCTGCCCGCAGGCGCTCGGTCATCCCCGGGTGGCCTACAGCGGCGACTTCGACCCCGAGGCCTGGCTGCGGATCATCGACAAGGAGCGGGTCACCTTCATCGGTGCGGCGCCGAGCGCCTACCGCCGGCTGGCCACCACCGCCGAGCGGCACGGCGGCGTGCCCCGCTCGGTCCGCGGCGCGTCGAGCTCGGGCGAGCCGCTGGACGCCCCGCTCGCCAGCGCCTGGCGCCGGCTCACCGGCCACGACCTCCAGGACGGCTACGGCCAGAGCGAGCTGGCGATGGTGCTCGCCAACCTGACCGGCGCCGAGGAGCCGGTCGAGCCCGGCGCCCTCGCCGCTGCCGTCCCTGGCTTCGACGTCGCGCTGGTCGACCCCGCCGGGGTGCCGCAGGAGCGCAGCGGGATCATCGCCGTGCGGCGCCCGCAGTTCCAGGCCTCGGTCGGCTACCAGGGTCGCGACGACCTCTGGCAGGCCCGCTGGCAGGGCGACTACTTCCTGACCGGCGACCTGGCCGAGATCGACGACGCCGGCCGCTACCACTTCGTGGGCCGCGAGGACGACCTGATCGTCACCTCCGGCTACAACGTCGGCCCCAGCGAGGTCGAGGCGATCATCCTCGGCCTCCCCGGCGTCGCCGACACCGCTGTCGTGGCCGCGCCCGACCCCAAGCGGGGCTCGGCCGTCCGCGCCGTCGTGGTCGCCGACGGCTCGGTGCCGCGGGAGCGGCTGACCACCGACATCCAGGAGGCCGTCCGGGTCGGCCTCGGCCGACACGCCTGGCCGCGGATCGTCGACTTCGTCGAGGAGCTGCCACGCACCGAGACCGGCAAGATCCGCCGGCACGCGCTGCGGACGCAGCAGCAGTGACCGCTCGCTGGGGGATGACCCTCCCGCTGGAGGGCGTCCCGCTACGCGAGGTCCCCGAGCTGGCCCGCCAGGTCGAGGACCTCGGCTACAGCGGGATCTGGTCGGCCGAGGGCACCGGGCCGGAGGGGTTCACCCCGCTGGCCGCCGCAGCGGCGGTCACCAGCCAGATCCGGCTCGGCATCGCCGTCGCTCCGGTCTTCACCCGCGGCCCGGTGCTGCTCGCGCAGACCGCCGCGACGATGGCCTCGCTGGCCCCCGGGCGGTTCACGCTGGGCATCGGCTCCGGCTCCGACATCATCGTCGACCGGCTCAACGACATCGCCTTCGAGCGGCCCTACTCCCGCACCCGGGACACGCTGCGGTTCCTGCGCGCCGCGCTGGCCGGCGAGCGGGTGGAGCGGGCCTACGAGACCTTCCGCGTCGGCGGCTACCGCTGCGAGACGGCGCCCGAGGAGCAGGTCCCGATCCTGGTCGCCGGCCTGCGCTCGCGGATGCTCGAGCTCGCCGGCACCGAGGGCGACGGCGCGATCCTGACCCTGATCTCCGCGGCGGACGCCGCCCGGGTGGTGCCCGTGGTGCGGGGCGAGGACGGCGCCCGGTCCGACAAGGAGGTCGCCGCGCGGATCCTGGTCGCGCCGACCACCGACGCGGAGCGGGCCCGTGCCGCTGGGCGCCGGCTGCTGACGGCGTACCTCAATGTGCCGGTCTACCGGGAGTTCTACCGCTGGCTGGGGCACGAGGAGCTGGAGCCGGTCTGGCGGCTGTGGGCCGCGGGCGAGCGTCGTCAGGCACTCGGGGCGGTGCCCGACAGCGTGGTCGACTCGCTGGTCATCCACGGCGCCCCGGAACAGCTGCGTGAGCACCTGCAGCGGTTCGTGGCGGCCGGCGTGGAGACGCCGACGGCGATGATGCTCGACGTTGGCGTCGACCCGCGGCAGGCGCTGCGGGACGCGGCCCCGCGATGACGACGGTGGAGGAGAGTGGCATGGAGCAGGAGTTCGCGGGCAGGACCGTCGTGGTGACGGGCGGCAGCCGGGGCATGGGACGGGAGCTGGTCCACGCCTTCGCCGCCCGCGGCGCCGCCGTCGTGGTGGCCAGCCGCAAGCTCGACGCCTGCGAGGCGGTGGCCGCGGAGGTGACGGAGCAGTACGGCGTCCGGGCACTGCCGGTCGCCTTCAACGCCAGCAGCTGGGCGGACTGCGACGAGCTGGTGGAGACGGTCTACGGCGAGCTCGGTCGCGTCGACGTGCTGGTCAACAACGCCGGCCTCTCGCCGCACTACCCGAGCCTGGCCGAGGTCAGCGAGGCGCTCTTCGACAAGGTCATCGCGGTCAACCTGCGCGGCCCGTTCCGGCTCACCGCCGCGATCGGCACCCGCATGGCCGCCGACGAGGGCGGCAGCATCGTCAACATCGGCTCCATCGAGGCGATCCGTCCTGGCGAGCACGCGCTGCCCTACGCCGCGGCTAAGGCCGGCCTGCACGTGCTGACCGAGGGGTTCGCCCGGGCCTTCGGCCCGAAGGTACGGGTCAACACCGTGCAGCCGGGGGCCTTCCTGACCGACATCTCCGACAACTGGATGCCCGGTCTGCGCGAGCAGATGGAGGCGAACGTCGCGCTCGGCCGGTGCGCCGAGCCGGCCGAGATCGTCGGCAGCGTGCTCTTCTTCGCCTCCTCCTCGTCGTCGTCGTATGCCACCGGGGCGCTGCTGCGGCTCGACGGCGGCTGGCGCTGAGCGGCCGTCGTACCCGATCGAGAGGAAGACGCAAGATGGACTTCGCGACCCTGATGAAGACCCGGTGGAGCTGCCGGGGCTATCGGCCGGACCCGGTGCCCGAGGAGCTGCTGACCCGCATCCTCGACACCGCCCGGCGGACCGGCTCGTGGTGCAACGTGCAGCCCTGGCACGTCTACCTGCTGCGCGGCGAGGCCACCGGCTGGCTTGCCCGCGAGCTCACTGAGCACGTCGCCGCACACCCCGCGACCGAGGACCAGACGCCAGACTTGCCGCTCCCGGGGGAGTACGCCGGCGTGCATCTCGACCGCCGGCGGGCGGCCGGCTACGCGCTCTACCAGAGCCTTGGCATCGAGCGAAGCGACTACGACGCCCGGGCCGCCGCCATGCTCGACAACTACTCCTTCTTCGGCGCTCCGGTGGCGATGGTCGTGACCGTGGCGCGCTCGCAGGGCGCCTACGCCGCGGCCGACGCCGGCGCCTTCGTCGCCAACCTCATGAACGCCGCGCTAGATGAAGGGCTCGGCACCATCGCGCAGGGCGCCATCGGCGTCTACGCCGGCACGGTCCGCAAGCTGCTCGAGCTGCCCGACGAGGAGGCGGTGCTGTGCGGCATCGCGCTCGGCTATCCCGACGAGGACCATCCCAGCAACCGCTTCCGCACCGAGCGCGCCTCGCTCGACGAGATGGTCACCGAGGTGCGCCGATGAGGCCCGGGCTGGATCTGACTCCATCGCCACGCGCCGCCGAGCTGCGCGAGGCCCTCGTCGCCTTCATGCACGAGCACGTCCTCCCGGCAGAGGGCGCCTACCACGCCTACCGGGCCGAGCAGGGCCCCGAGGACCACTCGGTCCCCCCGGTGGTCGAAGAGCTCAAAGCCGAGGCCCGGAGGCGCGGGCTGTGGAACCTCTTCCTGCCCACCGAGTCGGGGCTCAGCCAGCTCGACTACGCCGGCCTGGCCGAGATCAGCGGCTGGAGCGTGGAGCTCGCGCCGGAGGCGATCAACGGCGCCGCGCCCGACACCGGCAATATGGAGCTCCTCCACCTGTTCGGCACCCCGGAGCAGCAGCAGACCTGGCTCGAACCGCTCCTCGACGGCCGGATCCGCTCGGCCTTCGCAATGACCGAGCCGGCGGTGGCCAGCAGCGACGCGACCAACATCGAGACCCGCATCGAGCGCGACGGCGACCACTACGTGCTCAACGGACGCAAGTGGTGGACCAGCGGCATCGCCGACCCGCGCTGCCACGTGCTGATCGTGATGGGCAAGACCGACCCGAGCGCGGCCAAGCACCGGCAGCAGTCGATGGTGCTGGTCCCGCGGGACACCCCGGGAGTGACGCTGGTCCGCGACGTGCCGGTCTTCGGGCGCCACGACCAGCACGGGCACTGCGAGGTCACCCTCGAGGACGTCCGGGTGTCCGTCGCCAACGTGCTGGGCGAGGAGGGCGCCGGCTTCGCGCTCGCCCAGGCGCGGCTCGGCCCCGGCCGGATCCACCACTGTATGCGGGCGATCGGCGCGGCGGAGCGGGCGCTCCACCTGCTGGTGCGGCGCTCGCAGTCGCGAGTCGCCTTCGGCAAGCCGCTCGCCGAGCAGGGCATGTTGCAGCGTGACATCGCCGAGTCGCGGATCGCCATCGACCAGGCCAGGCTCCTGTGCCAGCACGCCGCGAAGGTCATCGACGAGGAGGGCAACAAGGCCGCCGCCACGCTGGTGTCGATGGCGAAGGTGGCCGTGCCGCGGATGACCCTGCAGGTGATCGACCGGGCCATCCAGGCCCACGGGGCAGCCGGCGTCTCCGACGACGTGCCGCTGGCGGCGATGTACGGCTGGCACCGGGCGATGCGGATCTTCGACGGCCCCGACGAGGTGCACCTACGGGGCATCGCGCGCGCCGAGCTCGGCGCCACCTCGGAGCTGGACCGGCCATGACCGAGAACCTGATCGAGCGGCACGCCGCCGACGGCGTGCTGACGCTGGTGCTCAACCGGCCGGGCCGACGAAACGCCTTCGACCGGGCTCTCACCGACGCGTTGAGCGATGCCTTGGACGAGCTCGACGACGATCCGCAGCACCGGGTCGGCGTACTGGCCGCGAACGGACCGGTCTTCAGCGCGGGCACTGACCTCCACGAGCCGGCCAGCCCGGCGACCCCGCGGGGCGGGGAGTACGGCGTCATCCGCCGATCGCGCCGCAAGCCGCTCATCGCCGCCGTCGAGGGCCCGGCGCTTGGCGGCGGCTTCGAGATCGTGCTGGCCTGCGACCTCGTCGTCGCCGACACCAGGGTCGGCTTCGGGCTGCCCGAGGTCGCCCGGGGTGTGGTGGCCTCGTGCGGCGGCCTCTTCCGGACGCCCGACCGGCTCGCCCCCAACCTGGCCGCCGAGCTGGTGCTGACCGGCGACGCCATCTCCGCTGAGCGGGCTGCCGCCGTCGGACTGGTCAACCTGCTCTGCGAGCCCGGCGGGGCCCGCGCGGCGGCGTACGCCCTCGCCGCCCGGATCATCAAGAACTCCCCGAACGCCGTGACCGCCTCGCTGCGGGCGCTGGCCGAGGCGCGCTGGCCCGCCGAAGGGGCCGGCTGGCCGGCGACCCGCGCCGCCGTGGCCGCCATCGAGCACCACCCGGAGCGGGCGGAGGGCATCGCCGCCTTCTTCGAGAGGCGACCTCCCTCGTGGGCGGTCTGAGCGTGGCCGCGCCGATCCGGCTCGCGGAGCTGGCCGACGTGCCCATCGGCGGCGGTCTGCGGATCAGCCGCGAGGTGACCGGCACCGTCGACGACATCGCGCTGCTGCGCGACCAGGACGGCGTCGTCCACGCGCTCGACGACACCTGCACGCACGCACTGGCCTCGCTCGCCAAGGGCTGGGTCGGCGACGGGCACGTCGAGTGCCTGCTGCACGGCGCCAAGTACGACCTGTGCACAGGCAAGGAGCTGAGCAGCGACTGGCTGCCCGACGCCCGCACCCACCCCGTGGTGGTGCGCGACGGCGTCGTCTTTCTGTTGACCACCCCACCAGGCGAGGAGAACCAGGGATGAGCACCGACCAGGTCGAGCAGCCGGAGGTGACGACCGCCTACGAGGGCGCCACCATGATCATCACCATCAACCGGCCCGCGGCGAGGAACGCCGTGACGTACGGCGTCGCACAGGCGATGGCGGCGGCACTCGACGAGCTCGACGCCCGTGACGACCTCGCGGTCGGGATCGTCACGGGCGCCGGCGGCTCCTTCTGCGCCGGCATGGATCTCAAGGGCTTCCTCTGCGGCGAGCTGCCCTCGCTGCCCGGCCGCGGCTTCGCCGGCATCACCGAGCGGCCGCCCGCCACGCCTGTCATCGCCGCGGTCGAGGGCTATGCCCTGGCTGGCGGCTGTGAGATCGCGCTGGCCTGCGACCTGATCACCGCCGGCCGGGGTGCCCGGTTCGGGATCCCCGAGGTCAAGCGCGGCCTGGTGGCGGCCGCTGGCGGCCTGATCCGGCTGCCCGAGCGGATCGGCCCCAACGTCGCCATGGAGCTCGCCCTCACCGGTGGCTTCCTCGACGCCGAGCGTGGCCACCAGCTCGGCCTGGTCAACCGCCTCGCCGCCGACGGCGGCGCCCTGGAGGCGGCGCTGGAGCTGGCCGCCCAGATCGCCGAGAACGGCCCCCTTGCGGCGCGGGTCAGCAAGCAGATCATCGTCGAGTCGCCCCAGTGGTCGGCCACCGAGCGCTGGCAGCGCCAGCAGGAGCTCACCGACCCGGTCTTCGCCTCCGCCGACGCTCACGAAGGAGCGGCTGCCTTCGCCGAGCGCCGCTCCCCGCACTGGACTGGGCAGTAGATGCCATTGGCCGGATGAGCCCACCACTGTGGCGACGAGAAGAAATGCGGTGGGTCGCCTGCCCCTGCGGTGGTACGTTCGTCGTATGAATGGGACAAGATCGGTCGTGATGGGAGACCGCGGGCGGCTTGTTGTGCCCGCCGACATCCGTGAGCGCGGAGGGCTGGTCGCGGGGACTCCGCTGGTGATGGTCGAGACTCCCGCTGGGCTGATCCTGATGACCCGCGAGCAGCTCAAGCGCCGTATTCGCGACCAACTGGCTGGTCATGACCTCGTGGCCGACCTTCTCGCCGATCGGCGGGCCGCTGCCCAGGACGAGGACGCCACGGCGTGATGGTTGAGAACGCGACCGTCTTGGACGCATCGGCGCTCTTGGCGTACCTCCAGGGCGAGCCCGGGGCCGATGTCGTCGAGGAGTCATTGGCCGCCGGCGCCGTCTGCGGTGCCGCCAACTGGTCCGAGACGGCGCAGAAGGTGATCGCCGTCGGCGGCGACTGGGGGCTGACGAGGGCGCTACTGGAGAGCTACGGACTCGCCGTCGAGGCCGTCACCGCCGACGACGGCGAATGGGCTGCCCGGCGGTGGCGTCGTGGGGAGGGTCTGTCCTTGGGCGACCGACTGTGTCTCGCGCTCGGTGAGCGGCTTGGCTGTGATGTGTTGACCGCCGATGCGGCCTGGGGAGAGGGCGGCCGGATCAGGCAGGCCCGCTGACCCGCCGACGCTGACCCCGCCGACGCTGGGCTCGCGTCGCGACTCGGCGGGGTCGAACTCCCGCCTGATCGCCTCGGTGTGCTCGCCGAGCGACGGGACGGGCGCATCGCCGGCGCGACGCCGCGCAGCACGGCAGGGGCAGCAGCGCCTGGATCGGGCCGCCGGGGGTGGCGACCTCCTGCCGCCGTTGCCGGGCCAGCAGCTGGGGGTGGGTCAGCAGCGCCTCCGGCGGGCGCATCCGGCCGTTGGCGATCCCCGCCCGCTCCAGCAGTTCCTCCACCCGGTCCTCCCGGCCAGGGGCGTGCTCGAATCACTGGTCACCGGTGCTCCCGGCGGCCGCGGCGAGCAGACGGCGCGCCCGCTCGACCACCGGTCGATCGATCATGGCGCCGCCGACCTGGACGGCGCCGGCCCCGGTCGCGGCGGCGATCACCTCCCGGGCCCAGGCCAGCTCCTCAGGGCTGGGAGCGAAGGCGAGTCGGACCTGCTCGACCTGCCGAGGATGGATGCAGAGCTTCCCGCCGAAGCCGAGCTCACGAGCGTGGTCGGCGTCGTCGCGGGCGCGCGACTCGTCACTCACCTCGGCGGTCACGCCGTCGATCGGTGCTGGGAGCGCTGCCAGGCGGGAGACCAGCACGAGCTCGCGTCGGGCCGAGGCCAACGCCTCGCGGGTGTGCCGAGCGCCGATGTCGAGCGCGAAGTCGATCGAGCCGAAGGCCAGCCTGGTCACGCCCTCCGCTCGCGCGATCTCGCGTGACCGCTCCAAGCCCAGGGCGGACTCGATGAGCGCGACCAGCGGTACGCCGAGGCGCCGGCCGATCGCCGTCAGCGCCTCGGGTGACTCGGCCTTGGGCACCAGCACCCCGCGCAGGCCCGGCCGGCCGGCGAGCGCGTGGATGTCATGCTCGATGTCGTGCTCGCCGGTGGCGTTGACCCTGACCCAGGCGGTGTGGTCGGCGAGCCAGCCGCTGACGTGACCACGAGCGGGCTGCTTGGCCTCGGGCGTGACGGCGTCCTCAAGGTCGAGGATCACCTGGTCGGCGCCGCTGGCGGCGGCCTTCGCGAACCGCTCGGGACGGTCGCCGGGGACGAAGAGCCAGGTGGCGGCGCGCTCACTCACGGGCCCAGTCTCCCCGCTGGCAGGGGCGGCGGGGAAAGACCGAGTCCTGATGGACCTATAACCAGAAGGGATGTCAACCAGGTACAGAATGTCGACACGTGATGGAATGGGGCGGTGGACCTGAGACACCTGGTGGCACTGGTGACCGTGGGCGACCTGGGCAGTGTCACCGCCGCGGCACGGGCGCTGCACCTCGTCCAGCCCGCCGTCACACGACAGATCCGGGCACTCGAGGACGACCTCGGCGTACGGCTCTTCGAACGCACCCGCAACGGGATGAGCCCGACGACCGCGGGGGAGATCCTCATCGAGCGGGCTCGTCGGGCGCTGGCCGAGATCGAGCGCGGCGAGGCGTTGGTGCGGCAGCGCTCCGAGGAGGTCGCTGGCGTGGTGACCGTCGGACTGCTGGACAGCCTTGCCGCCACGGTCGCGTTGCCGTTGGAGCAGGCGGTGCGCCGCAACCTGCCCAACGTCAGCCTGCGGATCCTGGCTGGCTACTCCGGCGACGTACGTGCCTGGGCGGAGAGCGGCGACCTCGACCTGTCGACGCTCTACGCGATCGGTGACTCCGCTCTCGGACTGGCGACGCCGCTGGTCAGGGAGTCACTCTGGGCGGTGGCCCCGGCGGCGGCTGGCCTCAGCCGGAAGCGTCCCGTCTCCTGGTCTGAGGTCTGCCGTCATCCGCTGACGCTGCCGGTCCCGGGGCACGGGCTGCGCTCCCTCATCGACCTCGGCCTGGCCGAGGTCGACCAGAGCCCGACCATCGCCTTCGAGACGAACTCGATGACGGTCCAGAAGCAGGCCGTCCTCGACGGTCGGGCCTGGACGGTCCTCCCGGCCGTCGGTGCCGCCGCTGACGTGGCAGACGGCGCCCTCAGCGCGGCCCCGGTCCGTGATCCGGAGATCATCCGGACGGTGGCGCTCTCGCTGACCCGGGTTCGGCCCGGCATCACCGTCGAGGCGGTGGCCGGCCAATTCATCGCCGTCGTACGGCGGCTGGTCAGGTCGCGCCGCTGGCCCGCCACGCTCCTCGTCACCGAGGAGCCAGATCTAGTCGAGGTCGGCGACGACGGCGGCCAGCGAGGCGCGGACGGCGCTGATGGCGGGGGTGGCGGCCAGTGAGGAGCGGGTGGCGGTGAAGACGGTACGACGAGGTGAGCCCGGCAGGTCGACCGTGCGGGTCTCCGGCCGGCGGCGGACGCTCATGAGGTCGGGCAGGATGGCCACGGCGTGGCCTTCCTCGATGAGCGCGACGTGTGCTTGCAGGTCGTCGGTCTCGTAGCGCACGTCGGGTTCGAAGCCGGCGCCGCGACAGACCTGCTCGGCCCAGTGCCGTGAGGAGGAGCCGGGCGGTTCCATCACCCAGGGTGCCCGCGCCGCGTCCTCGATCCGGCCGATCGCCTCCCAGCGCGCGCCGGTCGGCGGCACCGCCAGCCGGAGGGCGTCGGAGGTCAGCGGAGAGCGGTCGAGGCCGGCGTACCACGGCGCGGCGTGGCCGGGGTACTGCTCGGCCACGACCAGGTCGAGCCCGCGCGCGGACGCCTCGTGCAGTGCCTCCTCGGGCAGTCGCTGCGCGAGGGTGACCCGCAGCAGCGGATGGCGCTCGGCCAGATCGGCGAGCAGTTGCGGCACGAACGCGAGCGCGGCCGACTGGAAGGCGGCCATCCGGACCGTGCCCGACACCTCCTCGCCGAGCGCGGTCACCTCTGACTCGGCCCGCTCCAGCAGCGCCAGCACCTCGCCGGTGCGCTCGGCGAGCAGCGTGGCGGCGGCGGTCAGCTCGACGCGCCGGCCGGCCTTGCGCAGCAGCGGTACGCCGACCTCCCGCTCCAGCAGGGCGAGTTGCTGGGACACCGACGACGGGCTCTGGTGCAGCGCCTCGGCGACCTCGGCCAAGGTGCCGCGCAGCGAGAGCTCGCGCAGCAGCCGGAGCCGGCGTACGTCGAGCATTGTTAAGGAAACCTAACGCTTATTGGTCAGAAAAGATCGCTGGAGCCAAACTATAGCGACTGTCGATACTGGGACCATGACGACGGCACCGGCAGCCGACCCTGCCCTTCTGACCGAGGTGGACGACCTCGTCCGACGCTGGCTCGACGTCGCCGCGGCCAAGCCGGCGGACCCGGCGGCGCGGCGGCTCGCCGAGGTGCTCAAGGACCCCGCCGGCCTCGACTTCACCGTCGGCTTCGTCGACAAGGTGATCCGTCCCGAGGACAACCGGGTCGCCGCCGCCGCGCTGCGGGAGCTGTCCACTCGCGCGCCGCGGTTCCTGCCCTGGCACCTGCGGGCCGGTCTCCGGCTCGGCGCGCTGGTCTCGACGTTCGCGCCGGGCCTGGTCATCCCCGTCGTACGACGTGCCCTGCGCGCCATGGTCGGCCACCTGCTCGTCGACGCCAGCGAGGCCAGGCTGGGCAAGGCCATCGCCCACATCCGGCGCTCCCGGCCCGAGCCGCCGCTGCGCCTCAACGTGAACCTGCTCGGCGAGGCGGTGCTCGGCGAGCGGGAGGCGGCCAAGCGGATGGCCGGCACCATGCGGCTGCTGCGACGCGACGACGTCGACTACGTCTCCATCAAGGTCTCCGCGACCGTCCCGCCGCACTCGCCGTGGGCGTTCGACGAGGCGGTCGAGCACATCGAGACCAGCCTGCTGCCGCTCTTCGAGCTGGCCGCCTCGAAGCGCAAGTTCGTCAACCTGGACATGGAGGAATACCGCGACCTCGACCTGACGATCGCGGTCTTCACCCGGCTGCTCGACCGGCCCGAGCTGCGCGATCTCGAGGCCGGGATCGTGCTGCAGGCCTACCTGCCCGACGCGCTGGGCGCGATGCAGCGGCTGCAGATCTGGGCGGCTGCGCGCCGCGCCGACGGCGGCGCCGGCATCAAGGTCCGCCTCGTCAAGGGTGCCAACCTGCCGATGGAGCGGGTCGAGGCCGACCTGCACGGCTGGCCGCTGGCGACCTGGTCGACCAAGCAGGACTCCGACACCAACTACAAGCGGGTGCTGGCCTGGGCGATGACGCCCGAGCGCGTCGCCAATGTCCGGCTCGGCGTGGCCGGCCACAACCTCTTCGACATCGCCTACGCCTGGACGCTGGCCGGCCGGCGCGGGGTCCGCGACGGCATCGAGTTCGAGATGCTGCTCGGCATGGCGACCGGCCAGGCCGCCGCCGTCCAGGAGACGGTGGGCGGGCTGCTGCTCTATACCCCGGTGGTCCACCCGGGTGAGTTCGACGTCGCCATCGCCTATCTCGTACGACGCCTGGAGGAGGGCGCCTCCCAGGACAACTTCATGTCGGCGGTGTTCGACCTGCACGACGACCCCGACCTCTTCGAGCGCGAGCGCGGCCGCTTCCTGGCCTCGCTGGCCGCCGTCGACGACACCGTGCCCGCGCCGAACCGCACCCAGGACCGGCGAGCACCGGTCGCCGAGCAGCCTCAGACCGAGTTCGCCAACACCCCCGACACCGACCCCTCGCTGCCCGGCAACCAGGCCTGGGGTCGCGAGATCACCGCCCGCATCCCCGGCTCGACCCGCGGCGAGGACCTGGTCCGCGACCACACCGTCACCGACGCCGGCGCCCTCGACGCGCTCGTCGAGGAGGCGGTCGCCGCCGGCCGGGCCTGGGGTGGGCGGACCGGCGCCGAGCGGGCCGCCGTACTGCGTCGTGCCGCGATCGAGCTGGAGCGGCGCCGCGCCGACCTGCTGGAGGTGATGGCCGCCGAGACCGGCAAGACCCTCGACCAGGGCGACCCCGAGGTCTCCGAGGCGATCGACTTCGCCAACTACTACGCGAGCCTGGCCGAACAGCTCGACGCCGTCGACGGCGCCGGCCAGGTCCCCGTCCGGCTCACCGTCGTCACGCCGCCCTGGAACTTCCCCGTCGCCATCCCGGCCGGCTCCACGCTCGCCGCGCTCGCGGCGGGGTCGTCGGTCGTGATCAAGCCGGCCACCCAGGCGCGCCGGTGCGGATCGGTGATGGTCGAGGCACTCTGGGCGGCCGGCGTACCCCGTGACGTGCTCCGCCTGGTCCACCTCGACGAGGGCGACCTCGGTCGCCGGCTGGTCTCCCACCCCGGCGTCGACCGGCTCGTCCTCACCGGCGCCTTCGAGACCGCCCGGCTGTTCCGCGACTTCCGCCCCGAGCTGCCGCTGCTGGCCGAGACCAGCGGCAAGAACGCCATCGTCGTCACGCCGCACGCCGACCTCGACCTGGCGGTCAAGGACCTCGTCTACTCCGCCTTCGGCCACGCCGGCCAGAAGTGCTCGGCGGCCTCGCTCGGCATCCTGGTCGGCTCGGTCGCCACCTCCCGGAGGTTCCGCGACCAGCTCGTCGACGCGGTGCGCTCGCTCAAGGTCGGCTACCCGGCCGACCCCACCACGCAGATGGGCCCGGTCATCGAGCCCGCCACCGGCAAGCTGCTGCGCGCGCTGACCACGCTCGGCCCCGGGGAAGAGTGGCTGGTGGAGCCGCGACAGCTCGATGACCTTGGCAGGCTCTGGTCGCCCGGCGTCAAGACCGGCGTCCGGCGCGGCTCGGAGTTCCACCTCACCGAGTACTTCGGCCCGGTGCTCGGCCTGATCGCCGCCGACACCTTCGAGGAGGCGGTCGAGATCCAGAACCAGGTCGACTACGGCCTCACCGCCGGCCTGCACTCCCTCGACCGCGACGAGATCGACCAGTGGCTCGACCGGGTCGAGGCCGGCAACCTCTACGTCAACCGCTCCACCGTCGGCGCCATCGTGCGCCGGCAGCCGTTCGGCGGCTGGAAGAAGTCGGCCGTCGGCGCGGGCACCAAGGCGGGCGGCCCCAACTACCTGATCGGGCTCTCCGACTGGGTCTCCGAGCCGGCTGCCTCCACGGCGCCGATCTCGCCCGTCGTACGGCGCTTGCTCGACGCGGCCCCGTCGGCCGACCGTGATCGGCTGGCCCGGGCGCTCGGCTCCGATGCCCTTGCCTGGGATTCGACGTTCGCGCCGCGCGACGTCAGCGGGCTCGATGCCGAGGTCAACCTGCTGCGCTACCGCCCGGTGCCGGTGTGGATCCGGCACGAGGGTGACGACATCGCCGACCTGCTCCGCGTCGTCGGCGCCGGCGTGCTGGCCGGGTCCGAGCTCCGGGTCTCGCTGGCCGCCGAGCCGACCGCCGAGGTCGCCGCCGCACTGGCTCGGACGACGTACGTCGTCGAGGACGCCGCCGCCTGGCGCGCCGCCCTGGCCGGCCTCCCGTCGGGGCGCGTCCGACTGATCGGCGGCAGCCCGGCCCGCTTCGCCGAGGACACCGGCGGCCGCCCGGAGCTCGCCCTCTACGCCCAGCCGGTAGTCGAGGCCGGCCGGATCGAGCTGCTCACCTTCCTGCGCGAGCAGGCCGTCGCCGTCACCGCGCACCGGTTCGGCTCCCCGACCAAGCTGGTCGACGGCCTGCGGGGATAGTCGCTGGTCAGGATCGGCGGCGGCACGGCTCCGTTCTTCGGGAGCTGAGTGGTCACTTCTGCCACTCAATTCGCGAATCCGGTGGCAGAAGTGACCGCTGGTCGGCGCCGCTGAGTTCTCCAGGTCGAGACTGGGGAGGGTTGAGCAAAGCAACTGGTGGCGTTTGGCGCTCGATCAGCTGTGCGGCGCGTCGAACGCCACCAGTCTTTCTTGAGACGGCCTGGGTGACGGCCTCGGTCACCTGTCGCCTGAATGCGGACGGCCCGGCTCTCCTAGGAGAGCCGGGCCGTCGGTGAGGCGTCAAGTCAGGCGGCGACGGCCTGGCCGGTCAGCTTCTTGTAGGTGTAGGCGGTGCCGATGATCGCGATCGGCGCGGTCGCCAGGATGCCGACGCCGCACAGGCAGAGGCCGACGTAGGTGACGATGAGCGCGACGATCGCCCAGACCAGCGCCTGGCCGAGGTTGTCCTTGACCATATTGAAGCTGGCCTTGAGCGACTCCACCGGCGGCAGGCCCTTGTCGATGAGGAAGTACGTCGAGTAGTAGAGCATGAACATCGCGATGATGCCGGGGATGACGCACAGCACGAAGCCGATGCCCACGATGACGGCGTTGAGCAGGCCGAGCACGATCAGGCCGCCGAAGTCGAGACGGCTGAAGATCGAGCCGATGTCCAGAGAGCGGCCCTCGGTCAGGTCGAGCGCGCCCCGGATGACGATGGCACCGAGCACCGTGCTCGCCAGGAACTGCAGCGCCGAGCTGACGCCGGTGCTGATCAGGGTAATGAGGACGCCGCCGCCGGCCGAGGACGTGACAGTGCCGTCCTCGCGCACGGTCACCGACGGGTCAGGGGTGATCGCCCCCTGGATGAAGAGGCCGATGAGGCTCGCGACGACGGTGCCGACGATCAGGATGAGCGAGACGAGCAGGATCGGGCCGAGGTTCTCCTGGAACTTCTTCCAGCCGTAGCTCAGCGCGTCGCCGACGCTGTAGCCGCCAGGACCGGTGGGCGGGGCGCCGTAGCCGCCGCTGGGTGGGGGAGCGCCGTAGCCGCCGCCCGGAGGGGGCGGTGGTGGGGGAGGAGTCTGTGATCCGTAGTCAGGCGCCGGCGGGGGTGTGGGCTCGTCGGTGGACATGTGGGGGCCTTTCGCGCAGATTGGCAGTCGGAGGGCAAGATAGCGTCCCGAGGGTGCTCCCGAACAGGCCTAACACCTCCATGCCTCGAGGAATCGACCGGTGAGCAGCCCCGAGACGCTCATAGTCGAGCGCGACGATCGGGTTCACAGCTCGTCCTCCTGCCAGGAGCGCCCGTCGCGCTCGATGAGGGTGATCGCGGTGGTCGGACCGGACGAGCCTGCGGCGTACCGCTTCGGGGGCAGGCCGGACTCCTCCCAGCGCCGCAGGATCGGCTCGCACCAGGCCCAGGCCGCCTCGACCTCGTCGCGGCGCATGAACAGGGTCGGGTTGCCCTTGATGACGTCCATCAGCAGCCGCTCGTAGGCGTCGGGGGAGCGCTGGTCGAATGCCGCGGCGAAGTTGAGGTCGAGGGAGACCGGCCGCATCCGATAGCCGCCTGGCCCGGGCTCCTTGGCGACCAGGTGCATCCGCATCCCCGCGTCGGGCTGGACCTGGATGTGGAGCCGGTTGGGGGAGGTGACCCCGGCACGGCCCCGGAAGGCGTCGTGCGGTGGTGGCTTGAAGACGATCACGATCTCCGAGGAGAGGCGGTCCATCCGCTTGCCGGTGCGCAGGTAGAACGGCACGCCCGCCCAGCGCCAGTTCTGGACTTCGGCCTTGAGCGCGACGAAGGTCTCGGTCAGGCTGGCGCCCATCTTGGCCGACCTGATCTCGTCGTCGTACGACGGCACCCGCTCGCCGTCGACGAGGCCGGCGCCGTAGCGGCCCCGGACGGTGTCGCGGTCGATCTCGGCCGGCGTCAGCGGCTTGAGCGCGTGCAACACCTTGAGCTTCTCGTCGCGGACGTCCTCGGTGCCCGTGCCGACGGCGATGGGCGGCTCCATGGCGACCAGGCAGAGCAGCTGCATCAGGTGGTTCTGCACCATGTCGCGCATCGCGCCGGCCTGGTCGTAGTAGCCCACCCGCTCGCCGACGCCGAGCTTCTCCGCGACGGTGATCTGGACGTGGTCGATCCAGTGGCTGTTCCACAGCGGCTCGAGCAGGGTGTTGGCGAAGCGCGTGACCAGGAGGTTTTGCACGCTCTCCTTGCCGAGGTAGTGGTCGATGCGGAAGATCTGCGACTCCTCGAAGACCTCGCCGACCACGGCGTTGACCGCCTGCGCCGAGGCCAGGTCGTGGCCGATCGGCTTCTCCAGCACGACCCGGGCCGGCTCGTCGGTCAGCCCGGCCTGGTCGAGCTGCTGGCAGATCGGGCCGAACAGGCTGGGCGCGACGGCCAGGTAGTAGACCCGGACGGTGCTCTCGTAGCTGCGTCGGTCCTTCAGGAAGCCGGCCAGTCGGTGCCAGTCGGCGGGGTCGTGGGCGTCGAGGGCGACGTGGTGGAGCCGGCTCAGCAGGGCGCGCGCGGCGGTGTCGTCGAGATCGCCGACGTGCTCGCGCAGCGCGGCGTGGATCAGGGCGCGGTAGCTCTCGTCGTCGAGGTGGGCGCGGGAGACGCCCAGGACGCGGGTGTCTGTCGGCAGTCGACCTTCGAGGGCGCACTGGTAGAGCGCCGGCAGCAGCTTGCGCAGCGCCAGGTCGCCGGTGCCGCCGAAGACGACGAAGTCACAGCTCTCGGGAAGCGCGGGACCGGTCATGACATCAACGGTGACACCATCTTTGGATCGTTACAAGTTCTACTTGTGTTTTTCTGAGACAAAAGTTGGTCTTAGGATCGCGCTGTGTCCGAGTCCTCCACGGCAGCGCCCCTCGCCAGCGCCGGCGACCTGCTCGATCTGATCCGTGCCGGCCGTGCCGCCAGCCGTAGCGATCTGCAGCGGCTGACCGGCCTCTCCCGTACCGCTGTGGTCACCCGGGTGGCGGCGCTGGTCGACGCCGGCTATCTCGCGTACGGCGACGAGCTGGCCTCGACCGGCGGCCGGCCGGCCGGCTCGCTGCTGTTCAACGCCGACGCCGGCGTGGTGCTCGCGGTCGCCATCGGCCGCAGCCGCAGCCAGCTCGCCGTCTTCGACCTCGAGGGCCGCGAGCTGGTCGGCGACACCCGCGACCACCCGGTCGGGGTGAGCCCCCAGGAGCTGATGCCGACGGTCGCCGACCGGTTGCGGGCGATGCTGGTGCACGTCTCGGCGCCCGTCGTCGGCATCGGCGTGAGCCTGCCGGGCGTCGTCGACCAGGTCCGGCTGATCAGCGTCGACTCCCCGGTCATGGGCGGCTGGGACGGCGTCGAGCTGGCGCCCTTCCTTCGCGAGGTCGCCGATGCCCCGGTCTTCCTGGCCAACGACGCCGACGTACTCGCCCGCTCCGAGCTCTTCGGCGGCACCCCCTTCCGCGACCTGCTCGTCGTCAAGGCCTCCACCGGCCTCGGCATGGGCGTGGTCGCCGACGGCCGCGTCCTCGCCGGTCACCTCGGTGCCGCCGGCGAGATCGGCCATACCCGGATCGAGGCCGGCGACCTGCCGTGCCGCTGCGGCGCGTTCGGGTGTCTGGAGTCGGTGGCCGGCGGCTGGGCGCTGGTCAACGCCTTCAACGACTCCGGCCGCGAGGCTGGCCACGTCCGCGACCTGGTCGGCTTCGCGCTCGCCGGCGATGCCGTCGCCCGCAAGCTGCTGCGCGAGTCGGGCCGCCGCCTCGGCGAGGTGCTCGCCGTCGCGATCAACCTGCTCAATCCCGAGGCGATCGTCGTCGGCGGCGACATGGGGGTCGCCTTCGAGATCTACACCGCCGGCGTCCGCGAGACCGTCTACGCCCGCTCCACCGCCCTGGCTACCCGCGACCTGCAGTTCCTGCCCGCCACCCACGGCGACTCCGCCGGCCTGGTCGGCTGCGCTGCCCTCGCCATCGACCACGTCCTGTCGCCCGCCGCCGTCGACACCCACCTAGCCGAGTCGGCAGAAGTGCGGGTCTGAGAGGGCGCGAGTCGGCAGAAGTGCGGGTCTGAGAGGGCGCGAGTCGGCAGAAGTGCAGGCCTCGCCTTTCGCCTCGATTTCGTGATCCGGGCGGCCTTGAGTAGTGTTCTTCGTCGTTGCCCCCTTAGCTCAGTCGGCAGAGCGACTCCATGGTAAGGAGTAGGTCTACGGTTCGATTCCGTAAGGGGGCTCTGAGGCAGAGGGCCCCTCTGTCGCACCCTGGCGGGGTAGCTCAGGCGGTTAGAGCGCACGACTCATAATCGTGAGGTCGCGGGTTCGATCCCCGCCCCCGCTACAACCGCAAGACCGATCACCATAAGGACTTCCCGTGGCCAGCAAGAGCAGCGACGTTCGCCCCAAGATCACTCTGGCGTGCACCGAGTGCAAGGAGCGCAACTACATCACGAAGAAGAACCGCCGCAACGACCCCGACCGGCTCGAGCTGGCGAAGTTCTGCCCGCGGTGCCGCAAGCACCAGCCGCACCGCGAGACCCGCTGACCCGTTCTTCCGTACGACGACCCCGCCTGGCCCAGGGCGGGGTCGTCGTCATTTCGCCATTCCCCTTCCCCGCCGAGAAGTCCCTGATGGCCCCTCGAGGGGTCTCAAGTTGCCCCTTGAGGGGTCTCGAGTTGCCCCTTGAGGGGCGATCCGGGACTTCTCGAGGGGCCATCCGGGACTTCTCGGCGGGCCATCCGGGGCTTCTCGAGGGGCCATTAGGGGCTTCTCGGCGGGCCATCCGGGGCCTCTCGGCGGGCCATCAGGGACTTCTCGGGGGGCCATCCGGGACTTCTCGGCGGAGGGTGGGGCATTTCGGAGACTCCTCGGTAACCGCTAGCGTCGCTGGGCGTGGATCAGTCTGTGCTCGAGCGCGAGTTCGCGGCGGTGGGACCGTGGCTGGTGGAGGCGGGCAAGGTCGCGGAGTTCGCCCGCGCCACCTGCTACCCCGGCCAGGGCGTGCCGCCGACCTTCGCCATCCTGCTGCTCAACTCCGCGATGCTGGAGATGCTGGCCGACGTCGGCGCCTCATTGGAGCGGATCGTCCACGGCGAGCAGCGCTTCACCTGGCACCGGCCGGTCGTCGTCGGCGACGAGCTGACCGCTTCGATGCGGATCGCTTCGCTGCGCTCGCTCGGCGGCGCCGACGTGATCGGGACCGTCTCCACGATCACCGACGCCGCCGGCGAGGTCGTCGGCGAGGCCAAGGCGACGTTGGTGCACTCATGACCTACCAGCCGCTCACCTTCACGCTGACCCGCGCCGACCTGGTCCGCTATGCCGGCGCCTCCGGCGACTTCAACCCGATCCACTGGTCCGACCGGGTCGCCGGCTCGGTCGGGCTACCCGGCGTCATCGCCCACGGGATGCTCACCCTCGGCCTGGTCGCCTCGGCGGTGGCGACCTGGACCGACGACGCCGAGGTGGTCGAGCTCGGCGGCAAGTTCACCTCGCCGGTCGTCGTGCCCGACGACGAGACCGGCGCGAGCGTCGAGGTCGCGGCGAAGTCGGTGACCACGGACGGCGACACCACCACCATCGCCATCGAGGTCAGCTGCGACGGGAAGCGAGTCCTGGGCAATCCGAAGGCGGTCGTGCGCCTGAGGTGACACCGCGGTATTCCCAGCGACACACAGGAGTCCTAGGGTGCGAAGGTTGGATCGACACTCACTTCGGAGGACTCATGAGGTTTACCCGCACCACGGTAGCGGCCGCAGCGACAGCCGTCGCCGCGACACTGGCTCTCGGACAGTTGCCCGCCTATGCGGCGAGCCAGATGGGCCCAGCTACGTCGTTCACGCTCCAGGTCAGTCAGACCGGTGCCGTCACCACCCCGACGGAGGGTGACGCGATTCCCAACGTCGACTCGGTCAAGGCCACCATCCGCGCCTACTACGGGGCGACCAAGGGCACCAACCCCGCGAACCCGAGCGGTGCGCAGATCTACCTGCCCAACCTCACCACCTCGGCGTACGCCAAGAACACCGAGGCGATCGCCGAGGACATCCTCGCCGCGCTCGACACGACTGCGCCCGCCGACGCCGCGGTCGTGTTCGACGTCGACTCCACGCTGCTCTCGGACTACGGCAACGAGGAGGAGATGAACTACATCTACGACTCGACCAAGAACGCCGCCTGGGTGACCGGCAGGCTCTTCCCGGCCGTTCCCGGCATGGTCGACCTGGTCACGACCCTGAAGACCGAGGGCTATGCGATCTACGCGATCACCGGCCGGCCCGCCAGCCAGGAGGCCGACACCATCGCCAACCTGACCGAGGCGGGCTTCGTCGACGGCACCACCGCGATCTTCGACGCCGACAACACCTACACCAAGGACGTCACCAACCAGTCGTGGGTCGACTGCACGGTCGACGGCGACGCGACCTGCTCGACGGTGGAGTACAAGGCGCTCACCCGCAAGCACATCGAGGACACCGACGCCAAGGACATCGTGCTCGCCGTCGGCGACCAGTGGAGCGACCTGCAGGGCGGCTATGCGGACGACACCCAGAAGATCCCGAACCCGACGTACTACCTGCCCTCGGCGAACATCCCCGGCGCGCCGGACGGCGACGCTGCCATGGTGCTGCCGACGACGTACACGATGGCACCCGACGGCTCCACCGGCGCCACGCTGACCGACGGTGACGCGATCCCCAACATCGGCCCGGTGTTCACCGCGATCCGTGCCTACTACGGCGCCACCAAGGTCGACGGCGTCTACACCGCCAGCACGACCAGCTCGCCCTTCCTGACCCAGATGGCCGCGCTCGAGGCCGTCTGGACGCCGGCGGTCGTCTCGGCCTGCCAGACCGGCGCCGCCAAGGTCGCCGCCGCCGCGGACGCGATCGCCTACGCCGCCACGCTGCTCAAGCCCGTCAAGAAGGCCGTCAAGAAGGCGAAGAAGGCGCTGAAGACGGCCAAGAAGTCGCACGTGAAGTCGCGGATCAAGAAGGCGAAGAAGAAGCTGAAGAAGGCCAAGCGGAAGCTGGTCCACGTGCAGAACGTCGTCGCCTCGATGAACCTGCCGCGCACCCCTGCCGCCGTCTTCGACGCCGACGACACCACGCTGTGGAACTACGACATGGAGGACGGCGCTATGGGCTTCAACTACGACAGCAGCCTCGCCGACCAGTGGATCCAGGCCCAGAAGACGCCGGCCATCCCCGGCATGCCGGCGCTGGTCCAGGCTGCCGCTGCGGCCGGGTGCACCATCGTCGGCCTGACCGGCCGGTCGGCCTACAACCAGGACGCCACCATCGGCAACCTGACGAAGGTCGGCTATGTCAGCGCCACCGGCGCGCCGCTCTTCACGGCCGACAACTACTACACCAAGCCGACCCCGGTGCCGTCGTACATCGACTGTGGTGACGACGCCAAGTGCTCGACCATCGAGTTCAAGGCCGGCACCCGGCAGTACATCGAGGAGGTCAAGGGCCTCGACATCGTGGCGAACTTCGGAGACCAGTACTCCGACCTCCACGGTGGCTACGCCGACGCCACCTACAAGCTGCCGAACCCGATGTACTACCTGTCCTGACGCAAAGACCGTGAAGGGGCCCCGCCGCGTCGGCGGGGCCCCTTCCGCCTCTGCTGAGACACTGGAGGCGTGCCCGTCCTGCTCGCCGACCACACCACGCTGCGCCTCGGCGGTCCGGCCGGCGCGTTCGTCACCGCCGCCACCGAGACCGAGCTCGTGGAGGCCGTCGCCGAGAGGGAGGCGCTGATCCTCGGCGGCGGCTCCAACCTGGTCGTCGCCGACGCCGGCCTCCCCGGCACGGTGGTCAAGATCGCCACCAGCGGCATCGACGCCGACGCCCCGGACTGCGGCGGGGTGATGGTGCGGGTCGCGGCGGGCGAGAGCTGGGACGACTTCGTCGCCGTCGCCGTCGAGCGGGGGTGGACCGGCGTCGAGGCGCTCTCCGGTATCCCCGGCACCGTCGGCGCCACCCCGATCCAGAACGTCGGTGCCTACGGGCAGGAGGTCGGCCAGACCATCGCCCGGGTGCGGGTATGGGACCGGATGCTGCGCGGCTTCCGGACGTTCACCGCCGAGGAGTGCCGGTTCGGCTACCGCACCTCGCGCTTCAAGGCCGCTGCGCTGGATTCCGGGGCGGGTCGCCAGGTCGTCGTCGACGTCACCTTCCAGCTCCGGCCCGGCACACTGTCCTCACCGGTGGCCTACGCCGAGCTGGCGCGGGCGCTCGGCATCGAGGTGGGGGAGCGGGCCCCGCTGGCCGAGGTCCGCAGCGCGGTGCTGGCGCTGCGCCGATCGAAGGGGATGGTGCTCGACCCCGAGGATCACGACACCTGGAGTGCCGGGTCCTTCTTCACCAACCCGGTGGTGCAGCTGGAGCAGGTGCCGGCCGGGGCGCCGTCGTACCCGCAGCTGGACGGGACCGTGAAGACCAGCGCCGCCTGGCTGATCGAGCACGCCGGCTTCGGCAAGGGCTACGGCCACGGCAGCATCTCTTTGTCGACAAAGCACACGCTGGCGTTGACCAACCGAGGCGGTGGCACCACCGAGGAACTGCTGAGGCTGGCCCGCGAGATCCGCGCCGGCGTGGCCGCCCGCTTCGGCATCACGCTCATGAACGAGCCGGTGCTCCTCGGCGTCACCCTATGACGTCGCCCGACGGGTGAGCAGGACGAGCACCTCGTGATGGTCGGTGTGCGGAAACATGTCGAGCAGCCGGGCCGAGACCGGCCGCAGCGACGGCATCAGCGCCAGGTCGCGAGCCAGCGTCTCGGCGTTGCACGAGGAGTAGACGACGTGCTCGACGGTGGAGCGCTCCAGCCAGGTCGCGAGCTCGGGACCGATGCCGCGGCGGGGCGGGTTGACGATCGCCAGCTCAGGAGCGGCGGTCGAGGAGAGCGCGAACGCGGTCGCGTCGCCGGCCAGGAACTCCGCCTCGATCCCGGCCTCGCGCGCCGAGAGCCGCGCCGAGGTGACCGCCTGCTCACTGGTCTCCACGCCCAGCACCGAGCGGCCCGGCGCCGCGACATGGAGGGCGAAGCCGCCCACGCCGCAGTAGAGGTCCCACACGCTCCCCGGCGAGGCGGACTCGACCAGCGCCGCCGCCTCGCGGTAGAGCCGCGCCGCCACCTCGGTGTTGGTCTGGAAGAAGGACCGCGGCCGCAGCTGCAGGACGTGGTCGTTGACCCGCATCGGCAGGGTGTCGCGCGGGGTCAGCACGATCTCCTCCGGCCCCTCCAGCACCGCCTTGTGGGCCGGCTGCAGGTTGACGCTCGCCACCCGCACCGGCAGCCGCTCCACCAGCCACGGCAGGTGCTTGCGTAGCCGCGGCACCGGCTCGGTCGAGCGCAGCACCCACCGCACCATCAGGTCACCCTCCGGCGAGACGGTCACCAGCAGGTGCTTGAGCTCGCCGCGCCGGTCCGGGACGGAGTACGGCGTCAGGCCGGCCCGCCCGACGAGCTCGGCCAGCACCGGGAGCGCCGCCTGTAGCCGAGTGTCGTGCAACCCGCACTCACGCAGGTCGACCCCGATGCCGCGCGGGTCGAGGATGCCCAGGGTCGGCTCGTCGAGGGTGCCGGCGACGACCATCTTCGCCTTGTTGCGGAAGCCCTCCTCGGCGCTCGCGACGGCAGGCCGCCAGGGCAGCTCCGGAAGGACCGCGGCGACCCGCCGCTGCTTCGCGGCCAGCTGCTCGTCGTACGGCTGCTCGATCCAGCGGCAGGAGCGACATCGTCGAGCGCCGTAGTAGGAGCAGTCCACCCTCAGGCGTTGCCGTAGCTGGTGTCGCCGTCGTAGGTGGACCAGTCGTCGACCGACGCCAGCAGCACGATGAAGGCGATGACGGCGAGGACGGCCAGCACCAGCAGGATGGTCCCGATCAGGCCGAGGAGGAAGCCCGCCTGCGCGTTGCCGCGACCACCCAGGGCCCCGGCGGCGGCGTCGATCCGGCGCTTGGAGCGCAGCCCCAGGATCATCGCGAACGGCGACCCGATCAGGCCGACGCCCACGCAGAAGAACGCGAGCGCCAGCGAGACGACGCCGATGATCATCGAGGCCTGCGCACCGGAGTCGTCCGGCACGCCGTACGCCGGATAGCCGGGCTGCCACTGCGGGCCCGGCTGCTGGTAGGGCTGCTGCGGGTTGGGCTGGGTCCACCCGGTGTAGGGCTGCTGATAGCCCTGCTGAGGATAGGGCTGCGTGGGCTCCGGCCGGGGTGGCTGGGGCGGGGTGTAGGGGTTGCTGGGCGCGGCGGCATCGCCGGTCGGCTCAGCGGACTCGACCGGCTCGTACTGCGGCTGCCACCTCGGCTGCCACTCCTGCGGCCGCCAGCCCTCCGGCTTCTCCTCGGGAGTCGGGTTCGGGGGAGGCTCCTGCTCGCTCATGGCGTCATTGTTGCGCATCGGGCGCTGTGAGCCAGGCGTCGACGTCGGCGAGCAGCGCCGCCTTCACCGACTCCGGCGCTGCCGATGCCCGCACCGACATTCTGGCCAGGTCGGCCAGCCGGGCGTCGTCGAGCTCGTGAGCGGCTCGCATCGCGGCGTACTGCCCCAGCAGGCGCGACCCGAACAGCAGCGGGTCGTCGGCGCCCAGCGCCACCGTCGCACCGGCCTCGACGAGGGTCGGCAGCGGCACCTCGGCCAGCGACTGGTAGACGCCGAGCGAGACGTTGGACGTCGGGCAGACCTCCAGTGCGATCCCCGCCTCGACGATGCTGTCGAGCACCGCCGGATCCTCTGCGGAGCGAACGCCGTGACCGAGCCGGGCGGGGTGCAGGAACTCCACGACCTGTCGCACGTGCTCCGGTCCGCGCAGCTCGCCGCCGTGCGGGACCAGCATCAGCCCGGCCCGCTCGGCGATCGAGAACGCATGGGTGAAGTCGGCGGTGGTGCCTCGCCGCTCGTCGTTGGAGAGCCCGAAGCCGACGACGCCCTTCCCCGGCCCGTGGCCGGCGTACTGCGCCGCCAGCCTGGCCAGGGTGCGGGCGTCGAGCGGGTGCCGGGTCCGGTTGGCCGCGATCACCACGGCCATGCCGAGCCCGGTCTGGGCCGAGGTCGCCGCGACGGCATCGAGGATCAGCTCGGTGACGTTGGTGATGCCGCCGAAGCGGGCGGCATAGCCCGAGGGGTCGACCTGGATCTCCAGCCAGCGACCGCCGTCGGCGACGTCGTCCTCGGCCGCCTCCCGGATCAGCCGCCGCAGATCTCCTTCGGTGCGCAGCACGGACCTCGCGACGTCGTAGAGCCGCTGGAACCTGAACCAGCCCTTCTCGTCGGCGGCCGACAGCTGCGGTGGCCACTCGTTGACGAGCTGGTCGGGCAGCCTGATGCCGTCGCGCGCGGCCAGTTCGAGCAGCGTGCCATGCCGCATCGACCCGGTGAAGTGCAGGTGGAGATGGGCCTTGGGCAGCGCCCTCAGCTCACGCACGGTGATCGGTCGCAAACTGACGTCAAGATCCCGGTGAGCAGTCGCAAACTGACGCCGGAAAGCCGGTGAGCGGTCGCAAACTGACGCCGGAGCGTCACGATGCGAAGAGCTTCTGGAGCCGGGTGATGCCCTCGACCAGGTCGTCGTCGCCGAGCGCGTAGGAGAGCCGGAGATAGCCGGGCGAGCCGAACGCCTCGCCGGGCACGACCGCGACCTCCGCCTTCTCCAGGATGTGCTCGGCGAGCTCGGCGGACGACCCCAACCCGACGCGCTCGATCAGCCCCTTGACGGAGGGGTAGGCGTAGAACGCGCCCTGCGGTGTCGGGCAGAGGACGCCGTCGATCTCGTTGAGCATCGTCACGATGGTCTTGCGGCGCCGGTCGAACGCCTCGCGCATCGCGTCGACGGCCGACAGGCCACCCTCCAGCGCGGCGATCGCCGCTCGCTGGGAGACGTTGGCGACATTGGAGGTGGCATGAGACTGCAGATTGGTGGCGGCCTTGACGATGTCGGCCGGGCCGATCATCCAGCCGACCCGCCAGCCAGTCATGGCATAGGTCTTGGCGACGCCGTTGAGGATCACGGCCTGGTCGGCCAGCTCGGGAACGAGGCTGAGGATCGAGCCGGTCTCCACGCCGTCGTACAGCAGGTGCTCGTAGATCTCGTCGGTGACGACCCACAGCCCCTTCTCGACGGCCCAGGCGCCGATGGCGCGGATCTCGTCGGCGGTGTAGACGGCACCGGTCGGGTTGGACGGCGAGACGAACAGCAGCACCTTGGTGCGCTCGGTGAGCGCGGCGTCGAGCTGGTCGACGGTGACCTTGTAGTCCTGCGTCTCGTCGGCGAAGACGTCGACCGCCTTGCCACCGGCGAGTTGGATGCATTCGGGATAGGTCGTCCAGTACGGCGCCGGCAGGATGACCTCGTCGCCCGGGTCGAGCAGCGCCGCGAAGGTGTTGTAGACCGCCTGCTTGCCGCCATTGGTGACCAGCACGTTGGCCGGGGTCAACTCGAAGCCGGAGTCGTCCAGCTTCCAATCACGCAGTGTCTTAGCGACGATCGCGGCCTTGAGCTCCGGCAGCCCGCCGGCGGGGGTGTAGCGGTGGTTCTTCGGGTCCTGCGCCGCCGCCACTGCCGCCGCGACGACATAGTCGGGGGTGGGGAAGTCGGGCTCGCCGGCGCCGAAGCCGATGACAGGGCGCCCCTCGGCCTTGAGCGCCTTCGCCTTCGCGTCCACCTTCAGCGTCGCCGACTCGGCGATCGCGGCGAGCCGTTGAGAAACACGTCGGTCACGGGGAAGCGTCATGACGATCACTCTATCGACCCGCTCCGGCTTCCACGCATCTTGTTTGGCCCGCGCCGAGGAGGCGGAGCGCGTGGGAGTCCGGGGTCGAGGACTGCTGATGCTCGGCTATGGCGCCGGCACGCTCATCGCCGCTGACCGCCGGGATCGAGTGGTGTGGCGGCGCCACTTCGACGAGCTTGAGGCAGGCCTGAGACTCGTGACGACGGTGCCGGTCGTTGCCCAGGTAAGTCGCTCAAGTCAGCACGCCCGTCTCCGGAGGTTCCTCGCGGCTGGTGGAATCGTGGGTTTCGGCGCCCGCGTCTGAGCGCGTAGAGGACCAGAAGCCAGACGAGGCCGACGCCGGCGGCCGCGCAGAGAGCGACCACCCAAAGCGGGAAGAGGCCGGTCGCGGCCAGTGCCATGAGCACGAGGTGGAAGCCGAGCGCTGTCCGGGCCGCCAGGCGCGTGGTGGCCGCCATGTCGTGGCAGAGTCGGAGCGCAGCGGCGCCGGTGGCGATCCCGCAGTCGTCGGTCGCGACCTGTGGGCTGGCCGGTCCGATCGTCAGAGCACAGGTCGAGACCAGCGGCCCGGTCGTCAGCGCGGCGACACCGGAGCCTCGCTGCCCGGCGCCGTCAGCGAGGTCGCCGTCGATCGCCTCGGCGATCCCGACCTGATCGGCTACCGAGCGCGCTCTCGCACCGGGAGCGGAGGAGACCAGCACGGGCCGGACACCGAGGGCGTGCAGCGTGGCGGCCGCATCGGCGGCGTCGGAGCGGACGCTGTCGACGACGGTGATGGTCCCCAGCAGCCGGGCGTCGACCTCGACCGCGACGACGACGCCGGGCCCATCGGAGGTCGCCGGCACCCCGATCCAGGCGGGCTCACCGACCCGGACCGGGTGACGGTCCACGGAGCCGCTGATGCCGAGGCCGGGATGATGCTCGACGCCGGTGACATTGCCGCGAGCCGACAGCCGCGCGATGGCGCGGCCGATGGGGTGGTCGGAGGTGTGCTCCAACGCCCCGGCGAACCACCGGAGATTGCGCAGATGGCTCTCGTCGAGCGGGTCGATCGAGGCGACGTGCCGGCCGTCGACCAGGGTGTCGAGCCCATCGAGCAGCAGGGTGTCGACCTCGGTGGCGGCGTCGACGGCGCTGCGTTGGAGGAACCGGATGCCGAGCGCGGCGCCGCGACGCCGACCAAGCCTCAGCGGGGCGAGGAAGGCACTCGCCAGTGCGCCGGGGGCGCCGGCGAGGAGAACCGCGGCACCGACGTACGCCGCCGCCTTCCCATCGTCAAGCAAGCCGTGCGTCAGGAACGCCACCGCCGCCACGAGGACCACCAATGGAGCGAACCACCGGGGCCACTTCACGCCAATTCCTCGTTCCAGTAGCGCTCGAAGTCGCTCTGGTCGCCGGCGACCCACAGCGGCACGCTCGCTTTGAGCACCATGGTGAGCTGCACGACGAACTCCGGGTCGTGCAGCGACTCGCCGAAGATCTCGTTGATGCGGCGCCAGCGGTAGCGCACCGTCTGCGGATGCACGCCCAGGATGGCGGCGAGGGCGGGCGCGCTGTCGCGGGTCTCGAGCCAGGCCAGCAGCGTCTCGGTGAGGATCTCTCGGGAGTTGGGGGTCTCGGCGATCAGCGGTCGCAGCAGCTCCTGGGCGAGCTGCCGGCGCAGCGCCGGCTCGGAGTGGAGCCACAGCTGGGTGCGGTAGCTGGTGCAGTCGAGGATCGACGTGCGGGGGAGTACGCCGTCGCGGGCCAGGTAGAGAGCCCGCTCGGTCCATCGCCGCGCGTCCGGCACATCGGCCAGCTCGACGGGCCAGCTCAGCGCCATCCGCACGGTGGGCCCGCTGCCCCGTAGCGTGTCGGAGACCAGGGTGGCGTCCTCGGCCGCGCAGATGTAGAGCACGGGCTCCAGATCGGTCACTGTGAGCACCTTGCCGTCGAAGCCCTCGTCGACGGGCCATTCGACGGGCAGCGTCGTCTCGGCCGCGACGACGACCAGCCGAGCGGGCAGCGGCCAGCTGGCCTTCTCGGCCCGCTCCCGCAGCGCCGCCTCGGCGACGCCCTGCAGCAGCTCGGCGGCCAGCCGGCGGCGGTTGCGGGCGACGTCGCGGTCGAAGGCGCGGTGTGCCATCTCGTAGCCGAGGCGGGCCTGCTCGCTGAGGTGGTCGATGAGGTAGACGAGCTCGTCCTCGAGGTGGCCGAGCAGCGCCGCTGAGCTCTTCTCCTCGGCGGCCGCCGTGCGTAGCGCACCGGCTGCGGCCCGGGTAGCGAGCCGCAGGGCGGTGTCCATCGGACCGAGGTCGTTGCCGTCAGTGGCCTCGCCGTAGCCCATCCGGCAGAACAGGTCGTCGAGCTTGCCGATGGGGCTGCGCTGCCCCTCGATCGTGCGGAGGAAGTGCGCGACCGCCTCCGCAACGGCCATTCGGATGAGCCTGCGTCGTTGGCCGTTGGCGGGTCCGGCGTACTCCGGCACCGCGGCTTGGATCTCGTGGGCGATCTGGGTGACCAGCGGCCCGGCACCGTCTCGGAACCTGGCGGCCAGCTGCGGCGTGACGAACGTGCTGCGCTCGAACCGGGTCTCGATCATGTCGCCCCGCCCCGCCTTCGTTGTCCCATCGGTCCCCTCCGACCCCTCCCTGGGTGTGTCCGACATCACACTCCCATCGACGGCTGGGCTTGACAACGCCCACGGCGCTGGTGCCGTGTCGGGGTTAGTGTCGGACGTCACGTTGCCCAGGAAAACGCGGGGACAATCGAGGAGCCCAACTCGTTGCATTTCTTGTCAAGCGACTGACAAGAAATCCGTGGCTAGGACGGCTCCGGCGGTGGCTGTCAGTGGCGGGGACGGATGGGTGATCGGGAGAGGTCACTGCGGGCAGGTCCTGGGGACCGGCGGGGCTCCACGGGTCCGCGCGACGCAAGCTTAGAACGTGTTTAAGAAGTCCTGACCTACTGCGCGACGCCCCACACAGCGGCTCGCGGCGGCGCCGAAACTCACGAGACAACCCCGGTATCGCTCGTTTCGGCGCCTTGCGCCCCACCGCGTGGGACGCCGCTCGCTACGGCCAGGACGTCTTAAACACGTTCTTAGAGGAGCACGTCCTCGATCCTGGTGGCCGTGACCGCCCGCCGCAGCCAGGTCGTCAGTTGGTCGGTGTCGGTGGTGGCCAGGACGCGTTGGCGTAGCTGTGTCGGGACCTCGATGCCGCGGGTCTGGAGCACCAGCAAGACGTCCTCGGCCCGGCCCTCGGCCTGGCCTTCGGCTTGGGCGTCGTTCCAGAGGCGGCGGAATTTCTCGCTGTAGAACCGGGGTGGTGTCGAGCTGGTCATGTAGTCCTCCCATCGGGTGCTCGCCGAACCAGGCAGGGCGGCGAGCACGATGTCGTAGTAAGTGTAGAACCGCTCGGGCCGGGCTGTGCCTGCGGCGAGGATCGCGGCGGCCAGGGCGGGGAACGCGGCCTCGATGCCGGCCTCTCCGGCATGGAGGATCATCGAGAGGACTGCCGCCGGTGGGCTGGCCTCGGCGATATCGACATCGGTGACCAGCGGCACCATGTCGGGGGTCAGGATCAGGGGCCGCAGTAGTGAGCTGATCCCGTCGGTGGCCGCGAGGCGCTCGTAGCGAGCCGCAACCACCGGGTCGGGACAGTAGACCACCAGCGCGGCGGCCAGATCGAGCTCTGCCTCCAGGTGCGCCAGGTAGAGCCGCCAGGTCCGCCGTTTGGACTCCTCCCAGGCCCGCTGCACCTCTACCACGACTGCCAGCACGGGCTGGTCGGCGTGGTCGGCGAAGACGACGACCGCATCGGCGTGATAGGTGTGTGGCACGGTCTGCTGCACCTCGGTGGCATGCGGCCGGACCGTGGCATAGGCCGGCAGCGTCAGTCCGAAGATCTCTCCCAGCAGCCAGCCCACCAGGCCGGGGTCGGCACGGATCAACGCCAGCGGGGTCTCGTGCTCGGCACTCGGCATGCCACCACCCTCCCGCGGCAGCCGCCACCATGCCACCGACGCCGACCAGGCCTGTGGACAACCCCGCGGTCGGCGGTGGTCAAATCGTTAGTGCGGTGGATCCGTGCCGGATAGTGACGCGGATCCACCGCACTAGCCGTTGCGCAAGCAGGCCGTGGCTGTCAGGGGGCGGGGGAGGATTGGGGACCGTGAGCGGGCAACCCGGCCGGATTGAGGGCGCCGACGGTGGCGCTCTCCATGAGTGGGCGAAGGCCGAGGGCCAGGGCGAACACCCGGTCATCGACGCTCTTGACGTCTTCTTTCAGCTCGGTGCGGACCGCGTCGATCTTGGTGTCGAGGTCGGTGCGGAGGTTGTCGATCTTGGCTTCGAGTCCGGTGCGGACCGTGTCGATCTTGGTGTCGAGTCGGTCGATCTTGGTGTCGAGTCCGGCGTGCACGGCGTCGATCTTGGTGTCGAGTCCGGTGCGGAGGTTGTCGATCTTGGTGTCGAGTCCGGTGTGCACGGCGTCGATCTTGGCTTCGAGTCCGGTGCGGAAGCCTTCGAGTTTGGCGTCGAGTCCGAGGCGCCCGCCTTCGGCTCTGGTGTCGACGGTCTTGACTTCGGCCCGGACGCCGGCGATCTCGGCTCGGACGCTGGCGAACTCCGTAGCGACGTAGCTCTTGAACTCCTCGATCTGTTTGGCGAGCAGGCCGAATTGCCAGCGGAGTGCCCCGCCGGCGACGGCCATGATGGCGGCGGCCGAGGCCCAGGTCTCGATGTCCACGGTGATCTCCACCTTCCCAGTGTGTGTGATGGCGGCGGCATCCGCCAGCGATCGATGTGAGGGACGATAGGCAGCTGCGGCGACGAGGCGCGATCGGCGAGAGCCTGCCTGTGGAGAACGCTGTTTGGGGGCCGCTTGTGGACGGAAATTGGCCCGTCAGGTGACGAGAGTGAAGGGTGGGGCGGGGCGTAGCCGCCACGAGCCCGCGCGGGCGGGTGTTCTAGCACGCGGGTGACAAGTCCTTCGGCGGGGTTTGACGTTGTGGCGAGATCGGGTGGCGCCGGGGCGGGGGCCGTGCCAGCGTGTGGACCGTGCGACTACGACGACTGCTCCGACGCGCGACGGCTCCGCTGGTCCTGGTGACCCTGTTGATGCTGGCGTGTGGGCCGAGCGCCGACGCGGACGGGGTCTATTACCCGTCCTGGCCGGGGCTGCCGAACCTGACGGTGCCGACCGGCTGGGCGAAGAGCAAGGACAGCGGCGACTGGGCCACCGGCCTGACCGAGGTCGCCCGGGCCCGGCAGTGGCTCAAGGTGCCGGCCCAGGCGACCGCCCTCCTCGTCCTGCAGGAGCCGGTCATCACCTATCCGACCGACGATCCGCAGGGCCGTAAGCAGACGACCACCTATCGCGCCTACACCTTCCTGTCCTCCCCGGCCGGGGCGACGGACGGCTACGGCATCGGGATGCCGATCACGGTCCGCACCGTCGCCTTCGGCGCGGTCCCCGTCGAGGTCGGCCTGCGGATCGAGCAACTCCGCGACGAGGACGACCTGCCGGTCGCGCTGGAGGTCGCGATGACCGTGACCGGATATTACCCGGCAACCCCGGTCGAGGTGCGGCCCGGCGTGACGTCCACCGAGTCGTCCTCTGCCAGACTGACCGGTCAGGTGCGGGTGCGGCTGACCGCGCTCGCCGTGGACGGCATCGACGTCGGACTCGGCGACTGCGTGTCACCGCCGATCTCACTCGACCTGACGAGCAACACCGCGTGGAAGAGCGACCCACTCACCGACCCGGATCTGGACCCCGAGGTGGCGGCGACCCCTTCTGGCAGCACCGCGAGAGTCGACTGGCTCGCGGCCCGGGGGCTGGCGAAGATTATGGGCGGAGCGGTCTCGGGTCAGCTCGAGATCCCGGCGTTCTCGGACTGCCGGACCACGGCCGGGGAGGATGTCTCGCCACTGCTGACCGGGGCGGTCTCGGGGCCGGGCAACGCGGTCACCGTCGGCTATGCGGCGGTGTCGTCGCTGGTCTACGGTTACCCGGCGGACCGGCAATGCGGGACCGTCATCACCGGCACCTCGATCATGGGCGTGCGCGGGCCGTTCCAGGGCGACCCCTCGGACTGCGACCCGGACTACGCTCCGCCGACCTTCAGCTATCCCGCGCGCGAGGAGTGAGCCTGGAGCCGGGGCAGGCCTGCCCCGGCTCCAGGCTCAGCGCGTTCTCAGGGCTGGAGGTTGATATAGCCGGCCGCGGTGGAGTCGAGGTTGTAGGCGCCGGTGAAGGTAGCGGCGTCGTCGACGTCGACCAGGCCGGCGCACAGGATGGCGCTGTTGACCGTGGCGATGGTGAGGTTGGAGGAGGTGACGGCGAACTCCTGACCGCTCTTGCCGTTGTCCTCCAGGAAGTTGCCGCCGACGTAGCCGGTGACGGTGAACTTGCAGTTGGCGATGGTGACGACGATGCCGGCGATGTTGTCGATGGTGCCGACCACGGTGTCGGTGGCGGCGGTGGTGTAGCCGCTGACGGCGTGCAGGTGCCAGTTCGGGCTGGTGACGACCACCGACACGCTGACGCCGATGAAGGTGCAGCCGGTCCAGGTGGCGCCGACGATGTCGGCGACGGGGTCCTGGCTGGTGCCGCCGTGCACGGTGAGGCTCGTGGTCGAGCCGGTGCAGGTGAACGTGTTGCCGTTGGCGGTGAAGACGGTGTCGCCCTTGGCGGTGGGGGAAATGGGTCGCGGGGGGGGGGGGGGGGGGGGGGGGGCCCCCCCCCCCCAGCGGGCGCGACGGGGCTGGCACAACCCCGCGGGGGG
>NZ_JASGDQ010000082.1:0-26887 GCF_047607185.1 Nocardioides sp. | reverse complement strand
GATCGGCCGCGCTCAGCCTGACCACGAACTCCTTGGGACGAGGCATGTCCTCAACTCCTTCCGGTCCAGTATCGACCAGAACAGCCGAACACACATACCCATCAAATTAGAGGCGACACGCTACTAGTCTGTGTTCTGACGAACCCGCCCCGATGGCTCAGAAGAAGGCAGTCCAGCATGACCGACGACGTCCGCAACCTCATCATCATCGGCTCCGGCCCGTCCGGCTACACGGCCGCGGTCTACGCCGCCCGCGCCTCATTGGAGCCGCTGGTCTTCGAGGGGTCGGTGACGGCCGGCGGCGCGCTGATGAACACCACCGAGGTCGAGAACTTCCCCGGCTTCCGCGACGGCATCATGGGCCCGGAGCTGATGGAGAACATGCGCGCCCAGGCCGAGCGTTTCGGAGCCGAGCTGGTCGCCGACGACGTCACCGAGGTGGACCTGTCCGGTGAGGTGAAGAAGGTCGTCACCTGTGGCGGCACGTTCTACGCCAAGTCGGTGATCCTGGCGATGGGCTCGGCCTACCGCAAGCTCGGGCTGCCGCGTGAGGACGAGCTCTCCGGTCGCGGCGTCTCCTGGTGCGCCACTTGCGACGGGTTCTTCTTCCGCGACCAGCACATCGCGGTGGTCGGTGGCGGCGACTCTGCCGTCGAAGAGGCCACCTTCCTGACCCGGTTCGGTTCCAAGGTCTCCCTCATCGTGCGGCGCGAGGAGTTGCGCGCTTCCAAGATCATGCAGGAGCGCGCCTTCGCCGACCCGAAGCTGGAGATCGTGTGGAACTCCGTGGTGGAGTCCATCGACGGCGAGGACCGGGTGGAGTCAGTGACCTTGAAGGACACCGTCACCGGCGCGACTCGCCAGCTCGACGCGACGGGGCTGTTCATCGCGATCGGCCACGAGCCCCGCTCGGAGCTGGTCAAGGGCCAGGTCGACCTCGACGACGAGGGCTATGTGCTCACCCAGCCGGGCTCGACCGCGACCAACCTGACCGGCGTGTTCGCGGCCGGCGACCTGGTCGACCACACCTACCGGCAAGCGATCACCGCCGCCGGCTCGGGATGCGCCGCGGCCCTCGACGCCGAGCGGTTTCTGGCGCTGACCGAGCACCAAGCCGCGCTGGCCCAGGCCTGATCCCGGGAATGCCGGCCGGCGCCGTACTGTTCCCTCTCACAGACGTTTCGTTCAACGACCCGAAGGGTGGCCCGACGTGGCTGACAACATTTCCGCTGTGACCGATGCCGAGTTCGCCGAGACGGTCCTCAAGTCCGACAAGCCGGTCTTGGTCGACTTCTGGGCCGCGTGGTGCGCGCCCTGCAAGCAGGTCGCCCCGATCCTGGACGAGATCGCCGGCGAGCACGGAGACAAGGTCACCTTCCTGAAGATGAACGTGGACGAGAACCCGGTGACCCCGTCGTCCTACCGCGTCACCGGCATCCCGACCATCAACATCTACCAGGGCGGCGAGGTCGTGAAGAGCATCGTCGGCGCTCGTCCGAAGAGCACGATCCTCAACGAGCTCTCCGAGTTCATCAACGCCTAAGCGGTGCCAGCCACGCACGCTCGCGGCGTTGGCGGCCTTGCGAGCGCACGCGTCTAGCACCGCTCCGAACTCCTACTGCCCCGGGACCTCACGGTTCCGGGGCAGTTTCAATTGGCGAGCCTCGCTCACTCGGTCGCGTCCCGAGTGGCCTTCGGTGTCGGCGTCTTCGCCGGACGTACGACGCCGAGCAGCCGCTCCAGGGCGACCTCGACCTCCTCACGCCAGCTGACAGCGCTCTTCAGCTCCATCCGCAGCCGCGGCGCCGTCGGATGCGCCCGGTAGGTCTTGAACCCGACCCGCGCCAAGAACTCCTCCGGCGCCGAGCACACATGTGTCTTTATCGACATATCTATAAGTAGCTGTCGGTTGCCGAAGGCCTCGACGGCCCTGACGCCGCCGCGCTCGATGAGGTCGCGGGCCATTCCCTGCACCAGCATCCGGCCCAACCCACCACCGCGGTGGCTGGGGTGAACCCAGGCGGTCGTCATCAGCACCGCGTCCGGCGAGACCGGCGCGGTCGGGAAGGCCCCGGCGCCCGGCACGAAGGCGGCCGGCGCATAGATCAGGTAGCCGACCGGCACGTCGTCGACGGTGGCCACCCGGCCGCAGGAGCCCCATTCCCGCAGCACCCCCGACAGCCATGCCTCCTTCTCGGAGGCCTCCTCGCCCGGCTCGACCTGGGCCCGCCGGACCGGGTCGAGCTCCCAGAAGAGGCAACTCCGGCAGGGTGGGTCCAACTCGGCAAAACGGTCCAGGGTCAGCCTGGAGATCTTGCGCGACATATCGCCTCCTCGCCGTCGTGACGCACAGTGTGATCGACCCGTAGCCGGATACTGGTTTCAGCGCGGGGTGCCTATGCCTCATGCTAGAGGGACTATGACCATCGAGAGGCCCATCGATCCCGCGCGCAGCCGTTCCGTCCTCGACCCCTATGTGGATCGCTACGCAGCACGCACGGCAGGCATGACTGCCTCCGAGATCCGGGCCCTCTTCGCGGTGGCCTCGCGGCCCGAGGTCGTCTCGCTCGCCGGCGGGATGCCCAATATCTCCGGGCTGCCGCTCGATGTGGTCGGCGGCGCCATCTCCGACCTGGTCGCCACCCAGGGGCCGGTCGCGATGCAGTACGGCTCGGGCCAGGGCGTCCCCGAGCTGCGCGAGCAGATCACCGAGGTGATGGCGCTCGAGGGCATCCAGGCGCACGCCGACGACGTGGTCGTGACCGTCGGCTCCCAGCAGGCCGTCGACCTGGTCACCCGGATCTTCTGCGACCCGGGCGATGTCGTCCTCTGTGAGGCGCCGTCGTACGTCGGTGCGCTTGGCGTCTTCAAGTCCTACCAGTGCGACGTCGTCCACATCGAGATGGACGGCGAGGGCCTCGTGCCCGCGGCGCTGCGCAACGGCATCCGAGCCGTCAAGGCGGCCGGACGGACGATCAAGTTCCTCTACACGATCCCCAACTTCCACAACCCGGCCGGCGTGACGCTGTCGGCCGAGCGTCGCCCCGAGATCCTGGCGATCTGTCGCGAGGAGGGCGTCCTGGTCCTGGAGGACAACCCCTATGGTCTGCTCGGCTTCGACCGTGAGCCGATGCGTGCGCTGCGAGCCGACGAGCCGGAGGGGGTCATCTACCTCGGCTCCTTCTCCAAGACCTTCGCCCCGGGCTTTCGGGTCGGCTGGGCGCTCGCGCCCGCGTCCGTCCGCGAGAAGCTGGTGCTGGCCCAGGAGAGCGCCACGCTGTGTCCGCCGCAATTCAGCCAGATGGCCGTCTCCGCCTACCTCGCCAACCACGACTGGCAGGGTCAGATCAAGCAGTTCCGGGAGCTCTACCGCGAGCGCCGCGATGCGATGATCTCGGCGCTCTCCGACCTGATGCCCGTCACGGTTCGCTGGAATGTCCCCGACGGCGGCTTCTACGTGTGGCTGACGCTGCCGCCCGGCATCAACGCCAAGGCGATGCTCCCCCGCGCCGTCACCGCCCGGGTCGCCTATGTGCCGGGCACCGCGTTCTTCGCCGACGGCTTCGGCTCCTCCTCGATGCGGCTCTCCTACTGCTACCCCACCCCGGAGCGGATCCGTGAGGGAGTACGCCGACTGGCTGGCGTCATCGAGGCAGAGATGGAGCTCCACTCCACGTTCGGCACCGACACCGCCGAGCTCCGGCTGGGTGCCGGCGTCGACAGCCCCGGCACCGACACGCTCTGAGCGCGAGCCGCGGGCGGAGCGCCCAGGTCAACCGATCGATCTATGGATAAGTCGACTTATCGTTTAATCGGTGGTTCTGGTGGGATCCATGAGGCTGAGGATGCGTTGGAGGTCGCCCATCGTGGCGAACTCGACGGTGATCCGGCCCTTTCCCTTCACACCCATGTCCACCTTCACCCGGGTGTCGAACCGGTCGGCCAGCCGGTCGCTGATCTCCTTCAGCCCCGGCGCACTGATCCGCGGACCCTTGGGCAGCCGGGGACCGCGACTCGACCCGGTGTCGCCGACGGCGACGATCTCCTCCAGGCCGCGGACGCTGATGCCCTCGGAGACCACCCGCTGGGCGAGCCGGTCCTGCACCTCGGCGTCGTCGACGGCGAGCAACGCCCGGGCGTGCCCGGCCGACAGCACGCCGGCGGCGACCCGGCGCTGGACCGCTGGGGAGAGCTTGAGCAGCCTGATGGTGTTGCTGATCTGCGGTCGGGAGCGCCCGATCCGGGTGGCAAGCTCCTCATGGGTGCACTCGAAGTCCTCCAGCAGCTGCTGATAGGCCGAGGCCTCCTCGAGCGGGTTGAGCTGGGAGCGGTGGAGGTTCTCCAGCAGCGCATCCCGGAGCATGTCGGTGTCGTCGGTCTCCCGGACGATCGCCGGAATGGTCTCCAGGCCGGCCTGCTGGGTGGCCCGCCAGCGCCGCTCCCCCATGACGAGCTCGTAGTCGTCACCGGCCTTGCGGACCACCACCGGCTGGAGCAGTCCGACCATCTTGACGGAGTCGACCAACTCCGCCATCGCCTCCTCGTCGAAGACCTGGCGCGGATTGACGGAGTTGGGGCGAATCCGGTCGACGGGCAGCTCGGCGAAGTAGGCGCCGGCGACCGGGTTCAGCCCGTCGACCGCGGCGGTCGACTCGACGGCCGCCGGCGAGCCGAGGCCGGCAGCGGCGGCACTGGGACGCGCTTCGGCGGGAGCGGTGGGGATCAGCGACCCGAGGCCGCGGCCCAGACCGCGACGATTGTCCTTGCTCACAGGCTCGCTCCCTTCGACGCGATCTCCCGAGCGGCCTCTAGGTAGGACAGCGCGCCCGGCGAGCCGGGATCGTAGGTGATGACGGTCTGGCCGTACGACGGCGCCTCGGAGACGCGCACCGACCGGGGGATGTAGGTACGCAGCACCTGGTCGCCGAAGTGCGCCTTCACCTCGTCGGCGACCCCCGAGGACAGCCGTGTGCGGGCGTCGAACATGGTGATGAGGATGGTCGAGACGGCCAGGTCGGGGTTCAGGTGGGCTCGGACCATGTCGACGGTCTTGAGCAGCTGGCCGAGTCCCTCCAATGCGTAGTACTCCGCCTGGATCGGGATCATCAGCTCCTGGCCGGCGACCAGGGCGTTGATGGTCAACAGTCCCAACGACGGTGGGCAGTCGACGAAGACGTAGTCCCAGCGGTTCTCGCCGGCCGAGGCTTCATCGCCGACACGCGGGTGTGCACGCAGGGCCTTCTGCAGGCGACCCTCCCGGGCCACGACGCTGACCAGCTCGATCTCAGCACCGGCGAGGTCGATGGTGGCCGGTACGACGTCCAGGCCAGGAACCTCGGGAGCAGGAACCACGACGTCGGCGACGGGCATACCCTCGACAAGCACCTCATAGGTGCCGGGCGTGCCCTGGAAGTGATCAACGCTGAGCGCCGTCGAGGCGTTTCCCTGGGGGTCGAGGTCGACGACCAGCACCCGCTGGCCGAGCTGGGCGAGAGCGGCCGCGACGTTGACCGTCGAGGTGGTCTTGCCGACGCCACCCTTCTGGTTGGCGACCACGAAGATCCGAGTGGCGTGTGGTCGAGGCATCGCGGGCCGGCTCTGCGAACTGATCCGAGCCAGCACACTGTTCTCAGCCGCTCGCGCGAGGGGGGTCTCCTCCCCCGAGAGACCCGGGACATAGTCAGCCAGATCTGCCGCGGTCTTCACGACGTAGGCCGCTTGGGACGGTGTTTCACGTGAAACGTCGTCGGACGCATCCTGTGGATGAACTGCCTCGTTCTGTGGAAACTTACGCTCAGAGGCGCGCTCCGAACCGGTGGAAAACTCCTCACCGTCGCCCGGAGATCCATCCTGGGTCATACCTGACGCCCCCGCTCCTTCTGTGCCCGCTGCGCTCGTCGCCCTGCGACGCCCGACTTGTCCCGCCGGGACCTGCCGGAGGAGGGACCTCCTCCCGGCTTGCGGGCCGACGGCCAAGATACCGTCGCTGGATCCGCCCAAGCCACCCGGAGCGCGACCGTTGTGGACGACAGCACTCCCTCACCCAAGACCGACACCTCCGGTTCACCACATCCGAGCCGCGCCAGCGTCGTCGCGGCTGCCTGAATCTCCTCCGCCACTGACGACCCCTTCATCGCGATCAGCGCACCCTCGGGTGCGACCAGCGGCATCGACCACTCCAGCAGTCTCTCCAACGGCGCTACCGCTCGAGAGGTCACGACGTCGAACGTCCTGTACCCATGCAGCTCGACCGCCCGACCGCGAACGACCTCCACGTTGTCGACACCCAGGTCGCCGACGACCTCGGTCAGGAACGTCGTTCGCCTCAGCAATGGCTCGATCAACGTCAACCGTAGATCAGGTCGAGCGACAGCCAGCACCAAGCCCGGGAGGCCGGCGCCCGAGCCGACATCGGCTACCGTCGCCGACTGTGAGATCAGCTCCGCGAGCACCGCGCAGTTCAGCAGGTGCCGGTCCCACAGTCGTGGAACCTCCCGTGGGCCGATAAGTCCTCGGACCACGCCGGCGTCGGCCAGCCAGTCGGCGTACGCCGCCATGAGGGGGAGCCGGTCTCCCAACAGTCTCGTGGCGACGTCGGGCGGCAAGGGTGCTGCTACGGAAGGTCTGTCAGTCATGGTCGTTTCACGTGGAACAGGTATGGGCTTCGATCGGCTCGACAAACACGATGGGCGCTGTTTCACGTGAAACAGCGCCCATCGTGACACCCGAGAGGATCAAACGGGCTGCACCACGACATACCGTCGCGGCTCGACGCCCTCCGAGGATGACGCCAGTCCAGCGGCGGCGACAGCATCGTGCACGACCTTCCGCTCAAAGGGGGACATCGGGTCCAACGCCACCGGCGAGCCGTCCTCCTTCACCCGGGCAACAGTCTCCTCGGCAATCTTGATCAGCGTCGCGCGCTTCTCGGCCCGAAACCCAGAGATGTCGAGCATGAGTCGGGACCGCTCGCCAGTCTCTCGGTAGACCGCCAACCTGGTCAGCTCCTGCAACGCGTCCAGCACCTCGCCGTCGTGGCCCACCAATTGCGCCAGTTCCGCACCGACGATGGAGACCGACGCCCGATCTCCGTCGACGTCCATGTCGAGGTCACCGTCCAGGTCCGCGATGTCCAGCAGTTCCTCGAGGTAGTCGGCCGCGATGTCACCCTCCTGCTCGAGCTGCCTCACCCGGTCGGAGGGTGCCGCCGTCTCCGTCGCGGTCTCGTCGAGCACGGTCTCATTCGTCATGGTGGATCAATCCTTCTTGGGCTGGTTCTGCGAAGACTGGTTCGGCGCCTTCCGCTTGCGCTGCTCACGAGACTGCCGCTTCGGCTGCTGGCGCTGCGCGCCACCACCAGCGGTGCCGTCCGGGCCGCCAGGCCTGGCCGGCGACCCGGCCCCGCCGGGCGTCGTACCCGACTCGGGCTCGTCGCCGTGGCCCTCCTTGAGCCGCTTCTGGCGGTCTCGCTCCTCCTTGGCCTTGGCGGCCGGCGTACCCGGAGCGGGGTTGTTGCGGATGACGTAGAACTGCTGGCACATCGTCCAGAGGTTCGAGGTCGTCCAGTAGATCATCAGGCCGACCGGGAACGCGATGCCACCGACGGCGAAGACGATCGGCAGCACGTACAGCAGGATTTTCTGCTGGTTGGCGTAGGGCCCGGAGAGCGCATCGGCAGGCATGTTCTTGCTCATCAGCTGTCGCTGGGTGATGAACGTGGTCGCCGTCATGGCGATGACCAGGATGATCGCCAGCACCACCACGTTGACGTTCTCGTGCCCGGTCAGGCTGGCGGAGATCCGCGCGCCGAAGATGGAGCCGTTCTCGATCTCGGTGGCATCCGCCTTCGACAAGAAGCCCTTCGGCGTGCCGTGCGCGGCGTTGCTCAGCATGTGGAAGAGCGCCAGGAAGATCGGCATCTGCAGGATCAACGGCAGGCAGGAGGCGAAGGGGTTGGTGCCCGTCTCCTTGTAGAGCTTCATCGTCTCCTGGGCGAGACGCTCGCGGTCATGACCGTATTTCTTCTGCAGCTCCTTGACCTTCGGCTGGATGAGCTGCATGTTGCGGCTGGACTTGATCTGCCGCACGAACAGCGGAATCAACAGCGCCCGGATGGTGACCGTCACCCCGATGATCGCCAGCGTCCAGGTCCAACCGGTCGAGAGCGGCAACAGGTCGAACAGCCGGTGCCAGGCCAGCCAGATGGCCGAGATGGCGTAGTAGAGCGGCGTGCCGATCGTGCTCAGCAGGTCTCCCACGGGGTCAGGCTCCTAGCTTCGGTTCAGACATGAGTACGACGGGCATGGTCTCGCTGAGGTGGCACCGGGTCGTAGCCGCCCGCGGCCCAAGGATGGCAGCGGCCGATGCGCCGGATCGCTAGCCCACTGCCGCGGAGGCTGCCGTGCTGCTGCACCGCCTCCAGCGCGTAGGCCGAGCAGCTCGGGTGGTAGCGACAGACCTGACCGTAGAGCGGGCTGATCAGCAGCCGGTAGAGCTTGAGGAGCCCGATCAGGCCCCACGTCAACGGCGCCGCCTTCACGACCGGGTCCCCTCGACGACTCGGTCTAGGCAACGCGCCAAGTCACCGGCAAGTTCCGCCGACGTCGCCGTCGCGGCGGCGGGCAGCGCGCGGACCACGAGCACAGCAGAGCCCGGGAGCCTCTCCAGTGAGGAGAGCTGCTCCCGGGCCTGATGACGTAGACGGCGCTTCACGCGATTGCGGACGACGGCCGGGCCGACTGCCTTGCTGACCACAAAGCCGACACTCACTCCCGCCGGCCCCTCCTCCTCGACGAGGAGGTGGACGACCAGATGGCGGGAGGCCGAGCGCCGGCCCTGCCGCACCGTGCGACGAAACCCCTCAGCGTCGACGAGTCGACGGGTCCGGGGCAGCACCGCAGGGCGCCGTGTCAGCCCGAGGCCGGCCGGCTCAGACCGCGAGGTCCTTGCGACCCTTGCGGCGACGCGCGGACAGGATGGCGCGGCCGGCGCGGGTGCGCATGCGCAGGCGGAAGCCGTGCGTCTTGGCGCGACGACGGTTGTTCGGCTGGTACGTACGCTTGCTCACGAAGGTTTCCTTACATCAGAGAGTCTGTTGGCCCGCATCAGCACCGGGGTGAACCACCGACACAGAACCTGGGCGACCTATCAACGGTACGTGGAGCGCGGAAGTCGGGTCAAACCCTCGCGACGGCCGTCCACCCCACTCCTGGGGAGCCTGTGGACAACGGGTTGCCCCAGTCGCCCGAGCAGAGTTACGTTCGCCTTCAACCGAGGTTCCCTGCCGGCCTGACGCCGTCTCGGTCGAATGTTGGTCACAGGTGCCGCTCAACGGCGGAAATTCCAGCTCTGACCAGCGAAAACGACAAATGAGGCAGCCGATGGACGTGTCTCGGTCCGGCAACATCCACCATGCGACAGCCGGGTTCACAACCTGTGGACAAAGTTGTGGAGAGCAAAACACAGATCATCGCAACACCAACCCCGCTAGACCAGCACGCGGCCGTTCGAGCACGGCCTCACGAACCTCACAGGGAAGGCAGACACGCGTGGACGACACGTCAGCCCCGCGAGACCCGGCAGACCAGGCCAGCCACGCGGAGTCCACCTCCCTGGACCTCTCCTGGCGCGCTGTCGTCGCCGCGCTGCAGCCGAGCCAGCAGGCCTGGGTGCGCACCAGCAGGCCGGTCGCCATCCACGGCGACACCGCGATCGTCGCGGTGCCCAACGACTTCACCCGCAACCGCCTCGAGGGCGCGCTGCGGCCGCAGCTCGAGGAGGCGCTGAGCCTGGAGCTCGGCCGGGCGGTCCGGGTCGCGGTCACGGTCAACCCCCAGCTCGAGGACGCCGACGAGGCCTACCCCGAGGCCGAGCCGCCCAGCGTGACAGCCGGGAACGACACCACGAACCAGCACACATCGACTCATCAATCAATAGATATGTCGACAATGCCCGTGGCGTCGTACGACGGTGAGCAGTTCGAGCCGGTGACGCTGATCCCCTCCGGTCGCGCCGTCCCCGACGCGCCCACCTCGCTCGAGACCAGGCTCAACCCGAAGTACACCTTCGAGACCTTCGTGATCGGCTCCTCCAACCGCTTTCCCCACGCCGCCGCGGTGGCGGTGAGCGAGGCACCCGGCAAGGCCTACAACCCGCTGCTCGTCTATGGCGAGTCCGGTCTGGGCAAGACCCACCTGCTCCACGCCATCGGCCACTACGTTCGCAGCCTCTTCAACGGCGCCAAGGTCCGCTATGTGACCTCCGAGGAGTTCACCAACGAGTTCATCAACGCGATCCGTGACGACCGCCAGGACCGGTTCAAGCGGCGCTACCGCGACGTCGACGTACTGCTCATCGACGACATCCAGTTCCTGGAGGGCAAGACCCAGACCCAGGAGGAGTTCTTCCACACCTTCAACACCCTCCACAACGCCAACAAGCAGATCGTGCTCACCTCCGACCGCAGCCCGAAGCGCCTCGAGGCGCTCGAGGACCGGTTGCGCAACCGGTTCGAGTGGGGCCTCATCACCGACGTCCAGCCGCCCGACGTCGAGACCCGCATCGCGATCCTCCGCAAGAAGGCCGCCATGGAGCGGCTCAGCGCCCCCGCCGACGTGCTGGAGTTCATCGCCACCAAGATCCAGACCAACATCCGCGAGCTCGAGGGCGCGCTGATCCGGGTCACCGCCTTCGCCAACCTCAACCGCCAAGAGGTCGACATGACCCTGGCCGAGATCGTCCTCAAGGACCTGATCCCCGAAGGTGGCGAGCCGGAGATCACCGCCGGCCTGATCATCGCCCAGACCGCCGCCTATTTCGGGCTCAGCATCGAGGAGATCACCGGCCCCTCTCGCGGCCGCCACCTCGTCATGGCGCGGCAGATCGCGATGTACCTCTGCCGCGAGCTCACCCAGCTCTCGCTACCGAAGATCGGCGCCCAGTTCGGCAACCGCGACCACACCACGGTGATGTACGCCGAGCGCAAGATCAACCAACTGCTCGCCGAGCGGCGCGCCGTCTTCAACCAGGTCAGCGAGCTGACCAACCGGGTCAAGATGCAGGCTCGCCAGGTCTGACGACCTTCGGGCCCACGCTGTGGACAACCCGGTCGCCGAGGTGCGAACTACACGGGGAGGATCTGCGGACGCGTTGCCCGGCCGCCGGTGGATCACGGACTCGACCCACAACCAGCCGCCGTCCGTCCACCGCCGCCTCCACAGCGCATGTGGAAAGCGTTCGACCGGGACGACCAGCGCAAACGCCCGCTCTCCACAATTCCCACAGCTCCTACATCTCCTACGGACCTTCAACCGGACCGATCGCTCGCCAATCCCACCCAGCGCTCCTCCTGGGGAAACTCCACCTCGACCCGGCCCGCCCCTGCCCTCCGCGGGTCTCGCGTGGCAGGATTCAGTCCCACCCGAGCCGCACTCGTGAGAAGGACCCGCCATCGTGAAGTTCCGCGTCGACCGCGACGTGTTCGCGGATGCCGTCGCCTGGGCCGCCCGCAGCCTGCCGGTGCGGCCGAGCACCCCCGTCCTTTCCGGCCTCCTCATCGAGGCCGGTGACGACGGCCTGGTGCTGTCCACCTTCGACTACGAAACCTCCGCGCGCGCCACCCTCTCCGCCGAGGTCGCCGACGAAGGCAAGGCCCTGGTGAGCGGCCGGCTGCTGGCCGACATCGTGCGCAGCCTGCCGGCCAAGCCGGTCGACCTGGTGCTCGACGGCGCCCGGGTGAGCCTGACCTGCGGCAGCGCTCGGTTCAGCCTGCAGACCATGCCGGTCGAGGACTACCCGACCCTTCCCGAGATGCCCACCGCCGCCGGCACCGTGAAGTCCGAGGTCTTCGCCCATGCCGTCGCCCAGGCGGTCACCGCTGCCGGCCGCGACGACATGCTGCCCGTGCTCACCGGCGTCCGTCTCGAGATCGACGGCACCACCATCTCGCTGCTGGCCACCGATCGGTTCCGGCTCTCCATCCGCGAGCTCGAGTGGGACCCCGCCACCCCCGACGAGACCGTTGCCGCGCTGGTGCCCGCCAAGGTGCTCGCCGAGACCGCCAAGTCGCTCACCTCCGGCAGTGAGGTCACCATCGCGCTGTCCACCTCCGGCGCCGGCCAGGGCATCATCGGCTTCGAGGGCGCTGCCGCGGGCGGCGTACGACGCACCACCACCCGGCTGCTCGACGGCGAGTTCCCCAAGGTCCGCAGCCTCTTCCCCAACGAGCACCTCACCATCGCCAAGGTCGACAAGGCCGCCCTGGTCGAGTCGGTCAAGCGAGTCGCCCTCGTCGCCGAGCGCAACACCGCCGTCCAGCTCGCCTTCAACGACGGCGTACTCACCCTCGACGCCGGCTCCGGCGACGAGGCTCAGGCCTCGGAGTCGATCGAGGCCGACGTCACCGGCGAGGATCTGACCACCGGCTTCAATCCGCAGTTCCTGCTCGACGGCCTCACCGCGATCGACCAAGCCACCGTCGAACTCGCTTTCACCCAGGCCGCCAAGCCGGTGGTCATCAGCGGCTCGGAGGCAACGAATTCGGAGCAGGACGGCGGTTTCCGTTATCTGCTGATGCCCCGTCGGCTCCTTTCCTGACTACGCTGGGCCCGACAGCCACTTCGAGAAGGGAACGCGCATGGACCTCGGACTCGTCGGACTTGGCAAGATGGGTGGCAATATGCGCACCCGACTGCGCAACGCCGGCATCAACGTGGTCGGCTACGACCGCAATCCGGATCTCGCCGACGTCGGCTCGCTGGAGGAGATGGTCGCCGCGCTGCCCAGCCCCAAGGTGGTCTGGGTGATGGTGCCCGCCGGCGAACCCACCCGTGCCACCATCGCCGCGCTCAAGGAACTCCTCGGCGAAGGCGACCTGGTCGTCGACGGCGGCAACTCCAAGTACACCGACGACGCCCTCAACGCCGCCAGCCTGGCCGAGAAGGGCATCGGCTTCGTCGACTGTGGCGTCTCCGGCGGCGTCTGGGGCCTGCAGAACGGCTACGCCCTGATGTACGGCGGCACGGCCGAGGACGCCGCCAAGGTGATGCCCGTTTTCGAGGCTCTCAAGCCCAGCGATACTCCCGACGGCCTGGTCCACTGCGGCGCCACCCCCGGCGCCGGCCACTTCTCGAAGATGGTCCACAACGGCATCGAGTACGCGATGATGCAGGCCTACGCCGAGGGCTGGGAGCTGCTCGACAAGGTCGACATCGTCGACAACGTGCCCGAGATCTTCGCCTCCTGGCGCACCGGCACCGTGGTCCGCTCCTGGTTGCTCGACCTGCTCGTCGACCAGCTCCGCGCCGACGAGCATCTCGACAAGATCAAGGGCTACGCCGAGGACTCCGGCGAGGGCCGATGGACCGTCGAGGCGGCCATCGAGAACGCCGTGCCGATGCCGGCGATCAGCGCCAGCCTGTTCGCGCGGTTCGTCTCCCGCCAGGAGGACGACGTCGCGATGAAGGCCATCGCCGCGATGCGCAACGGCTTCGGTGGCCACGCGGTGGTCTCCGAGTCCTGACTCCTGCCCGCGACGTCATCCGATCCGGCGCCTGCGGCAACCGGATCGGATGACGTCTCGCCCCGCTACCCTGAGGGGGTGCACGTCTCGCACCTCACTCTGCACGACTTCCGCTCCTACGAGTCGGCCGACGTGCCGCTCGACGCCGGCGTGACTGCCTTCGTGGGGCGCAACGGACAGGGCAAGACCAATCTGGTCGAGGCGATCGACTACCTCTCCCGGCTGGAGTCGCACCGGGTCGCCTCGGACGCACCGTTGGTCAGGGCAGGTGCCGACCAGGCGGTCGTCCGAGCCGCGGTCGTCAGACAGGGCCGTACGGCGGTCCTGGAGGTCGAGATCAACCCCGGCCGCGCCAACCGCGCCCGGATCAACCGCTCGCCACTCCCGCGCACCCGCGAGCTGGTCGGCCTGGTGCGCACCGTCGTGTTCTCGCCGGAGGACCTTGCCCTGGTCAAGGGGGACCCCTCCGAGCGGCGCCGGTTCCTCGACGACCTGCTGGTGCTGCGCGCCCCCCGGCTGGCCGGCGTCCGGGCCGACTACGACCGGGTGCTCCGACAGCGCAACTCGCTGCTCAAGACCGCCCGGGCCGGTCGCTCCGCCCGCGAGGCGACGCTGGCGACGCTGGCGGTATGGGACGAGCAGCTCGCCCGTACCGGCTCGGAGATCCTGGCCGAACGGCTCGCGCTGGTCGACGCGCTGCGGCCCTATGTCGGCAAGTCGTACGAGACCGTCGCCCGCGGCGCCTGCCGGGAGGACGCCGAGATCTCCTACCGGCCGTCCTTCGACATCGGCGACGTCACCGACCGGGCTGGCCTGGAGGGCGCGCTCCTTGCCGAGGTGGAGCGCCGCCGCGGCGACGAGCTCGACCGTGGGGTCTCGCTGGTCGGCCCGCACCGGGATGAGCTGTTGCTCTCGATCGCCGGAAGCGGTCAGAGCCTTCCCGTCAAGGGCTACGCCTCCCATGGCGAGTGCTGGTCCTTCGCGCTGGCGCTCAAGCTGGCGTCGTACGACCTGCTCAGGGCGGACGGCGACGACCCGATCCTGATCCTCGACGACGTCTTCGCCGAGTTGGACACCGACCGCCGCGAGCAGCTGGCCGAGCTGGTCGCCGGCGCCGAGCAGGTGCTGGTCACCGCTGCGGTCGGCGCCGACGTGCCGGAGGTCCTGGCCGGGGCACGATTCCGGGTGGCTGACGGCCAGGTGACTCACGATGGCTGAGCCCGAGGACCAGGTCCCCCCACCCGACGGACTCGACCTGGCGCGCGCGCTCACCCGGGCCACGGCCAAGGCGACCCCGGCAGCGCGGGCCAAACAACGTCGCCGCGATCCGTCGCCACGATCCGGTGGCCGGGTCACCGGCAGCCATCCCGACGACCGAGACCCGCAGCTGCTCGACGCCACCCTCAGCCGGCTGGTGCAGGACCACGGCTGGGAGGTGGACCTGCGGGTGCACGGCCTGTTCGGGCGGTGGGCCGAGCTGGTCGGGACCGAGGTCGCCGGGCACGCGACGCCGGAGTCGTTCGCCGAGGGCCGGCTCCTGGTCCGCACCGACTCCACCGCCTGGGCCACCCAGCTCCGGCTGCTCTCCGCCGACGTCGTACGACGCCTCAACGAGGAGCTCGGCCACGGCACCGTCCTGGCCCTCGACATCCAGGGACCCCGGCCGCCGGGCCGCCGGGGCCGACTCTCGACCCGGGACAGCAGGGGTCCGCGCGACACCTACGGCTGATCAGGCGATCGGGTGGCTGCTCGGCCATATAGGGACACACCCGACCCCTGCCAGGCCCTCGCAGCGCCGGTTATGGGTCGCTACGGGCCCCGATTTATCCACAGACGGTCCTACTGAAAAGGCACCTGCGTGGTTTCCGGCCCTCTGACCGGTATCATGGTGTGTCGTGACCGCTGCTGAAGAGACGCCCGAGACGACCCCGGACGAGTCCCCCGAAACAGGCAGAGCAGCGGCGGGCTCCACCGCGCGTGTCGAGGGCGACTACGACGCCTCCGCCATCCAGGTGCTCGAAGGGCTCGAGGCCGTCCGCAAGCGCCCCGGCATGTACATCGGATCCACCGGCGCCCGCGGCCTGCACCACCTCATCTGGGAGATCGTGGACAACGCCGTCGACGAGGCGCTGGCGGGCTACTGCGACACCGTCAACGTCACCCTCAACGCCGACGGCTCGATCAGCGTCGCCGACAACGGACGGGGCATCCCGACCGACACCGCACCGGGCCAGGAGCTGCCGGCCGCGACGCTGGCGCTGACCGTGCTGCACGCCGGCGGCAAGTTCGGCGGCGGCGGCTACAAGGTCTCCGGTGGTCTGCACGGCGTCGGCTCCTCGGTGGTCAACGCGCTCTCCACCCACCTGTTGATGCAGGTCAAGAACCGTGGCTACCTCTGGGAGCAGGAGTTCACCCTCGGCGTCCCCGACTACGACCTGCGCCAGGTCCGCCCGCTCCAGGACGGCGAGGGCACCGGCACCACCATCACCTGGTGGGCCTCTTCGGAGATCTTCGAGACCACGGACTACAACCTGGAGACCATCTCCACCCGGTTCCGGGAGATGGCCTTCCTCAACAAGGGCCTCAGGATCGTGCTGCGCGACGAGCGTCCCCAGGCCGAGGAGATCGCCGAGGCCGTCGAAGACCCCACCGTTGAGGCCGACACCGCCGAGGCCGACGAGTTGCACGCCGACCCGGAGACCCGTGCTCTGGAGCAGGTGTTCAAGTACGACCGAGGTCTAGCCGACTACGTCGACTTCCTCAACCGCCGCAAGACTGCCATCTCCCCGGTCATCGCCTTCGAGGCCGAGACGCCCGAGGGCGCCGTCAACCCGATGAGCCTCGAGGTCGCCATGCAATGGCAGGTCTCGTCGTACAACGAGAGCGTCCACACCTTCGCCAACACGATCAACACCCCCGAGGGCGGCACCCACGAGGAGGGCTTCCGCGCCGCGCTCACCACCCTGGTCAACCGCTGGGGCGAGGAATGGGGCCTGATCAAGAAGAAGGAGGACCGGCTCACCGGCGACGACATCCGCGAGGGCCTGACCGCGATCATCAGCCTCAAGATCGGCGAGCCGCAGTTCGAGGGCCAGACCAAGGCCAAGCTTGGCAACACCGAGGCCAAGGGGTTCACCCAGGGCGTCGTCAACGACCAGCTCGGCGCCTGGCTGGAGCAGAACCCCAGCGAGGGCAAGGACATCATCCGCAAGGCCCAGGCCGCCGCGACCGCGCGGATCGCGGCGCGCAAGGCCCGCGACCTCGCCCGCAACCGCAAGGGCCTCCTCGGCGGCGGCGGGCTGCCGGGCAAGCTCGCCGACTGTCAGTCCAACAACCCCGAGGAGTGCGAGGTCTTCATCGTCGAGGGCGACTCGGCGGGCGGCTCGGCGAAGTCCGGCCGCGAGTCGCGCTTCCAGGCGATCCTGCCGATCCGGGGCAAGATCCTCAACGTCGAGAAGGCCCGTCTTGACAAGGTGCTGGCCAATACCGAGGTCCAGGCGATCATCTCGGCGCTCGGCACCGGCGTGCACGACGAGTTCGACATCGCCAAGCTGCGCTACCACAAGATCGTGCTGATGGCCGACGCCGACGTCGACGGCCACCACATCAACACGCTGCTGCTCACCCTGCTGTTCCGGTTCATGCCGCAGCTGATCACCGAGGGCTACGTCTACCTCGCCCAGCCGCCGCTCTACCGGATTCGCTGGAACAAGCCGGCCGAGCACGAGTTCGCCTACTCCGACGCCGAGCGCGACGGCCTGATCGCCACCGGCCAGGAGGCCGGCAAGAAGCTCCCCAAGGAGCAGCCGGTGCAGCGCTACAAGGGTCTCGGTGAGATGAACGCCGACGAGCTCTGGGAGACCACCCTCGACCCGGACCAGCGAGTGCTGCTGCAGGTCACCCTGGAGGACGCCGCCCATGCCGACGAGATCTTCTCGATCCTGATGGGTGAGGACGTCGACCAGCGCCGCTCCTTCATCCAGCGCAATGCCAAAGACGTGAGGTTCCTGGACATCTGATGACTGAGACTCCCCTCCCCGGCGGCCGAATCGAGCCGATCGAGCTGCAGACCTCGATGCAGCAGTCCTATATCGACTACGCGATGGCCGTCATCGTCGGCCGGGCCCTCCCCGACGTACGCGACGGCCTCAAGCCGGTGCACCGCCGCGTCCTCTATGCGATGTACGACGGCGGCTACCGCCCCGATCGAGGCTTCAACAAGTGCGCCCGCGTCGTCGGCGACGTCATGGGTAGCTACCACCCCCACGGCGACTCGGCGATCTACGACACCCTGGTCCGCCTGGCCCAGCCCTGGGTGATGCGCAACCCGCTGATCAACGGCCAGGGCAACTTCGGCTCGCCGGGCAACGACCCCGCCGCGGCGATGCGCTACACCGAGTGCCGGATGGCGCCGCTGGCCATGGAGATGGTCCGCGACATCGACCAGGACACCGTCGACTTCCAGCCCAACTACGACGGCAAGCAGACCGAGCCGACGATCCTGCCCTCGCGCTTCCCCAACCTGCTGGTCAACGGCAGCGCCGGCATCGCCGTCGGCATGGCGACCAACATCCCGCCGCACAACCTGCGCGAGGTGGCCGAGGGCGCCAAGTGGGCGCTGGAGCACCCCGACGCCACCAAGGAGGAGCTGCAGGACGCCCTCATCGAGCGGATCAAGGGCCCCGACTTCCCCAACGGCGCCCTCATCGTCGGCCGCAGCGGCATCGAGCAGGCCTACCGCACCGGCCGCGGCTCGATCACCCAGCGGGCCGTCATCGAGATCGACGAGATCAAGGGTCGCACCGCGCTGATCGTCACCGAGCTGCCCTACATGGTCAACCCGGACAACCTCGCCATCAAGATGGCCGAGCTCGCCGACTCCGGCAAGGTGCAGGGCATCGCCGAGGTCCGCGACGAGTCCTCCTCGCGTGCCGGCCAGCGGCTGGTGGTCGTGCTCAAGCGCGACGCCGTCGCCCGAGTGGTGCTCAACAACCTGCTCAAGCACACCGAGCTGCAGACCAACTTCAGCGCCAACATGCTGGCGCTGGTCGACGGCGTGCCGCGCACGCTGTCGATCGATGCGTTCATCGCGAACTGGGTCGCTCACCAGATCGACGTCATCCAACGTCGTACGGCGTTCCGGCTCCGCAAGGCCGAGGAGCGGGCTCACATCCTGCGCGGTCTGGTCAAGGCGCTGGACATGCTCGACGAGGTCATCGCACTGATCCGCCGCTCCCCCGACGTGGCCGAGGCGCGGCAGGGCCTGATCGGGCTGCTGGACATCGACGAGATCCAGGCCGAGGCCATCTTGGCGATGCAGCTGCGCCAGCTCGCCGCGCTGCAGCGCCAGAAGATCATCGACGACCTGGCCGAGATCGAGATCGAGATCGCCGACCTGGAGGACATCCTCGCCAAGCCCGAGCGGCAGCGGGCGATCGTCATCGAGGAGCTCGACGGCATCGTCGAGAAGTTCGGCGACGAGCGGCGCTCGCAGATCATCGCCGCCGACGGCGACCTCTCCATGGAGGACCTGATCCCCGACGAGGAGCTGGTCGTCTCCATCACCCGCGGCGGCTACGCCAAGCGGACCCGCGCCGACCAGTACCGCACCCAGAAGCGCGGCGGCAAGGGTGTCCGCGGCGCCACGCTGCGCGGCGAGGACGTGGTCGAGCACTTCATCTCGACCACCAACCACCACTGGCTGCTGTTCTTCACCACCGCCGGCCGGGTCTACCGCACCAAGGCCTACAACCTGCCCGAGGCCGCCCGCGACGCGAAGGGCGGTCACGTCGCCGGGCTGCTGTCGTTCCAGCCCGACGAGTCCATCGCCCAGGTGCTGGCCATCCGCGACTACGACCAGGCGCCGTACCTCGTCCTCGCGACCCGCTCCGGCCTGGTGAAGAAGACCCGGCTGGCCGACTACAACTCCCCACGCCAGGCCGGCGTCATCGCCATCAACTTCCGTGATGACGACGACGAGCTGGTCGGTGCCGAGCTGGTCAACCCCGACGACCACATCCTGCTGGTCTCCCGCAAGGGCCAGGCGATCCGGTTCCGGGCCGACGACGAGCAGCTCCGGCCGATGGGCCGGGCCACCTCCGGGGTGAAGGGCATGGAGTTCCGCAACGACGACTCGCTGCTGTCGATGTCGGTGATCCGCGCCGCCGATGTGGCGAAGGAGGAGACTGAGCAGTCGGGGGAGGACGTGCAGTACGTCTTCACCATCACCGACGGCGGCTTCGCCAAGCGGTCCCGGATCTCGGAGTACCGGCTGCAGGGCCGTGGCGGACTGGGCATCAAGGCGATGCAGCTCACCGACGAGAAGCGCGGCGTGCTGGTCGGCGCCTTCATCGTCAAGGAGGGCGACGAGATCCTCTCGATCACGGCCAGCGGACAGGTGGTCCGCTCCCCCATCGACGCCGACTTCGCGCCGAAGGGCCGCTCCACCATGGGCGTGAAGTTCGTGTCCCCGAAGGGCCGCGACTCGGTGGCCGTGGTGGCCCGCTCCGTCGAGGCGCGCGATGACGACGACGAGGCCCCGGTCGACGACGTGGCCGAGGACGGCGCCGAGTCGGCTGCTGTGGAGTCGGATGCAACAATCGAGGCCACTGACGACGTCGTACCGTCTGAGGAAGCCACGGAGGACTGATGAGTGACCGCGAGACCACCACTCGGGTGCGCAAGCGTCCCGTCCCGCCTCCGACGGCGGACACCGCCGAGCGGGCGGGCCTCGGTCAGCAGCTGAAGGAGAAGCTGGCCACGGCCGTGGAGTCCGGCCGCACCGGCGAGAGCAAGGACGTCGCTCGCAAGGGCCGCCCGGTGCGTCGCGCCCGGCTCCGGCTGACCCGGATCGACCCGTGGTCGGTGATGAAGACCGCGTTCCTGCTCTCCATCGCGCTGGCGATCGTGACCGTGGTCTCGGTCTTCATCGTCTGGTCGGTGCTCGGCGCTGCCGGTGTCTGGGACTCGATCAACTCCACGGTCCAAGACATCGTCGGCGGCGACGAGGCCTTGACCTTCGACATCAAGGACTACCTCGGCACCTCGCGGGTGATGGGCTTCACGATCATCGTCTCGGTGGTCGACATCGTCCTGCTCACCGCCGTCGCGACGCTGACCGCGTTCCTCTACAACATGGCCGCCGCCCTGGTCGGCGGGATAGACGTCACCCTGACCGAGGACCGCTAACCCAGACGTCATGCGGACAGAGCAACCCCTTGCTCTGTCCGCATGACGTCTCGGCGTTTTGTCGCCGCTCGGGCCGCTCGGGTAGTCTTCCTCTTCGGCTCGGCCAACATCTCCGGGGGCTTCCACCCCGGTAGGCGGCCGGGCCACCCGGGCCTATAGCTCAGACGGTTAGAGCACCACACTGATAATGTGGGGGTCGGAGGTTCAAGTCCTCCTAGGCCCACGGACAAGCCCCGGACGCAACAGCGGACCGGGGTTTTTCACAAGGAGGAGAAGCATGAAGAAGCTCGTCCTGCTCGCACTCGCCGTCGGCGCTGCCGTCTTGGCCAAGCGCCAGCTCGGCAAGAGCAACAGCGAGCGCGCGCTGTGGGCCGAGGCCACCGACCAGGTGCCCCCCGCCGCCCACGACTGACCCACCCCGGGGCGTTGGCGCAATTGGTAGCGCACCTGCTTTGCAAGCAGGGGGTTGTCGGTTCGAGTCCGATACGCTCCACAGAGGAAAACCCCAGGTCAGCCTGGGGTTTTCGGCATTTCTACGATCTGCCTTGTCTCCGCCGCGGTCGGTCGCAGCCGGTGGGAGCGTCGGCACAGGATGGCGCAGCGTAGGCAGCCATCGCGACGAGCAGGCCGGCGAGGTTCACCCCGAGGTGACGTCGACGATGCCACGACCCAGCGAGCCGCCCCGGAGCAGGTCGGCGAAGGCGGGGGCAATGGCGGCCGGACCGTGATGGACGGTGGCGACCGGCCGTAGCGGGGGAGTGGCGGCGTCGAGCAGCGCGTGCAACTCGGGCAGGGCGTCGGGGTGGTCGGTGACCGAGACGCCGACGAACTCGAGCCGGCGCCGGATCATCGCGGCGTGGTCGAGCCGGATCTCGGTCGCGCCGGCGACCCGGCCGAGGAGTACGACGCGGCCACGGTCGCGCAGCCGGGGGAGCGCGGCGGCGAGATGGTCGCCGCCGACGAGATCGAGGTAGACGTCGATGCCCTCAGGCGCGGCCCCGTCCAGCTGTACGCCGAGGTCGCCGGTGCGGTCGAGGACGTACTCGATGCCGAGCTCGTCCCTCAGGAAGCCGACCCGCTCCCGACCGCCGGCGCTGGCCAGCACCCGGGCCCCCATCGCCCGGGCCAGCTGGACCGCGCAACTGCCGACGCCGCCGGCGGCCGCCGAGCACCACACCGTCTCGCCTGGCCGGAGGCCGGCACGGCTCAGCGCGACGTACGCCGTCAGCCCGACGTGTCCACGCAGGGTGAGCAGCTCGGTCAGCGGAGTCGTCGCGTCGACCACGCTCAGCCCGGCCGCCGGCAGCGCCGCCAGCCCGGCCCAGGGGAGCAGGCCGGTCACCACCGTGCCCACCGGCAGCGCCGGATCGGAGGAGACCGCCACGGTGCCGACCCCGTCGCTGCGCGGCACGTCGCCGACGTCGAGCGCCGGCCCGAGCGTGGTCGAGCGGCCGGTGCCGAGCCGGTGCCGGAGCCCGGCGTTGAGGCCGAGCCCGGCGGTGCGCACCAGCACCTCGCCATCACCCGGGGTAGGAGCGAGTGTGTCGCACAGCGCGAAGTCGTCGGCCGAGACCCGGGTGCCCGGCACCCGGGCCAGCCGGACCTCCCAGGACCGCTCGCCCACTCAGGAGAGCCGTTCGACCAGCATCGCCATGCCCATGCCGCCGCCAACGCACATCGTCTCGATGCCGAACTGCTGGTCGCGGGTGCGCAGGCCGTTGAGCAGGGTGGTCATGATCCGTGCGCCGGTCATCCCGAAGGGGTGGCCGAGGGCGATCGCGCCGCCGTGCGGGTTGAGCTGCTCGGCCACGTCGATGCCGAGGGTGTCGGCCACGGCCAGCACCTGGGCCGCGAACGCCTCGTTGAGCTCGACGATGTCGATGTCGGCGATGCTCATGCCGGTGTGGGCGAGCACCTTGCGCACCGCCTCGATCGGCCCGACACCCATATACTCCGGCTCCAGCCCGGAGACGGCGGAGGCCACGATGCGGGCCAGCGGGGTGAGTCCGAGGCCGCGCGCCCGGTCGGCGCTCATCACCACGACCGCGGCGGCGCCGTCGTTGAGCGGGCAGGCGTTGCCGGCGGTGACCCGGCCATCGGGCATCACCGGCTGGAGTTGGCGCAGCCCGTCGAGGGTCGTGCCCGGGCGCGGCCCGTCGTCGGCGGTGACGAGGGTGCCGTCCGGGGCGGTCACCGGCACGATCTCGCGGTCGAAGAAGCCGTTGTTCTGGGAGGCCACCGCGCGCTGCTGGGAGAGCAAGGCGTACTCGTCCATCCGCTCGCGGGTGATGCCGTAGCGGACGGCCACGTTCTCGGCGGTCTCCAGCATCGAGATGAACAGGTTGTCGACGTAGTCCTCGCGACCGGGGTCGGTGAAGCGCGGGTTGAGGGCGTCGTACCCGCTCGGCATCGGCACCGCGGAGACGCTCTCGACGCCACCGGCGACGAACACCTCGCCCTCGCCGGCCAGGATGGCGTGGGCGGCGGAGCGGATCGACTGCAGGGACGAGGAGCAGGCCCGGGTGACGGTCAGCCCGGGCACGGTCTCGGGGAGTCCGGCGAGCAGCGCCACGGTGCGAGCGATGCCGAAGCCCTGCTGGCCCTCGGGCACGGCACAGCCGACGACGACGTCCTCGATGTCCGCGGGGTCGAGCGGCGCGGCTCGGTCGACCACCTCGCGGACCACCAGGCCACCGAGGTCGTCAGGGCGTACGTCGCGCAGCGACCCCTTGCGAGCACGGCCGATGGGGGTCCGGGCGGCTGCGACGATGACTGCTTCGCTCATGGCGGCGATACTTCATTAAACGAAGCGACTGTGCAAGCCGGGTCAGGTCTCCGAGATGTCGATGGTGCTGGCCTTGAGCTCCTCGTGACAGTGGTCGCAGCCGAGCCGGCCCTGGAACCGCCGGCCGCAGGCGACGTGCGTGGAGACCAGCACCGGGCTCTCCGGGTTGCCGAACCAGTGCTCGGCCCAGCGGGTCAGCATGGCGATCACGGGGTGGAAGGCGCGGCCCTTCTCGGTGAGGCGGTACTCGGTCCAGTCCGAGCGCCCCTCCTGCTCGCGCTGCGCCAGGATGCCGCGCTCGCACAGCAGCGAGAGCCGGCCGGCGAGCAGGCTCGGCGGGGCGCCGATGGCGTCCTGGAAGTCGGTGAATCGCTTGATGCCGAGCATCGCCGCGCCGACCAGCGTCGCGGACCAGCGGTTGCCGAAGACAGCCATGGTGTCGGGATAGAAGGTCTGCTCGATGGCCACGCCGCGACTGCCCGACCGCCGCCGCGTGGTGGTGCTCGGGGTCGAGCGGGGCCAGCCACCCGACGGGCCCCAGTTGGTCTCCAGGTCGGTCACCGCTACCGGCCGATGGCAGGCCTCGCAGGTGAGCACCGGGCTGATCTCGTTGCCGCAGGCCAGATGGCGGATCGGCGGGGTGGCGTACTCGTGCTCCTTCACCCAGGCCCGCTCCCAGCCCCAGATCGCGACCAGGATCGGCCAGGTCGCCCGGCCGGCCGGGGTGAGGACGTACTCGTAGCGCTTGGGCCGCTCCTGGTAGAGATGGCGCTCCATCAGGCCCGAGGAGGCGAGCTGGTCCAGCCGGGCGCTGAGCACCGCGTGCGAGATCGGCAGCTGCGCGGAGAACTCCGAGTAGCGGGTCAGCCCGCGCAGCGCATAGCGCAGCAGGAAGAGCGTCCACTCGTCGCCGAGGAGGCCGAGCCCGATCGAGAGGGCGTTGGGCTCCGCCGCGGGCGGCGGCGCGGTGGGCGATGGCATTGCCCGAATCATAGGGCTCCCGCCGCGTGGGGGTTCCTAGTGTAACTCTGTTAGTTGCAGTAACGTGCCCAAGCACATCCATTCACCCCCGAGTCCGAGGAGGTCGGCATGTCCGCCACCACGAACGAAGCCTTCGTCTACGAGTCGCTGCGCACCCCGCGCGGACGGGTCCGGCGCGACGGCGGCACCCTGGCCGACTTCCCGGCGTACGAGCTGTTCGCCCAGCTGCTCCGCGAGTTCACCGCGCGCGACATCCCGGCCGCGGCGGTCCAGGACGTGGTGACCGGCATCAGCACGACGTACGGCGAGCAGGCCTCGGCCACCGCCCGGGTGGCCGTCATGCAGGCCGGCTGGCCCGACGAGATCCCCGGCAGCGTGGTCAACCGGATGTGCTGCTCCGGCCTCGACGCGCTCTCGATCGCGGCCGCGCAGGTGAGCTCCGGCGAGCTCGACGTCGTGGTCGCCGGCGGCATGGAGTCGATGTCGCGGGTGCCGATGATGTCCGACAAGCCCGCCTTCGCCTACGAGGAGCAGATCGGCGCGACCACCGGCTTCGTCACGATCGGCGTCTCGGCCGACTACACCGCGGCGAAGTACGGCCTGACCCGCGAGGAGCTCGACGCCTTCGCGGTGCGTTCCCACCACCGCTCGGCCGCGGCCAGCTGGGAGCGGCTGGTCCCGATCACCCGCGACGGCGAGGTCGTCCTCGATCACGACGAGGGCGCCCGCGCCGACACCACGATGGAGTCGCTGGCAGCGCTGCCGCCGCTCTTCGGCGAGGACCCGTCCTGGGCCCGGGTGGAGGAGCGGTTCCCCGGCTTCACCCGGCCGCCGGCCGGCCTCCACACGGTCGGCTCGGCGCCGCAGCTGTGCGACGGCGCCTCGGCCGCGGTCATCGGCTCCCGCGAGGCGGAGGGCCGGCTGGGCCGATCGCCGATCGCCCGCATCGCCGGCTGGGCGCACGCCGCCGTCCGCTCGCCCGGGCTGGACGGCACCGTCGTGGCGGCGCAGACCGCCATGAAGCGGGCCGGCGTCAGCCTCGCGGACATCAAGGTCGCCGAGGTCAACGAGTCCTTCTCGGTCACCCCGCTGGTGCTCACCCGCGAGCTCGGCCTCGATCCCGAGATCGTCAACGCCCGCGGCGGCGCGGTCTCCGTCGGCCACCCGCTCGGGGCCAGCGGCGGCATCATCCTCGCCAACGCCATCGAGCGGCTCAGCGCCGAGGGCGGCGGCTACGGCCTGCTGGTCATCCCGGGCGCTCTCGGCGTCTCGATGGCCGTGGTCGTGGAGGGACTCGCATGACCTACCGCGTGGTCCAGTGGGCGACCGGCGCGATGGGCACCGCCGTGCTCCGCTGCCTGATCGACCATCCCTCGACCGAGGTCGCCGGCGTGCTGGTCTACAACGAGGAGAAGGCCGGCGTCGACGCCGGCACGCTCGCCAAGCGTCCCCCGACCGGGGTGCTGGCGACCACCGACCCGGAGGCGATCCTGGCCCTCGACGCGGACGTCGTCGTGCACGCCGGCCGGCTGAGCCCGTACGGCGCACACGACGACGAGATCGTGCGGCTACTGGAGTCGGGCAAGAACGTGATCAGCCTCAACTCCTACAGCTATCCGGCCTGGAACGACCCGGCCCGCCGGGAGCGGCTGGAAGCGGCCTGCGCCCAGGGCGGGGTCAGCCTGATGGGCGCCGGCCTCAACCCGGGCTTCATCGCCGAGCAACTGGCCGTGGTCGCCTCGGGACTGTGCCTGCGCATCGACAACCTCGAGATCGTCGAGGCCGCCGACTCCCGGGAGATCCGCAACCCGCACTACCTGTTCGACATGCTCGGCTTCGGCGCCGCACTCGACGCCCACGACCCCAACGATCCCGACTGGGGTCCCACCAAGGCGCTCAACGGCATGTACGACGAGCTGCTGGCCACCGTCGCACTCCGGCTCGGCATGACCATCGACCGGATCGAGACCGAGCACACCCTGCTCCCCGCGGTCGCGGACATCACCCTGCCCGCCGGGGTGGTGTCGAAGGGCACCGTCGGCCACACCCGCTGGCGCTGGCACGCGATTGTCGGCGGTGAGCGGAGGCTGACCATGACGATCAACTGGTTCGTCGAGACCGCGCACCTGGACTCGGCCGAGCCACCGCTGTGGCGCCTCGCCATCACCGGCCACCCGGGCGTCAAGATCAGCGTCGACCTGGAGAAGCACGTCGAGGACCGCAGCCGGATGGGCGCGGAGCAGTACGCCGTCGGGGCCCAGGTCATCCACGCCATCCCGGACCTGGTGGCCGCACCGCCGGGGATCGTGGTGCACCCGGTCGCCACGCCGTACCGGGTGCACCACGATCCCCGGCGGTGCGGCCACCAGGTCCGGGATGGCGTGGATGACCTGGGCCCCGACGGCGTACTGCTC
>NZ_JASGDQ010000081.1:0-31706 GCF_047607185.1 Nocardioides sp. | reverse complement strand
GGAGCTCCCGGGGAAGTAGAAGCTTCTTGGTCGTTGCCTCTCTTACCCGGACTCCGTTGCCCCACCAGCCACGACACGCCGACCACATCGTTGACAGGCACCCGCGACCGCTAACTTCACGGCCTTGGGTCTAGTTCGCCGGTCCCGACCACGAGTTCCCCCACTCCGCGATCGGAGAGCGAGATCGCGTCGAGGGCGGCATCAGAGGTTGTTGCGGCGTACTTCGCCACCGTTGACCAGCTTCGTCAGGATGCCAAGCGGTCCAGCACGGAGCTGGAGGCCGTCGCATCGAGCTCACAGCTAACCGCACAGGAGAATCTCCTGAAGATTCAGCGACAAGGCGGGCTCCGACAAATCGGTGAGACGGATCTCGTTGAAGTCAAGGTCGAATCGGTCAGCCTCGATGCCCCTGCGACAGCAGTCGTCGATGTGTGCTGGGACGTCAGCGGCGTAGACATCGTTGATGGCGACGGGAAGTCGGTCGTGACCGATGAGCGCAAGGATGTCGGATGGACGCGCTTCACGGTCACGAACCCGACGTGGGAGACGGTAGCCACCGACGGATGGCGAGTGTCTGGCGGTTCTGACTTGGAGAAAGAGCCGTGCGTCGGTTCCTGACCCTTGGAGTCGCCGTCGCAGCCCTCGCGAGCGGGCTACTCGGTGTTGCGTCATCGCCAGCGTTCGCCGACACGGTGTGCGGTCAGACGGACCCGGCCACCGGCGAGTGCCTGATCTGGGTCGAGATTCCAGGCAACCCGGGCGATCCAGGCGACCCTGGGGATGATGGACCGAAGGACGCAGGCTCTGGGGCGGCCTGCTATTGGGACGGCAGTGCCCAAGGAATCAGCGACCCACCTCCGGGACCCGTCCCATGCAGTTCCGAGTACGGCTACTGGTCCAACGGATACCGCTGCTACATCCGGTTGCTGGTCCCTCAGCCGCCGGCTGGACATCCGAGCTGGCAGAGCCATGAACCCGGCGACGGCGCGGTCTACCACTGCTACCAGCCGCAAACTCACCTCCTGATCCATATCTGGTCGGCCGACCCGCCCCCGAACTCGGGCACTGGCCCAACGCCGCGTGAGGTGGCCCAGCTTGCGATCGACGACATGAAGCTCACCGCGATCAACATCGGTATCGCGCCCAAGGCTGAGGACGGCAGGGTCGGCCTCGTCGGGATGCCGATCTGGATGTGGGCAGCCAATCCGAGTGAGCACACCTGGGGCCCGATCACCGCGTCGGCGAGCGCTGGCGGCATCACCGTCACGGCAAGGGCGTGGGTCCACAAGATCACCTGGGATATGGGTGATGGCACCAAGGTCACCTGTGCGAGCGCTGGCACGCCGTACAAGGCGGCGTTCTGCAACAAGAAGTCTCCCGACTGTGGCCACCTCTACACCAAGTCCAGTTCCTCAAAGCCCGGCCACAAGTTCACGGTCACGGCGACGTCGGACTGGGTCATCGAGTGGGAGGGCGCAGGCCAGACGGGGACCATCCGGCTGAACGGACTCGTCCGGGAGGCCCAGATCGCCATTGGCGAAGCGCAGGTGCTCGTGCGGTAACCGGTAGAGGAAGGCAGCGAGGTATGAGCAGGACAGCCACCCGAGACGACAGGACTCTCGACCCCGAGTCGAGTCCCGCCGCCAGCCAACTTGTGCCGCCACCGAAACTCCGCCGACGCCCGGCACTTGTCCTCGTCGCCATCGCTGCCGTCTTGCTGGGTGGCTTGCTCGCTGCATGGGCGTGGACGGCAACGACCAACACACAGGAAGTCCTTGTCGCCCGGCACACCATCGAGCGTGGCTCCGGTGCCTGCGGATCACGGCTTGTGGTCTCCAACGCCAAGAACAAGACCGGAAACATATACCCCTACTTCGTCTGCTCCGGACGGCACTCCAAGCGCACCGACTGCACCCGCCAGTCGATCCTCATCAGCGACGTCGAGCACCTGGTCGAGACCTACTACGACCGCGTGCAGATCACCGCGACCCGCCGCGAAGCACTAGCCGGAATGCTCCACCACGAGTTCGACCACCTCATGGCGACCGAGACCGCGAACCTCAAGGAACTCACCCGCCGTCGAGACGAGTTGGAGCACGAGCAGAAAACCCTGATGCGAGCGCACTACGCCGGAGCCGTCCCACTCAACGTCCTCAAGAGCGAACAGGACCGCATCTCAACCGAACTCGACCAGATCACCCACCAGCTCGACGCCCAGCACCGCGACTACGCCGATGCCCGCAAGCACCTCGATGAGGCACTCGACCTGCTAGAGAACTGCTCCGCGATCTACACCCGCTGCGACGACACCAACCGCCGACTGTGCAACCAGGCGCTTTTCACCAAGATTTACATCGACGAGGACAACACCCTCCGGCCCGTGCACACCCGCGCATACGAGGTCTTGGTCGACCCCGAACTCAACGGCAACGCACTCACCTGGGCCGATAAAACCGAGCAATCGGTGGATGCTGCCGAGGGTCGCAGATCAGTCGCTGTCGAGGGGGCGAGGCCCACGGAACGTGATCGCGGGAGGCGGGTGGGGGCTGGGTGTTGGGGTGACGTCGTAGAGGTCAGCGTGGGCAGCGAACAGTAGTGGATGCTGCCGGGCGATCGCGGAGTGAAACTCCGCCGGCGTTGTCGGCGGCGCAACCTGGCGCTCGACGAACAGATCAATCACCATCGCGTATGCGGCCCTGGTCAGCCGAGCAGCGAGGAACACGTCGGGGTTCACCGCGGAGATCCCGACCGAGACGAGGTCCGTCTCGGCGAAGTCGTCCACATCCTCAGTGACGAGGAACCCGGCACCCGCGGCTTCGGCGTCAGCGAGGATCTGCCGATCCGTCAGCGAGGTGCTGGTGAATCGGCCGCTGATGTCGCCGGTCGGGCTGAGAGTGCCGCCGAACCGGCGACGTACCTCGGCGGGTGAGACCGCGCGCGGGCCCATGTGCCGACCGGCCTCTTCCTCGGTGGCCCTGCTCCACACAGCACGGAAGCCGCTCAGCGGCCCGCCAACCATCAGCAGGGTACGAGTGACGGGCTTGGCAAGGATGTTCGCGTCGAGGAAGACGCGGGTCGGGCTATCGATCACCGAACAGGTCGGCCCTGATGTCGTCACGCGTGAGGTCGATGACGTCGCCCATCGCGGCGCGCCAGAACCGTTCGAACTCCTCATGCGGGATCCGGTTGCGGTTCCCGACCTTCACCACACGAAGTTCTCCCGCGGTGATCTTCCGAGAGATGGTCGAGCGGGATACCCCGATCGCGTCGGCGACTTGCGCCGGGGTCATCATCCGCCGCTTTGCCGTCAGGGTGACCTGTTCTCCGTCTGCGGCGGCGCGCTGCACGTACTCGGCTACCGCGTCCAACCATTGCGGACGCGCTCCGGTACTCCCGGTGGAGGCGCGGACATCCTCCGGAGTGATCGTCAGGCTCTGCATCGACATGCCCCCATCATACCCCTACTGCACACTCTGAGAAGAATGAGTGTGCAGTAGCGTCGCGAGTGTTCAGAGTATCGGAGCATCGCGACCAGTGCCCCTGCCTGACTGTAGAGCGGACGCGGTTTCGTCAATACTCGCGTGGAGCAGATCAAGGTGGGCTTTGGCGCGCTCGTGGTCCAGGCGCTGCGCGTCGTTGTCCGGGGCCGGGCCGAGCGGGCTGCGGGAGGTGATCTGCCACCGGTCCCGGTAGGCGGCGATCACCCGCAGCGCCTCTGTATAGGCGGGATCGTGTGGTTCGGGTAGCCCGGTCAGCCAGGGCTGCTGCTCGGTGCGGGCACGGTCGAGGACAGCCTGAGCACGCTGCTCGATCAGCGCCTCGCGTTCGGTGAGCGCGAGGTGATCGTCGGGGTTCATGGTGCCCTCGGCGCGCGGGATCAGTCCGGCGATCAGCCGCGGCCGGGGAGGCGGTGTCGGCTGGTACCGCTCCGCCAGGCGCGTAACCCGGTAACGCAGCAGGGAGCCGATGTCCTCGACATCATCCAGTCGCCCGGCCCTGGTCACCGCGGCGAGGAGCTGGTCGACCTGGTGCCCGGCGGCTTCGAGACGGCGGAGCTCGGCGGAGAGCACACCGAAGGACTCCGCATCAAGGAGGGTGTCAAGTTGAGCGGTGGTGAGGCCGGCATCGGTGAGGATGGTGACCCAGCGGAGGGCTTGGGCTTCGACGGCGATCGTCTCGTATTCGGCGGCGAGCTGCGCGACCGAGGAGGCGTCCTCCTGCTCTTGGAAGATCGTCTCGTGCGCGGAGATCTCGGTGCCGCTGTGCTGCAGGATCCCGTACAGCACCGAGCGGGCCGTCATCGCCAGATCATCGCGGAACTGGTGCTGCTCCAAGTGCGCCTGGCCGGTAGCGACGTAGACGTAGTTCGCATCCCGTCCTCGGGTCATCGACACATACAGGCTCTCGCGGGTCATCTGCGGGGAATGCACGATCGCATGCGCCGTGTCGACGGTCGAGCCTTGCGCCCTGTGCGCGGTGGTCGCGTAGGCGAGCTCGAGATCGCTGGTGACGTACTCGGCGGGCAGGGTGATCCTGGTGCGCCACCGGGAATGCTCCCGCCGGACGGTGACCGATCCGTCGTCGCGGGTCTTGGTGACGATCCACCGGTCACCGTTCTTCACCCAGCCGCGACCGAGGGAGAGCCGGCGGTCGTGGCGGCGGGTCACCACCACGTCCCCGGTCGAGGCGTGGTTCCCGTCGTGCAGGGTCACACCAGGCTCGTCGGCGACGTCGCCGACGGCGATCCGGTCGGTGCGGGCCCGGGCGTTGAGGGCGGAGACGGTGTCGATGGTCTCAGCGATCAGCAGCGTCGACTTGCCCGCGTCTTGGTCGGAGCGCCATGCCTGGTAGGCGCGTTCGAGGATCGCCTCGTAGACGCCGTCGTGGACACGGTCGTGACCGATGTAGTCGTCGATCGCGGTGGTGTCGCCGAGCCGCAGCCCGAGGGATGCTTGCTTTTCCCACTCGTTCCGGAAGCGGTGCAGCTCGGACAGGCGCGGGCTGTCGGGCCGGTCCCGCACGATCAACCCGAACGCCCCACCCGCATCCACCGCCGAGAGCTGCTGCTGGTCGCCGACCAGCAGCACCTTCGCCCCGACCTCACGGGCGTGCGCGGTGATCTGGTCCAGGGCGAGGGTGCCGGCCAGGGAGGCTTCGTCGACGATGATGAGCTGCCCGGCCTGCAGGTTCCAGCGGCCCTCTCGGTGTTCGAAGAGCCACTTGGCGGTGTTCTCGGTCTGGACCGACAGATCCTCCGCCAAGACAGCTGCGGCTGCCGCGGAGGGTGCGAGTCCGACGACGCTGCCGGGGCCGTGCTCGTCCTCCCATGCCCGGCGCAGGGCGCTCATGGTCGCGGTCTTGCCGGAGCCGGCGGGTCCGACCAGGACGTCCAATGCCCGCCCGGACACGGCGATGCGGGAGATCGCATCCTCTTGGTCTGCCGACAGCACCGGCCCGCCCGGCCGCGCTGGGGTCCGGGCGGCGTCCTCGATCCGGTGCAACTCGACGGTGGGTGCGTCACGGTTACTGGACGCGGCGAGCAGGCGGTCCTCGGCGACGAGGATGTCGGCCGAGGAGTACACCGTCGCGTTCCGGGGCCGGAATGCGCTTGACCCGTCCGAGCGCAAGAACCGCTCTGGCGTCGACGCCCACTCCGGCGGGGTCAATGCGAGGCTGGCGTGTTCGGCGGCGTCGGTGATCATCCCGACGATCGCGTCACGGTCCTCCGTCGAGGCGAACCGCCACGGCATCGACTGCCTGACGGCCTCCGCGTGCAGGTTCCACCGTCGCCACGTCGAGCGGCGGTCCGCGACCAAAGCCACCACAACCTCGGCGAGCTCGGCGATCGTCTCAGTGGGGAGGTCATCGGCGCGCAGCAACGGCTCCGTCTCCGACGCGGCGATCATCTGCTGTGCCTAGGCCACCGGGTCCGTGTCAAGCATCGCGGCGGCCCGTTCCCGCCACCGCATGGTCAGATCCGCCAGGGAGTGGTTCACCTTTGCGGGGCGGGTCTCCAGGGTGGCCTGTTGGCGGATCTGCCAGAGCACCTTCTTGGACGGCTGCCGGCCGTGCTTGGCGACGTACTCGTCGACGAGGCGGTCCTTGGCCTGTTCGATGTCGCGGGTGCGGGAGGAGAACTCGTCCATCAGGGTCTGCGGCACGCCAGCGACCTCCCACGCCGTCGACCGGCCCGGGCCACGCTCCCGCGTCTCCCACCGCGTGCCCACTAGCTGGGCGAGATGATCGGACAGCACCGCGTTGTAGTGCTCCGACAGGCCGGTCACCGCGTTGTGCAGGGCGCGGGAGTCCAGGGTGCGCCACTTCCCGTCCCGAACTGCCTGAACGCGGTTCGCCACGACCAGGTGGGTATGCAGCTGCGGATCTGAGCTCCGGCTGTCGTAGTGGTCGTAGGCCGTAGCAATCAGCCCGCGTATCTCGACTTGCGCGACCGCACCCCGTGGGCCCTTCGCGCCGATCCGAGTCATCGCTACATCCCGCTCGATCAACGCCAACACATCCTGCATCGCCGCATGATGGGCCTGAGCAATCAACGTCTGCGTGCCCGCATCCGAGACCGCCCACAACGTCGACACCGATTTGGGCACGCTGAACGTCAAGTCGAACCCCGCGACCGGTGCCACGGTCGGCTTCGCGGCTTCCTCCGCAGCGATCCGCTCCTTCTCCGCTGTGAGCTCATCCGAGGTGAGCGACTCGGGCAGGTCATCGACCCGCTTCTGCACCCGCTCGGCCTCGGGCGTGAATGTGCGGAACGGGCGGCCCAACGGCTCGCCCGTGTTGGGATCCTGCCCGTGACCGAGCAGGCGCTTCAGCTGCTGCTCGGAGACCTCCGAGGCCAGAGCGATCGGCTCACCGAGGCCATCCAGACCGGACCCGCACCAGCGACCCGGAGGCGTGCCTGACTGCTCGTAGTACCTCGTCAGAGCGGTCGCCGCGTCTCGATCACCATCCCCGACGACAACGCTATTGAGCAGGTACCGGTAGCCCTGCCCAGCCGTCATCACCCGGATCGAGACCGTCACACCCAGCAGGTACGCCCGCGGAGAGTGGTTGCCTACCGACTACGAAGATAACTGGCGCGGAGCGTGCTCCATTCGCTGTAGCTGCGTCGGCGGTGTGATGAGGACAGGTCGGCCTCGGTTTGCTCCGTCGCCCCGCTCAACGCCACCGGCCGCCCTGATCAGACGATTCCTGCTTCGTGGGCCTTGACCGCCGCTTCGACGCGGTTACGGACGCCGAGGCGGGTGAAGATCCCGCTCACGTAGCCCTTGACGGTCCCCTCCACGAGGAACAGCTTGGCGGCGATCTCGGCGTTGGACTTCCCGCGGGCGAGAAGTGACAGCACCTCGCGTTCGCGCGCGGTGAGATCTGCGGTGGCGATGGTGCGTTGCGCGGGCTGTTGCGTGCTTGCGCGGAGCACTTCGATGAGGTGAGCGGCGATGGCGGGCGACAATGCGGCTCCGCCGACCGCTGCGGCCTTGACGCCCCGGAGAAGGTCGTAGGGATCGCCTGCCTTCGTGAGGAACCCGTTGGCTCCGAGGCTCACCGCGCGAGCGACATAGTCAGCATCGCCGAAGGTGGTGACGATCAGCACTGCCTGCTCGGGCCGCACGTGGCGAATGCGCTCGAGAGCGACGAGCCCGTCGAGCTCGGGCATCCGGATGTCCATGATGACGACGTCCGGCTTCTCATCGAGCGTCTTGGTGATCGCTTCTCGTCCGTTTGCGGCCTCCGCGCGGATGACATGCATCATCGGGTCGGACTCCAGGATCGACCGGTATGTGGCGCGGACCTCCGCGTCGTCGTCAGCGAGGAGCACCCGGATCACAGCCATGGTGATGTCCGCAGATCGGTGAGCCGCACGATGGAGCCATCATCGAAGCACACTTCGAACACGGCCAGGCCAAGCGGGAAGTTGCCGTCGGTGTAGTACTGGCAGACCCATGCGGGCTCGCGCGGTGGTGACGGGACGAGCCGGACGGGAGCCTGACGGGCGGGGAGAATCCGCGTGGCCTCGGGATGGGACATGTCGAGCTGAAGCTGGGCGAAGCTGTCCTCTTCCGCAACGGAATCATGAACAGCCCAGGCGTAGAAGCCCAGCACGATCACCACGGTCACGGCCACCGGGAGGAGTGCTGAGCGGATGGTTTGGTGCCACGGAGGCGTGCGCCGCGCGGAGTCGCGGGGGGATCCGGGCTGTACGCGTTTGGGAAGACGTCCGCTGATCGTGAACCCGCCGGCGTCCTCTGTGACGTGGAGGACGCCGGCGTGCAGTGCGAGTCGGCGACGGATGCGGTCGAGGCCCGTTCCCGGTGTCGGGCTTCGCGCTTCACGGTCAGGGGCGTCGGGCATGGGGTTGTGGATTTCGATCTCGATGTCGAGAGGCGTCGTGCGGTATGTGATGCCGATCGGCGTGCCCGGTGCGTGTCTGAGCGCGTTGGTCAGTCCTTCACGAACCAGCTGGGAGGCCGCGAGCTCGATCTCCAGCGGGAGTCCCTGGGGCACGTGTCCCGTGCGAGTGATCGACACTCCCGCCGCGGTTAGTCTCCTGATCGTCGCGTCGATGGGCTCGGGCGCATCGGTGCTGCGTGTGTCGTCGAGCGCCCTGCGGAGCTTCTCGACGGCGAGTTCGACGTCTCGCCGGATCCCGGCGGCCAGCTCCCGCGCGGAACCGTCGGCGCGGACTTGCAGACTCCCGGCCTTCAGTGCGATCAGGCTCAGGTCGTGACCGAGGGCGTCGTGCATCTCGTCCGCGAGTCGGGCACGGTCGGCGAGCACCGCATTCGCGGCGATCGCTTCCTCGTACTCGTGCCGGTAGCGTCGATGGCGGGCGATCATCACTCCGAGCCACACCGCGACGATCAGGACGAGCTGCAGCAGCAGAAAGACCACGGTCGAGCGGGTGACGGCCCAGCAGCCCAAGAGCGCCACCTCGGCCACGGCGCACGCCACAACCGCCACGGTGCTCGCGGCGCGTCGGGGCAGGTGTCGGCTCATTCCATTCTCACTACGGGTTCGTTCGGGGTCACGCATCCCGGCGCTGCAGCAGCACGGACGCGATCACGTATGCCGCGGCCGCCCATGCAGCCACGACCAGTATGCCGACGAACGATGGGTAGTCGGTGTGGTCGGCGGTGACGAACGCGGCGGCGCCTCCGGCGGGCGTCCAGACGCTCACCGAGGGGGGCAGTGCCAGCATCCCGACCAGCAGGACGAGGCTGGCCGCGAGGGTGCCGACGGCGCTGCGGACGATAACGCCGATCGCGATCACCAGGATGGCTGCGACGGCGAACAGCACGCCCACGCGCAGCGCCGTGACGGCCCCTGGCTCTCTCAGGGCGGCAGCGTGTCCCTCGAGCGCGAACAGCCCGGCGGCCAGCCCCAGTGCCCCGACGATCGTGCCGCTCAGCAGGCCGATGGCAACGCCGATCACGCTCTTGCCCGCGAGGACGAGCGCGCGTCGAGGCTGTGCCTGGAACGTTGAATGGATGCTGCCGCTGGAGTACTCCGCGGTGATCGTGACCATCGCGAACGCGGCGAACGTGAGAATGCCGAACTGCACCGCGGGCCCGAGCACGTCGACCACGTTCGCTGTCGCTCCCGCCGGTTGCTCGCCGATGTCGAGCCCGCGCACGAAGTCGTTGCCGAGCGAGAGCGCGGTGACCACCACGGTGATCAGGGTGGCGGCCAGGCACAGGATGGGTGAGAGGAGGGAGAACGTCTTCCCCCACTCCGCGCGCAACGCACCGATCATCGCGGGTCACCCCCTGCCAATTCTCCCGGCATCTGGAACTCGAACTCGTCCTCCACCAGGCGCAGGTAGCCGTCTTCCAACGTCGCGGGGGTGGCGGACAGAGAGTGCACACGCACCCCCTGGTCGAACGCTGCGTCACCGATGGCCTTCGCGGTTCCGCCCGTGATGGCGAACTCTCCCTGCGCGGTCTGCTCGACCGACATTCCCGATCGCTCGAGGGCCTGCACGAGCGCGGGGACGGCGCCCGCGTCCGGTGTGCGCAGGAGGATGACATCCGCGGCCGAGGTGACCAGCTCGTCGGTGCTGCAGTCGGCGAGGAGACGACCCTTGCCGAGGACGATCACGCGATCGACGGTCTGGTGCATCTCCGCCATGAGGTGGCTGGAAACCAGCACGGTTCGCCCCTCGGAGGCGAACGACTTCACCAGCGACCTGATCCAACGGACACCGTCGACGTCGAGCCCGTTCATCGGCTCATCGAGGACGAGCACTTCGGGATTGCCCAGCAGCGCTGCGGCAATGCCCAGTCGCTGGCCCATCCCGAGGGAGAAGTTCCCGGCCCGCCGCCGCGCGACAGATCCCAGCCCGACGAGGTCGACGACGTCGCTGACACGCCGTGCGGGGATCCCGGCGTATCGGGCCAATCCGAGAAGGTGCGCCTGCGCGCTGCGTCTCGGGTGATAGGACCGCGCGTCCAGGTGGGCGCCGACCGTGTGCAGCGGATGACGCAGCCGCGCGTAGGGTGTCCCGTCGATCGTCACGCTGCCGTGTGTCGGACGGTCCAATCCCAGCAGCAGCCGCATCGCGGTCGATTTGCCGGCACCGTTCGGGCCGAGTAGTCCTGTCACGTGGCCGCTGCGCACCTGCACGGACAGTGCGTCCAGGGCCGTCTTCGAGCCGTAGCGCTTCGTCACCGCGTCGAAAGAGATCACTCCTCAATGCTCTCTGCGCCTAGCGCGCTGTCGCCACTGACGAAGGTAAGAACCTCGCGGCTCACACGGTTCGGAGTGCCACGGTGGGCGGCATCCGCGAGGCCCTGATGGCCGGCACGATGCCTGCGAGCGCGCCGATGAGGATCGCGCACCCGATACCCCCGACCCACGCCTGCGCGGGGATGACGATGGTCCAGCCTCTCGAGGCGGCGTAGACGGCCGTCGCCGCGACTCCGGTCAGCACGCCGACGACGCCGCCGATGATCACCAACAGGATCGACTCGGTGAGGAACTGTGTCCGGATCTGCGCCTTCGTGGCGCCGAGGGCGCGGCGAAGGCCGATCTCGGAGCGGCGTTCGAGGACGGCGATGATCATGATGTTGGCGACACCGACTGCACCGACGATCAAAGCGACGGCTCCGAGGCCGAGGAACAGGCTGTCGAATGCGCGCGCGGCGGCGGCGCGCGCGGTGAGGGCATCCGACGGCTTGCTGACGTTGACTTCAACGGGTGCCTCGGGATTGGCGGTTCTTGCGAGGAGTTCCTGGACTTCGACCTCGTGACCGGTTGTGGTGCGCACGTAGATCGAGGTGGGCGAGCCGGTCTCCCGCACTCCGCGGTTGACACTGACGTGACCCAGGTATGTCTGCGCAGCCGAGTATCCGACGATCGCGCTGTTGTCGACCTCCGGCGCCAACGAGGATTGCTCAAGGATGCCGACGACGTCGAACCACATCCCGCCGAGCCAGACCCGTGCTCCCAGGTCGACTCGGTCGATGCCGAGGCGCTGGGCAGCGGCGGCTCCTAAGACGACGACGGGCAGTTTCGCTGTGGCCTCGTCGAGCCATTCGCCTTGCCCGACATCGGTGCCGAGCACGGCCAGGAGGTTCACGCTGGCTGCTTGGACCTGGAGGCCTCCGGTGTTCGCCGCCGGGATCATCGCGTTGCGGTAGACGCCCGCTGTCGTCACCACAGAGGTGTCAGTGGCCTGCTCGACGCCTGCGAGGTGGCCGATCATCGCGGGGGCTGCGTTCGGAAGCACCGCGGGGCCGCCGGCGAGACTCTGTCCGGCCTCGACGGTGAGCATGTTGGTTCCGAGTCGGTCGATCTCGGCCAGCAGGCCGGCTTGCGATGAGGCCGAGAGCCCGAGGACGCCGACGATGGCGGCGGTGCCGATGGCGATCCCCAATGCCGAGAGGGCGGCGCGCATGCGCCGGGCGCGCAATCCGACGCTGGCCACCCTGAGCGCGTCCGTGAACCGGAGTCGTCCAGTCCTGGCGCTCATTCGTGCTCCTGGTGGTCGCTGTCGGAGACAATCTGGCCGTCGAGCAGGCGCACTCGGCGTGGCAGTTGGTCGGCCAGGGCCGTGTCGTGGGTGATCATGACGATGGTCGTTCCGAGGGCATTCAGCTCGCCGAGGAGCCCCATGATCGACGCGCCGGTGGTGCTGTCGAGGCTTCCAGTGGGCTCGTCGGCAAGGACTACTGCCGGCTGTCCGACGATGGCGCGAGCAATCGCCACGCGCTGTCGCTGGCCACCGGACAGGTTGCCGGGAGTGAAGCCTGCACGGTCCGCGAGGCCGACCCGCTCGAGCGCCCGGTCTGCGAGCTGGAATCGTTCGGTTGCGGGAACCCCGGCGTAGAGCAGCCCGTCGGCGACGTTCTCGCGGACGGTGGCGTGCTCGGCGAGGAAGAACTGCTGGAAGACGAACCCGATCTTGTGGGCGCGGAGGCTGGAGACCTCGCGATCATCGAGCTGTGCTGCGTCGACTCCGTCGATGCGCACCACGCCGCTGGTCGGCTGATCCAGAGTGCCCATGATGTGCAGCAGGGTGGACTTGCCGGCCGACCCCGACCAACCGCACAGCGGCCGGATGGTGTTCGACGGCGACGCGGTCGACGCCGTGCAGCACCTGGCCGAAGGCGTGTACCGGGCGTTCGACTACAACGACCGCGAGTACGTCCTCGTGGTCGCGCCCTCCGAGCTGACGTCCCCAGGCCGGGTGTCGGCCGCGTTCCCGAAGGAACGCAACGATGCCCGCGCGTTGGACACCATCTCCGGTGTGCTGCGTGCCTACACCCAGGACAAGCCGTTGGGGCCGCCGCGACCGGTTCGTGGACGTGACGATCCAGCACGCCCTCACCCAGGCCGGCGTCATCCTCGTCTCCTGCAGCGAGAGCATCGACGAGACTCCCTCCGGTGCGCTCGTACACGGGGTGATGGCCACGATCGCCGAATACCACTCCCGCAACCTCGCCGCGGAGGTCACCAAAGGTCTCACTCAGAAGATCGCGACCGGCGGAACCCCCAGCAAAGCACCACTGGGCTACCTCAACATCCGGGCACACACCCCGGAGGGACGCGAGTACCGCACCGTCGACATCGACCCCGAACGGGCACACCTGATCCGCTGGGCCTTCGAGACCTACGCCACCGGCGACACATCCGTCGAACGGGTGCTGACCGACATCACCGCCCGCGGGCTCACCACCGTCCCGTCCCCTCGAAAGCCAGCGAAACCGGTGAGCCTGTCCGGGTTCTTCAAACTGCTCCGCAACCCCTACTACATCGGGCAGATCCGCTACAACGGTGCCATCCATCCCGGCAGCCACGAACCCCTCATCAGCACCGAAACCTGGGAACAGGTGCAACGGCTGCTGTCCTCACGCGCCAGCGCCGAGGTCCGCTACCGCAGGCACGAGCACTACCTCAAAGGCACCCTGTACTGCGCCGCCTGCCACTCCCGGCTCCAGTTCGCGTTCGCCAAGAGCCACACCGGCGTGCAGTACGCGTACTACGTCTGCACAGGTCGAGCCCGCAAGACCACCAACTGCAACCGCAAGGCTGTTCCCGTCGGCGTCGCCGAAGACCTCGTCACCGCCTGCTACCAGCGGATCGGGATCAGCGAGGAGACCTACAACGACCTCGCCGCCCAAGTCGACGCGGCGTTCGATGAGCGCCTCGCGTCCCAGTCCCAAGAACTCGCCGAGCTCACCGCGAACCGCAAACGCCTCCACGACGAGTCCGACAAGCTCCTCGCCGCGCACTTCGCCGACGCCATCGACCTCGAGACCCTCAAACGCCACCAAGACCGCATCCGCACCGGCCTTGCCGAGATCGACCGCAAACTCGACAGCGAGCACGAGGAACACACCGGGCACCGCAAGCACATCGCCACCGCGATGCGCCTGCTCACCCGCTGCTCTCAGACGTACCAGCAGTCCGACGACAACGGCAAGCGCCTCGCCAACCAGGCGTTCTTCGAGCGCATCTACATCGGCGAGGAGGACGAACAGCCCGACGCGGTACTCGCCGAACCGTTCGCCACTCTCGCGCCAACGGATGTTTCGCATGTCGCCGGTTCTACTAAGGCGACCAGGGTGGAGCTGAGGGGACTCGAACCCCTGACCCTCTGCATGCCATGCAGATGCGCTACCAGCTGCGCCACAGCCCCATTGGGGTTGTCCCGGATGATCAGCCCGGGCAACGCGGAGAACATTACAGGACCCCCGCGAGCATCATGAAATCGGGGCGGTGCGGTTGTAGGAGATCAGCCGGAGGGGGCGGCCGGCCTCGCGGTGGAGCTCGGCCCAGCCGCAGTTGTCCAGGCCGGCGAGGACGGCGTCTCCGGCATCGGGCCAGCCCATCAGGCCGAGAACGCCGGCCTTGCAGGCGCCGCCGTGGCTGACGGCGACGCCGCAGCCGCCGGCCGGGACGAGCTCGAGGAAGTCGGTGAGGGCGGCCACCATCCGGGCGCGTACGACGGCGATCGGCTCCATCCCGGGGAGGACGTCGAGCTCCGCGGGCCGGTCGGTGGCGGAGTAGCCCGGGTGCCGGGCTTGGAACTCCTCCCCCGTCAACCCCTCGGCCTCGCCCCAGGAGCGTTCCCGCAGCCGCTGGTCGAGGGTCACCTCGACCCCGGCGGCGCCGGCGATGTGGGAGGCGGTCTCCGCGGCGCGGGAGAGGTCGGAGGACCACACCAGCGTGGGCGCGAAGCCGGCCAGGGCGACGGCGACCGCCGCCGCCTGGGCGCGGCCGGTGTCGTTGAGAGGCGCGTCGAGGTGTCCCTGCACCCGGCCCTGCCGGTTCCAGTCGGTCTGACCGTGCCGGACCAGCAGCAGCCGCCTCATCGCTGGTGTGGGGTGACGTCGGCGGGCAGCGCGATGACCGGGCAGTCGCGCCAGAGCCGCTCCAGCGCGTAGAACTGCCGCTCCTCCTCGTGCTGCACGTGCACCACCAGGTCGCCGTAGTCGATCAGCACCCAGCGGCCGTCGCGCTCCCCCTCGCGGCGGATCGGCTTCTCGCCGAGGTCGCGCAGCCTCTGCTCGATCTCGTCCACGATGGCGCGCACCTGACGGTCGTTGGAGGCCGAGCAGAGCAGGAAGGCGTCGGTGATCGCCAGCTGGTCGCTGACGTCGAAGGCGATGATCTGCTGAGCCAGCTTGTCGGAGGCCGCCCGGGCGGCGGTCTCGACGAGCGCGATGGCGTGTTCGGTGGCCGTCATGCTGCACTCATTCTCAGAAGGGCTCTTTCGCGGGGTAGAGATCGTGTTTGCCGATGTACTGCACGACGCCGTCCGGCACGAGGTACCAGACCGGCTCGCCCCGCCGGTGCCGCTCGCGGCAGTCGGTGGAGGAGATCGCCAGAGCCGGGATCTCGAGCATGGTCACCCGGTCGGTGGGGATCCGGGCGAGGACACCGTCGTCCATCGTGTACCCGGGTCGAGTACAGCCCACGAACTGGGCGAGGTCGAAGAGCTGGTCTGCGTCTCGCCAGGTGAAGATCTCGGCCAGCGCGTCGGCGCCGGTGATGAAGAACAGGTCGTCCTCGGGCAAGGAGGTGTGCAGGTCACGCAGCGTGTCGATGGTGTACGTCGGCCCGCTGCGGTCGATGTCGACCCGGCTGACGGTGAAGCGCGGGTTGGCGGCGGTCGCGATGACCGCCATCAGGTAGCGGTGCTCGGCCGGCGAGACCTCGCGGTCGGACTTCTGCCAGGGGTCGCCTGTGGGCACGAAGATGACCTCGTCGAGGCCGAAGACGCCCTGTACCTCTGAGGCCGCGACCAGGTGGCCGTGGTGGATGGGGTCGAACGTCCCGCCCATCACGCCAACCCGGCGGCGCGGCTGGTCCGTCATGCGAGCGAGAAGTCGGTCAGGAGTGCTCGCGGCCACCGGCGAAGGCGAGCAGCATCCCCATCAGCCCGAAGAGGATGCCTAGGGCGACGGCGCCGATGATCCAGTGGTTGACCTTCTCGTGGTGCTCGGCGGCCTCGGCCGCGGTCAGGACCAGCGTGTTCAGCATGGGGACACCTTACAAGCAGCGCTATCTGATGTGGCCATCGCCCGTTACGACGTACTTGGTGGAGGTGAGCTCGGGGAGCCCCATCGGGCCGCGGGCGTGGAGCTTCTGGGTGGAGATGCCGATCTCGGCGCCGAAGCCGAACTCGCCGCCGTCGGTGAATCGGGTCGAGGCGTTGACCATTACGGCGGCGGCGTCGACGGCGGCCGTGAAACGCCGGGCGGCGGCGAGGTCCTCGGTCACGATGGCCTCGGTGTGCCCGCTCGACCAGCGCCGGATGTGCTCGACGGCCGCCTCCAGCGAGGGTACGACGGCGGCGGCGAGCTCGAGCGAGAGGTATTCGGTCCCGAAGTCCTCCTCGGTGGCCGGCACCACGCCGTCGATCCCGGCGAAGGCGTCGTCGCCGTGGATCGCGACGCCCTCGGCCTGCAGCGCCTTGACGACGCGGGGCACGAACTCCGCCGCTACCGCCTCGTGGACCAGCAGAGACTCGGCGCTGTTGCAGACCGAGGGGCGGGAGGTCTTGGCGTTGACGACGATCGCGAGCGCCTTGTCGAGGTCGGCGGCCGCGTCGACGTACACGTGGACGTTGCCGACGCCGGTCTCGATGACGGGCACGATCGACCCCTCGACGACCGACTGGATCAGCGAGGCGCCACCGCGCGGGATGAGCAGGTCGACCAGGCCACGGGCGCGCATCAGCGCCGCCACCGAGTCGTGGGTGTCCCCCGGCACCAGCTGCACGCAGTCCTCGGGCAGCCCGGCCGAGGCCAGCGCGTCGCGCAGCATCGACACGATCGCGGCGTTGGAGGTGCGTGCCGACGACGAGCCGCGCAGCAGCACGGCGTTGCCGGACTTCAGGCACAGCCCGGCCGCGTCGGCGGTGACGTTGGGGCGGGCCTCGTAGATGATCCCGACGACGCCGAAGGGCACCCTGACCTGGCGCAGCTCGAGCCCGTTGGGCAGGGTGGAGCCGCGCACCACCTCGCCGACCGGGTCGGGCAGAGCCGCCACGTCACGCAAGCCCTGGGCCATGCCCGCGATCCGCGAGGGGTCGAGCCGGAGCCGGTCCACGATGCCCGCCGGCGTACCGGCCTCCACCGCCCGGGCGACGTCCTCGGCGTTGGCCGTGAGGACGGCGTCGGTCGACGACGACAGCGCCGCCGCCATGGCCTCCAAGGCGGCGTCCTTGACCGCGCGGGAGGTCAGTGCGAGGTCGTAGCTCGCCGCGCGGGCGCGCAGCGCGACCTCGCGCACGGCTGCGGTGGCCTGCGACTCGGTCATGTCAGATCACTCGTAGGACAGGTCCGCCGGCGGCTTGCAGTTGGCGCCCTTCACCGAGCTCGACCAGACCGAGGGCGCCGACTTCGGGCCGAAGCACGGCTTGTAGCCGATCGGGTGCGTGGCGTTGGTGCTCCACAGGTTGTTCCAGTGCTTGAAGTACTTCTGGTAGGTGTCGAGGTCGTCGTGGATGGTGATCACGACCTCCTCGTTGGCGAAGGAGATCGCGCTCCAGTTCTCCGAGCCGGTCCAGACGGTCTTGGTGCTCTTGCCCTTCCAGGTGCCGTCCAGGGTCATGAACTTCTGGTGGGTGTAGAACAACGGACCCCAGCCGTAGAGGCCGTCCTCGGTCAACGGGTTGCGCACCGCGTACATCCAGTCACCACTGCGCACCGGCACGCCGGCCGCGGTCATCATCTTGTAGGTGCCGCTGCCCGGCACGCTCATGATGACGGCGATGTCGCAGCCCGCCTTCTTCTTGGCGGCGATGATCTTGGCCAGCGCGTTGCCGCGCACCTCGAACATCGCGTAGGCGGCGATCCGGACCACGGTGTGGCCGTTCTTGCCGTAGCCGTCCTCTGCCTGGCAGCCGATCTGCTTCAGCCGGGTGACGACCGGGTCGAGACCGGTCTTGTACCTGGCCGAGGTGAGCTCGCTGGTGGTGGTGATGGCCTGGTTGCTCAGCGCGTGCAGCGAACGCTCGAACCACCAGGTGTACTGATGGGTGTAGACGGTGTAGGAGAGCCGGGTCTTGGTGGTCTTCTTCTGGTGGGCCATCTGCTTGAACATCAGCGACCACTTGTCCCACAGGCCCTTGTCGTTGGCCACGGCGTAGGAGTCGTTCCACTGGCGGTAGACGGCCTTGGAGGTGAGGTTGCCCGACTGCATCATCATGAGGTACTGCGCGCCACCGGAGCGGGAGAAGGCGTAGACCTTGGCGTGCATATTGCCGCCATCACCGGCCTTGCGGCACTTGCCGGCGCAGGCGACCACGAAGCTCTTCTTGTTCGGGTTGGCGCCGATCTTGGCCTGCAGCGAGCGGGTGCCGCCCGAGATCACCGCCTTGTTGACCACGACCTGGACGTGGACGCCGCGGTCATAGGCCTTGCGCAGCGCATAGAGGACGTCACCGCGATCCAGGGAGTACGACGCGATCTTGATCGTCGACTTCTTCTTGGCGTGGTTGATCGCCTTGATGACCCGGTGGATGATCCGGGTCTGCGCCTTGTAGCCGCCCAGCGGGTCGTTGAAGACCGGGCCGAGCTTCGGCCGCCAACCGTCGAGCCAGGGCACGATCGGGCAGGCCGTCGGCGCGACGGTCGTCGTCGCGGTGGCCATCGCCGTCACCGTGGCGTTGACGGTCGTGGTGACGGTGGACCCACCGGGAGCCGCCGAGGTGCTGAGCACCGTCGTGGGATAGGTCGTCGGGTACTCCGAGGTGACATAGGTGGGCTCACACGGGTCCGTCGCCGCGGCGGCCTTGAGCACCGGCTCGTCGCCCGCGACGCCGATGACCTGCAGTGCCACTCCTGAGAGAAGCGTCAGTGTCAGTGCGGTGACCGCAACCATCGTCCAGCGCCGCAAGGTCCTACCCCCCAATTTCCTTGCCCGCCCCCGGGCAAACGGTCCCGATCCTCATGGCCGAGACTGCCTTGTGCGCCCCAACCGTCACACGGATGAGCCTCGTCGTCAAAGTAAAGACGTGGCGCGGCGCCGATTGGTTGCGGGCACGACGCGAAAAAGTGCCCCCGGACACATCCTGAGACCCGGGGGCACCTCTCGACTGCGTCACTCAGCCCTTGCGCTGCTTGATCTCGGCGGTCAGCGCCGGGAGCACGGTGTGGAGGTCGCCCACGACGCCGAAGTCGACGAGCTCGAAGATCGGCGCCTCCTCGTCCTTGTTGACCGCCACGATCGTCTTCGAGGTCTGCATACCGGCCCGGTGCTGGATGGCGCCGGAGATGCCGTTGGCGATGTAGAGCTGCGGGGAGACGGTCTTGCCGGTCTGACCCACCTGGAAGGAGTGCGGCTTCCAGCCGGAGTCGACGGCGGCACGCGAGGCGCCCACCGCGGCACCGAGCACGTCGGCCAGATCCTCGACCGGGGTGAAGTCGCCACCCGTGCCACGACCACCCGAGACGATGATCGCCGCCTCGGTCAGCTCCGGCCGGCCGGTGGCCTGCCGCGGCTGGGTCGCCACGATCTGCGCGGTCTTCGCCGCGTCGGAGATGGTGACGGCCGTGGGGACGACCTCGCCGGCACCGGCCGACTCCTCGGGAGCAGCCGAGTTGGGCTTGACCGTGATGATCGGGGTCCCCTTGGTGACCTTGCCGGCCACCGTGAAGTTGCCCGCGAACACCGACTGCGTGGCGGCACCGTCGGCGTCGACGTCGACCGCGTCGAGGATCAGACCGGAGTCGAGCTTGATCGCCAGCCGGCCGGCGATCTCCTTGGTCTCCGCGCTCGAGGGCAGCAGGATCGCCGCCGGGCTGGCCTGCTGGGCGAGCTGGGCCAGCGCCTCGGCCTTGGGAGCCACCAGGTAGCCCTTGATCTGGGCGTCGTCGATCGCGTAGACCTTCTCGGCGCCGTACTTCTTCACCGTCTCCGCAACGCCGGCGGCCTCGCCGGCCGGGCCGATGAACACCGCGGCCGGGGTGCCGAGCCGCTTGGCGATGGTGAGCAGCTCCAGCGTCGGCTTCTTGACCGCGCCACCCTGGTAGTCGACCAGGACGAGAACTTCAGACATTGGCTCAGACTCCTCAGATGAACTTCTTGGCAGCGAGGAAGCCGGCCAGCGCCTTGGCGCCCGAGCCGTCCTCGTCCTTGACGATCTCACCGGCGGTACGCGGCGGGCGGGCGGTCACGTCCTCCACGGCCGTGTACGCCGCTTCCAGGCCCACCGAGCCCGCGTCGACGCCCAGGTCGCCCAGGCCCCAGGTCTCCAGCGGCTTCTTCTTCGCCGCCATGATGCCCTTGAACGACGGGTAGCGGGCCTCACCGGACTGGTCGGTGACCGACAGCACCAGCGGCATGGTGCCGCCGATGACCTCGGTCGCCGCGTCGGTGTCGCGCTTGATCCGGACCTGGTTGCCCTGGGTCTCCACCACCGAGGCCAGGGTCACCTGCGGCAGACCCAGCCGCTCGGCCAGCATCGCCGGGATCACCGAGAGACCGGCGTCGGTCGAGGCCAGGCCCGTCACGACCAGGTCGACGGCACCCAGCTTCTCGATCGCCTTGGCGAGCACCAGCGAGGTCGCGATGGCATCCGAGCCGGCGATCGCGTCGTCGACCACATGGACCGCCTTGTCGGCGCCCATCTGCAGCGCCTTGCGCACGGCGGCCTCGGCGGGAGCGGGACCGACGGTCAGCGCGGTGACCTCGATCTCCTCCCCCTCACGCTTCTCCCTGATCTGCAGCGCCTGCTCCACGGCGTACTCGTCGAGCTCCGACAGCAGGCCGTCGACGTCGACCCGGTCAACGGTGTGATCCGGCTCGAACCGACGATCCGCGGTCGCGTCCGGGACATACTTCACGAGGACAACAATGTTCATGGTGGTGCGGCCGCGAGGGCCCCTCCTGTGGACTGAAGGAATGTGTCGGTCATATTACCGCCGGGTCACATAGTGCCGGCAGGCACCGGTGTCGAGCATGTCACAGCACCCGGGCGCCGGTCATGGCAACCCCGCGTTGAGAATGTCACACACTCTTCGGGCGGATCAGCCGGTCGAGCAGCCGACCGGCGACCAGCCAGGCCAGCGCACCGAGACCCCAGTTGAAGAGCGCGTTCTTGGTCGCGGCATTCTCCGAGGTCCACTGCTTGATGCCCTCGTCCTTGTCGAAGACGCCGAGGTCGAGCCAGTCGGCCGCGTCCATGACCCATTTCACCAGGGCGTTGTCGGCATTGGCCTTGAAGGCGATGAAGAGCGCGCCGAGCGCGAGCAGCAGGGCCGCGATCGAGCACACGATCCAGATCAGCTGGGCGACCAGCCGCCGGACCCGGGTGAGGGTGGTGGGCCCCGTCCGCTCCGGCGCCGCGGCACGGAACGCGTCCTGCCGGGGGCCGCTCGACGCGTCGGCCTGGGAGATCTCAGGAGTCTCAGGGGTCTCGGAGGTCACGGCCAAGGCTCACCTGCCCTCGAAGACGGCCTTGCCGGGGCCGTTGTCGACGAAGGACTGCATCCCGGTCGTGCGGTCGGCGGTGGCGAAGAGCGCCGCGAACTGCACCCGCTCGATGTCCAGCCCGGTCGCCAGGTCGGTCTCCAGGCCGCTGTCGACGGCCTCCTTCGCGGCCCGCAGCGCCACCGACGCGGCGCCGGTGAACTGCCGGGCCCAGGCCACCGCGGCGGGGTAGACCTCCCCGGCGGGGACGAGCCGGTCCACCAAGCCGAGCGCCAGTGCCTCCTCGGCCTTGACGAACCGGCCGGTGAAGATGAGGTCCTTGGCCTTGCTCGGCCCGATCAGTCGCGCCAGCCGCTGGGTGCCGCCGGCGCCCGGAATGATGCCGAGCAGGATCTCCGGCTGGCCCAGCGTGGCGTCGTCGGCGGCGATGCGGTAGTCCGCCGCGAGCGCCAGCTCGCAACCACCGCCGAGCGCATAGCCGGTCACCGCCGCGACCACCGGCTTCGGGATCCTCGCAACGGCCGTGACGGCGCTCTGCACCGCGTCCCCCCTGGCGGCCATCTCGGCGTAGGACAGCTCAGCCATCTCCTTGACGTCGTTGCCGGCGGCGAAGAGCCGCTCGCCGCCGTAGACGACCACCGCCTTGACGTCGTCGCGGGCGGCCGCCTCCTGAGCGACGGCGCGCAACTCGTCTTGCACCTGGAAGCTGATCGCGTTCATCTTGGGCCGGTCCAGTCGGATGGTGCCGACCCCGTCCTCTACCTCGAGGCGGACGAACTCCACTGTGCTACCCCTCACTACCTAACCTGTCGGACTCCCCGACCCTAGTCCCAACGAGCCAAACCCGTCTGCGTCACAATGTCGCGCATGAGCGAGCGCCAGCGAGCGAATCATCCAAGACAGCGTCTGCGTGCCTCATCCGCGCGCGGAGCGGACCGAGCCCGCGGATGAGCCTGACGCCGACCCCGTGGACACAACTCGGGCAGACATCGCGGATCTGGCCGGGCCGCAACTGGCCGCTGGGCGCCACCTGGACGCCCGAGTCGACCAACTTCGCCGTCTACGCGCCCAATGCGACCGAGATGTGGCTGTGCGTCTTCGACGAGGACGGCGCCGAGGCCCGCTACCAGCTGACCGAGGTCTCGCTGGGCATCTGGCACGGCGCCCTGCCCGACGTCGCCCCCGGCACCCGGTACGGCTACCGCGCGGACGGGCCCTGGGACCCGGCGAAGGGTCTGCGGTTCAACGTCAACAAGCTGCTGCTCGACCCCTACGGGCTGGCCACCTCGGGCACCATCGCCAACGAGCCGGCGCTGTTCGGCTATGACTGGAGCGACCCGACCCGGCCCGATCTCGAGGACTCCGCCCCGGTCACCGCCCGGTCCGTCGTCATCGATCCCTCCTTCGACTGGGAGGGCGACGTGCCGATGAAGACCCGCTGGCGCGACACGGTCATCTACGAGCTCCACGTCAAGGGATTCACCAAGCTTCACGACCGGGTCCCCGAGCCGCTCCGGGGCACGTACGCCGGGCTGGCGACCCCGGCGGTCATCGACTACCTGCACGACCTGGGGGTCAGCGCCGTCGAGCTGCTGCCGGTCTACCAGTTCTTCTCCGAGCCGGCGCTGCTGGAGCGCGGCCTGACCAACTACTGGGGCTACAACACGGTCTCGTTCTTCGCCCCCGACGCGTCGTACTCCTCCTCGGGGGATCGCGGCCAGCAGGTCGCGGAGTTCAAGCAGATGGTCAAGGCGTTCCACCAGGGCGGCCTGGAGGTGATCCTCGACGTGGTCTACAACCACACCGCCGAGGCCGGGCCGACCGGGCCGACGATCTCCTTCCGCGGCCTGGACGACCAGGGCTTCTACAAGCGGGTGCCGGCCGCGGACGGCGACTTCGACGACACCTACTGGGACGTCACCGGCTGCGGCAACACCGTCAACACCTGGGACGACCTGGCGCTGCGGCTGATCCTCGACTCGCTGCGCTACTGGGTCACCGAGATGCACGTCGACGGCTTCCGGTTCGACCTGATGCCGGCACTGTGCCGCACCGGCACCGAGGTCGACTTCCACTGTGCGCTGCTCATCGCGATCGGCCAGGACCCGGTGCTGCGGCACGTCAAGCTGATCGCCGAGCCGTGGGACGTGTCCATGGACGGCTATCTGGTCGGCAAGATGCCGCCGCCGTGGGTGGAGTGGAACGACCAGTACCGCGACACCATCCGCGACTTCTGGCGCGGTCAGTCCGACGGGGTGCGGACCGTCGCGACCCGGGTGGCGGGATCCAGCGACCTCTACGCCGACGACGGCCGGTCGGCGTACAACTCGGTCAACTTCATCACCGCCCACGACGGCTTCACCGTGCGCGACCTGGTCTCCTACGACGGCAAGCACAACGAGGCCAACGGCGAGGACAACCGCGACGGCACCGACAACAACCGCTCCTGGAACCACGGTGTCGAGGGCGAGACCGACGACCCCGAGATCGTGGCGCTGCGGCGACGGCAGGCCGCCAATCTGATGGTGACGCTGTGCCTGTCCAATGGCGTCCCGATGATCACCGCCGGCGACGAGCGCGGCCGGACCCAGCGCGGCAACAACAACGCCTACTGCCAGGACAACGAGATCAGCTGGATCGACTGGCGCGCCGACCCTGATCCCGATTCCGGCGGAGCCGGGGCATGGCTCGACGTCTACGAGATCACCAAGGCGGCGCTGCGGCTGCGCCGCGAGCACTCCGCGCTACGGCAGCGGCACTGGTTCGAGGGCTCCCCCACCATCGTGGGCGGGCCCAAGGACCTGGCCTGGCTGCACCCGAGCGGCCGCGAGATGACCGACGCCGACTGGGCCGACCACTCGGTGCGCGCCGTCGGGATGTTCATGTCCGGCGGGCCGCTGCGCTCCCCGGGCCCGCACGGGGAGCAGGTCCTCGACACGTCGTTCCTGCTGTGGTTCAACGCCGACGCCACCCCGCTGTCGGTGACGCTCCCCGAGAACGACTGGGTGCAGACCGGCGAGGTGGTCCTCTCCACCGACGCCGCGATCGCCGTCGGCACCGAGGTCAAGGCCGGCGAGGAGATCACGGTCGGCGCTCGCACGGTGGTGCTGATCCGCGAGCTCGCCGCCTGATCGCCGAGAGGTCCCTAACTGCCCCTCGAGAGGTCCCTGATGGCCCCCCGAAAGGTCCCTAACTGCCCCTCGAGAGGGTGCTCAGGCAAGGGCTACCACGCCCAGCTCGGCGACGGAGGCCAGGTGGTCGTTGCGGGGTACGACGCGGACGGTGTAGCCGAACGGGCCGGAGTGGTCGAGGGTGACCGAGCCGGCGAAGCAGTGACGGCCGCCGTCGTAGCCCTCGGCGGGCGCCAGCACGGTGGCCGCCACCTCCTCGAGCGAGTCGGCCGAGTCGATGGCGCCGTGCAGCAGCTCCACCCGCACGTCGCCCGGCGCGAGCGTGCCGAGCGAGACGAAAGCGCGCACCGACAGCACGTCGCCGACCTCGGGGGCGTCGCCGACACCGGAGGACTCGACGTGGTCGACCCGCACCGCCGGCCAGGCCGCCAGCACCGACCGCTTCCACGCCGCCAGCTCGACGGCGCCGGCGTAGTCGCTGTTGAGCGACCGGGCGGCGGTGGCGGCCGGCGAGTAGAGCTGCTGGACGTAGTCGCGCACCATCCGGGTCGCCAGCACCTTGGGGCCGAGCGACTTCCAGGTGTGGCGCATCATCTCCACCCAGCGGCCGGGCACGCCGTCGTGGTCGACGTCGTAGAACCGGGGCGCGATCTCGTGCTCGATCAGGTCGTAGAGCGCCTGCGCCTCGACGTCGTCGCGGTGGCCGGGGTCGGCCTCGTAGCCGGGGCCGTCGGCGGAGGGGATCGCCCAGCCGTTCTCGCCGTCGTACCACTCGTCCCACCAGCCGTCGAGGATGGAGAGGTTGAGGCCGCCGTTGAGCGCCGCCTTCATGCCCGAGGTGCCGCACGCCTCGTAGGGACGCAGCGGGTTGTTGAGCCAGACGTCGCAGCCGGGGTAGAGCGGCTGCGCCATCGCGATGTCGTAGTTGGGCAGGAAGACGATCCGGTGCCGCACCTCGGGGTCGTCGGCGAACCGCACCATCTCCTGGATGAGCCGCTTGCCGCCGTCGTCGGCCGGGTGCGACTTGCCGGCGATGACCAGCTGGATCGGCCGCTCCGGGTCCAGCAGCAGCCGCTTGAGCCGCTCGGGGTCGCGCAGCATCAGCGTCAGCCGCTTGTACGACGGCACCCGCCGCGCGAACCCGATGGTGAGCACGTCCGGCGAGAGCGCCTCCTCGATCCAGCCCAGCTCGGCCGCCGCCACGCCCCGCTTCAGCCAGGACGCCCGCAGCCGGCGCCGGGCGTCCTCGACCAGCCGGGCGCGCAGCTCCCGCTTGACGGACCAGATCCGGGAGCCGGCCACCCGGTCGGCCACCGGCCAGAACGAGTCGACGTCGGCCTGGCTGGCGCCCTCGGACTCGGCCAGCTCGAAGACCTCGCGCGCCACCCAGGTGGGGGCGTGCACGCCGTTGGTGATCGAGGTGATCGGCACCTCGGCCTCGTCGAAGGCCGGCCACAGCCCGTTGAACATCTCCCGGGACACGTGGCCGTGCAGCTGCGAGACGCCGTTGGCTCGCTGCGCCAGCCGGAAGCCCATCACCGCCATGTTGAACACCGAGGGGTCGCCGCCCTCGTAGTCCTCCGCGCCGAGGGCGAGGATCCGGTCGACCGGGACGCCGGGCGTGGCGCCGGCGGCGTCCTCGAAGTACTGCTCGATCACGGTGCGCGGGAACCGGTCGATGCCCGCCGGGACCGGGGTGTGGGTGGTGAACACGGTGCCCGCTCGGGAGACCTCCACGGCGGTGTCGAGGTCGAGTCGCGGCCCGCCCTCGGCCACGGTGAGCTCACGGATCCGCTCCAGGCCGAGGAAGCCGGCGTGGCCCTCGTTGGTATGGAACACCTCCGGTGCGGGCGCGCCGGTGAGCCGGGAGTAGACCCGCAGCGCCCGAACGCCGCCGACGCCGAGCAGCAGCTCCTGGCGCAGCCGGTGCTCGGAGTTGCCGCCGTAGAGCCGGTCGGTCACGTCGACGTAGGCCGGCGGGTTGCCCTCGACGTCGGTGTCGAGCATCAACAGCGGCACCCGGCCGACGGAGGCGACCCAGATCCGGGCGATCAGCGCCGGCCCGCCCGGCATCGCGATCGAGACGGTCGCCGGGGTGCCGTCGGCCTCGCGCAGCGCCGCGATCGGCAGGCCGTCGGGGTCGAGCACCGGGTAGGTCTCCTGCTGCCAGCCCTCACGGGAGAGCGACTGCTTGAAGTAGCCGTGCTTGTAGAGCAGCCCGACGCCGATCACCGGCACGCCGAGGTCGCTGGCGGCCTTGAGGTGGTCGCCGGCCAGGATGCCGAGCCCGCCGGAGTACTGCGGCAGCACTGCGGTGATGCCGAACTCGGGCGAGAAGTAGCCGATCGCGCTCGGGCCGCCCTGGCCGGCGACGGTTCGCTGGTACCAGAGGTCCTCGGAGAGGTACGCCGTCAGGTCGGCGTGGGCCGCCTCGAGCCGGACCACGAAGCCGGCGTCGCCGGCCAGCTCGTCCAGCCGGGCCCGGCCCACCGCCCCGAGCAGCCGGACCGGGTCGCGGCCGGTCGACTCCCACAGCTCGGGGTCGACCTCGGCGAAGACGTCCTGGGTCGGCGGGTGCCAGGACCAACGCAGGTTGCCGGCGAGCGCGCCCAGGCCGACGAGCGGCTCGGGCAGGACCGGGCGAACGGTGAATCGACGGATCGCGCGCATGACCAGCAACCTAGCGGAAGCACCTTGGATCGTTCCAATGTCGGGCGGAGCCACTAGGTTGGAGACATGGTCGGCCGAATCCCCATCATCGACGTCCACCCCGTCGTGGAGCTCGGGCAGCGGCCCGCCAAGGCCACCGTGGGCGAGCCGTTCCCGGTGCGCGCCACGGTGTTCCGGGAGGGTCACGACAGACTCGGTGCCGAGGTGGTGCTGGTCGCCCCCGACGGGGCCAGGCGCGCGCCGGTCCGGATGGTCGAGGCCGTCCCGGGCACCGACCGCTACCAGGCATGGCTGACCCCCGACACGGAGGGCGCCTGGGCCTTCGAGGTGCGAGCCTGGTCGGACCCGCTGGGCACCTGGCTGCACGACGGCCCGGTCAAGATCGAGGCGGGCGTCGACGTCGAGCTGATGTTCGCCGAGGGCCGGCTGCTGCTCGAGCGGGTGCTCCGCGACAAGCAAGACGGGCGGCTCGCTCCCGAGGACAGGCGCCTGGTCCAGGCGGCGATCAAGGCGGCCAAGGACACCGCCCGGCCACCGGAGGCCAGGCTCGCGGCGCTCACCGACGAGGCGCTGGTGGCGGTCCTGCACCGCCGCCCGCTGCGCGAGCTGGTCACCACGGCCGGCCCCTACCCGGCGTACGCCGATCGGCAGCGCGCGCTCTACGGCAGCTGGTATGAGCTCTTCCCCCGCTCCGAGGGCGCCCACGCCGACCAGGACGGCCGGCTGGCCAGCGGCACGCTCAGGACGGCCATCGGGCGCCTCGACGCGGTTGCCGCGATGGGCTTCGACGTGGTCTACCTGCCGCCGATCCACCCGATCGGCGAGGTCAACCGCAAGGGCCCCAACAACACCGTGCTCGACGGCCCGGGGCCGGCTCCCGCCGATTGGGCCGGCAGCCCCTGGGCCATCGGCTCCAAGGACGGCGGCCACGACGCGATCCACCCCGACCTGGGCACGCTCGATGACTTCGACGCCTTCGTCGCCCGCGCCGGCGAGCTCGGCCTGGAGGTGGCCCTCGACCTGGCCTTACAGTGCGCCCCCGACCATCCCTGGGTGGCGAAGCACCAGGAGTGGTTCACGACCCGCGCCGACGGCACCATCGCCTACGCGGAGAACCCGCCGAAGAAGTACCAGGACATCTACCCGCTCAACTTCGACAACGACCCCGAGGGCATCCGCGCCGAGGTGCTGCGGGTGGTGCGCCACTGGATGGAACACGGCGTGCGGATCTTCCGGGTCGACAACCCGCACACCAAGCCGGTGTCGTTCTGGGAGTGGCTGCTGAGCGAGGTGCGTCGCACCGATCCCGACGTGATCTTCCTGTCCGAGGCCTTCACCCGGCCGGCGATGATGCACACCCTCGGCGCGGTCGGCTTCCACCAGTCCTACACCTACTTCACCTGGCGCAACGAGAAGTGGGAGATCGAGGACTACCTCCACGAGGTGGCGACCGAGTCGGACCATCTGATGCGGCCCAACTTCTTCGTCAACACCCCCGACATCCTGCCCGCCTTCCTGCAGTACGGCGGCCCGGCGGCGTTCCGGATCCGGGCCGTGCTCGCCGCGACCGGCTCCCCCTCGTGGGGGGTCTATGCCGGCTACGAGCTGTACGAGCACGTCGCGGTGCGGCCCGGCAGCGAGGAGTACCTCGACTCCGAGAAGTACCAGCTGCGGCCCCGGGACTGGTCGTCCGCCGAGCGGGAGGGCCGCAGCCTGGCGCCCTATCTCACCCGGCTCAACGAGATCCGCCGCGCCCGGCCGGCGCTACAGCTGCTGCGCAACCTGGTCGTCCACGGCACCGACAACGACCACGTGCTGTGCTTCAGCAAGGGCGAGGGACGTGACGCCGTCATCGTGGTGATCAACCTCGACCCGCATACGGCCCAGGAGACGGTGGTCCACCTCGACCTGGCGGCGCTCGGCGTGCACGACAGCTTCGTGGTGCACGACGAGCTGACCGACCAGGACTGGGTGTGGGGTCGCGATGCCTACGTTCGGCTCGACCCGACCTACGAGGTCGCCCACATCCTCACGGTGCGCTAGCGCCGGGAGAGCGAGCCGAGTCGGCGGCTCGCTCGTCGGCTTCGGCTGCCTCGAGCGCGTCCGTGGGGTCGACGTAGCCGCTGCGCGGCGCGTCGTGGCCACCACCGTGCTCCTCCTTCTCGAACGGGCTCCCGGTGCCCCTGCTCAGCAGCAGGTTCAGCAGGATCGCCGTCAGCGCGCCGGCGGAGATCCCGGAGTGGAAGATCGTCTGGAACCAGTCGGGGAACTGGTGGTAGAGGTCCAGGGACACGTCCACCGGCGAGTCGCCCGTCCGGTCGGTGTAGGAGAGCTTGGCCTCGGTCAGCATCGCCACTCCGACCGAGATCGCCACGATGAGGATGTTGGTGTTGTCGAACTTCACCCGCGACAGCGTCCGTACGCCGCTCGCCGCCACCATGCCGAACAAGGCGACACCAGCGCCGCCCAGCACCGGCTGCGGCACCCCCTCGACGATCGAGGCGAGCTTGGGCAGCAGGCCGAGCACCAGCAGCAGCACGCCGGCCATCGAGGCGACGAACCGTGACCGGACCCCGGTAATGGCGACCAGGCCCACGTTCTGCGCGAAGGCGGTGTAAGGGAAGGTGTTGAAGATGCCGCCCAGAATGGTCCCGGCGCCGTCGGCGCGCAGGCCGTCGGCCAGTCGCTGCGGGGTGATCTTCTCCCCCACGATCTCGCCCACCGCCACCATGTCGCCGGTCGTCTCGGTCATGATCACGATGGCGACGATGATCAGCGCCACGATCGAGCTGAGCTCGAAGGTCGGCGCACCGAACTGGAAGGGCGTCACGATTCCCAGCCAGCTCGCCTCGCCCACGCCGTCCCAGCTCGGCATGCCCAGCGGGATGGAGATGATGGTGCCGATGACGAGGCCGAGCAGGATCGAGACCCGACGCAGCGCATCGGGCGCGAACCGCTCGATCCCGAGAATGATGGCCAGCGTCAGGAAGGCCATCCCGATCGACTTCGGCTCCCCGAAGTCGGCCCCGGTGGCGGTGCCCCCGCCGAACCAGCCCGCCGCGACCCGCATCAGTGACACCCCGATGATGAGGATGATGGTGCCGGTGACGATCGGCGGGAAGAACCTGACCAGCCTCCCGAAAAAGGGCGCCGCCACGATCATGAAGACGCCACTGGCGATCACCGAGCCGTAGATCGCGGTGATGCCGTGGCTGTTGCCGATGGTGATCATCGGCGCCACCGCCGCGAAGGTAACGCCCTGCATCAGCGGCAGCCGCACGCCGAAGCGCCAGAAGCCCACCGACTGCAGCAGCGTCGCGACCCCGGCGACGAGCAGGTCCGCCATGATCAGGTGGGTGATGTCGTCGGGCTGCAACTCCCCAGCGCCGACCATCGCTCCGCCGACGATCAGCGGGACCGCTACTGCCCCGGCGTACATGGCGAGCACGTGCTGCAGACCGAGCGGGAAGAGTTGCGCGAACGGCGGGATGTCGTCCACCGGCCGCCCGCCGCTTCTCCCCGAGGTCAGTGTCTGTGCCAAACCCGCCATCGTGCATCCCTTCGCCATGGTCCCGTTCGAGCCGTTTGGTCCCGAGCCGTTTGATGGAGTGTGGCGACGAGGCGTTTCGGATGGACGCGCTCCTGGTTGCGATCAGGTTTCAGCCATGGCTTAACGTTGCCCGGCTGTTTCAGGTCATGCCTTCAGCGCATGGGCGTGGTCGGCCTGGCCGTTGTCGAGGGTGAGCCAGATCGCTACCGCCTCCACGTCGGCCGACTCGTTGACCACCCGGTGCGGCCGCGAGGCCCAGAACGACAGCGAGCCGCCCGCGGTCAGCTCCACCCGGCCGTCGGAGAACTCGAAGCACAGCGCGCCCCGCACCACGCTGCCCGCCTCGAAGCCCTGATGGACCAACATGGCGCCGTCGATGCTCGACGACGTCAGCGGCGGATAGGTCGACTCGAAGAGGTCGACGCCCCGCAGCGTCACCGGCGTCAGCCGCCGGTAGGTCACCCCCTGGCCCAGCACCGTCGAGGGGACCACGCCGGGAGCGGCCACGTTGACACCGGCCAGCGGCTCCTCGACGGCGGCACCGTCGATCGGCACCGGCGCCAGCTCCGCGTCGTCGTCGAAGATCGCCGAGATCGGCACGCCGATGACGGTGACGATCTCGATGAGCCGGTTCACCGACGGCTGCATCACCCCGGTCTCGATCTGGGACAGCGCGGAGGAGGAGATGCCGACCGCCTGCGCGACCGAGCCGAGGGAGCGCCCCGAAGCGCTCCGCAGCCGACGCAGCCGGGGGCCGACGGCCGCGGTCGTCGAAGCCGGTCCGGCCATGACGCCATCCACCTCCCGATCGTGTCCGCGGCCGATCCTAGATGACAAATTCCAAGGGGTTCTCAGTGGTCGTAGGCGGTCAGGGACCGTAGGACGGGTGCGTCGACGCTGTCGTTGTGCCAGATGGCGGCGGTGAGTGCGAGGACGCGCTGTGCGACTCGGGC
>NZ_JASGDQ010000080.1:0-25662 GCF_047607185.1 Nocardioides sp. | reverse complement strand
GTGGATCCGAGTCAGCTGGTGACTCGGATCCACCGCACAAGCGGCAGTCGACCGCCAACGAGACGGTCACCTTGACACTCGGCGCTCGGCGGTGTCCCAGTCGAGGCCGGGGCGCGGCTGGTAGCGAACCAGGTCGTGAGTACGGCGGATCAGCGCCCGCATTGCGTCCAGGTCCGGCAACGAGGCACCCAGGGTGCGCGCCTGCACCAGCGCGTTGCCGAGCGCGGCCGCCTCGGCAGGGCCGGCGAGGACGGGCAGTCCGCAGGCGTCGGCGGTGAGCTGGCACAGCAGCGTGTTCTGCGAGCCGCCGCCGACGATGTGGACGACGTCGATCTCGCGGCCGGACAGCGTGCAGGCGCGCCGGAGGTTGCGGCGGTAGGCCAGGGCCAGGCTGTCCAGGATGGTGCGGACGACCTCGGCGGGGCTCTCCGGCACCGGCTCGCCGGCGGCCCGGGCCAGCGAGCGCAGCCGCTCCGGCATGTCCCCAGGCGGCAGCAGCGACGGGTCGTCGATGTCGACCACGGTCCGCAGCGGTGACACCGCGGCGGCACCGGCGAGCAGGGTGGGCAGATCGGCAGGAACGCCGGCGGCGGCCCAGGTGCGCACCGACTCCGAGAGCACCCACAGGCCCATCACGTTCTTGAGGAATCTGATGGTGCCGTCGACGCCGCCCTCGTTGGTGAAGTTGGCCAGCCGGGCCTCCTCGGTGAGCACCGGCGCCGCCAGCTCGAGGCCGACCAGTGACCAGGTGCCCGAGGAGATGTAGCCGAACCGCTCCCCCGTCGCCGGTACGCCGACCACGGCGGAGGCGGTGTCGTGCGAGCCGACCGCGATCACCGGTACGTCGACAGCGCCGACCGAGGCAGCCACGGCAGGCAGCAGCGATCCGACGATCGTGCCCGGGTCGCGCAGCCGGGGCAGGATCGCCCACGGCAGCGCGAGCCGCTTGGCCAGCTCCACCGACCAGTCCCGGGTACTGACGTCGTAGAGCCCGGTGGTGGAGGCGTTGGTGCGCTCGGCGCCGACCTCGCCGGTGAGCCAGTAGGTCAGCAGGTCCGGCAGCAGCAACAGCGTCTGGGCCGACTCCAGTGCCGCCGTCCCGGAGGCGGCGAGCAGCTGGTAGACGGTGTTGAACGGCAGCTCCTGCAGCCCGGTGACGGCGTACTGCTCCTGCTGGGAGACCAGCGTCGCGGCCCGCTCGGCGACGCCGCCGGTGCGAGCGTCGCGGTGGGAGTGGACGTTGCCGAGCAGTTCGCCGTCGCGGTCGAGCAGGCCGTAGTCGACCGCCCAGGAGTCGATCCCGATGCCGTGCAGCGGGCCCGAGCCCGCGAGCAGCCGCAGTCCGGCGAGGATCTCGCGGTGGATGCCGATGACGTCCCAGAACAGCGAGCCGCGGACCTGGACGCCCCCGTTGGGGAAGCGGTGCGCCTCCTCCAGCGTGAGCGTCTCGGGCCCGACGACCGCGGCCATGATCCGGCCGCTGGTCGCGCCGAGGTCGACCGCCGCGACCCGCAACGGGTTCATCGCAGGAACGCCGCCGCCACGCCCGCGTCGACCGGCACGTGCAGCCCGGTGGTGTGGGTCAGGTCGGGCCCGACCAGCACGAACACGGCGTTGGCGATGTGCTCGGGCAGCACCTCCCGCTTGAGGATGGTGCGCTGGGCGTAGAACTTGCCCAGGTCCTTCTCCTCGACGCCGTAGACGGCCGCCCGCTGCGCGCCCCAGCCGCCGGCGAAGATGCCGGAGCCGGCGACCACACCGTCGGGGTTGATGCCGTTGACCTTGATCCCGTGCTCGCCGAGCTCGGCGGCCAGCAGTCGCACCTGGTGGGCCTGGTCGGCCTTGGTGGCGGAGTAGGCGATGTTGTTGGGACCGGCGAAGATCGAGTTCTTCGACGAGATGTAGACGATGTCACCGCCCAGCCCCTGCTCGATGAGCACCTTCGCGGCCGCCTTGGAGACCAGGAAGGAGCCCTTGGCCATCACGTTGTGCTGCAGGTCCCAGTCGGCGACGGTGGTGTCGAGCAGGGACTTCGACAGCGAGAGGCCGGCGTTGTTGACGACCAGGTCGAGACCGCCGAAGGCGAGTACGGCGGCGTCGACCGCGGCCTGTACCGCGGCCTCGTCCGACACGTCGGCGGCGACGCCGATCGCCACGTCCTCCCCAAGATTCAACGCAGCGCCGATCTCGGCGGCCGCGGCCTGCGCCCTCTCCTCCGACAGGTCGGCGATGACGACGCAGGCGCCCTCGGCGGCGAGCCGTTGGGCGGTGGCCTTGCCGATGCCGGAGGCGGCGCCGGTGACCAGCGCGATCCGGGTGGCCAGCGGCTTGGGCTTGGGCATCCGCTGCAGCTTGGCCTCCTCCAGCGCCCAGTACTCGATGCGGAACTTCTCCGACTCGTCGATGGGCGCGTAGGTGGAGAGCCCCTCGGCGCCGCGCATCACGTTGATGGCGTTGACGTAGAACTCGCCGGCCACCCGGGCGGTCTGCTTGTCCTTGCCGTAGGAGAACATGCCGACGCCGGGCACCAGCACGATCAGCGGGTCCTTGCCGCGGATCGCCGGCGAGTCCGGGGTGGCGTGCCGGTCGTAGTAGGCCTGGTAGTCCTCGCGGTAGCCGACGGCGAGCTCCTGCAGCCGGGCGATCTGCTCCTCGATCGTGGCGGTGGCGGGCAGGTCGAGGACCAGCGGCTTGACCTTGGTGCGCAGGAAGTGGTCGGGGCACGACGTGCCGAGCGAGGCCAGCCGGGGGTGCTCGGCGCGGGAGAGGAAGTCGAGTACGACGTCGGAGTCGGTGAAGTGGCCGACCATGGGCCGGTCGGCCGAGGCGATGCCGCGGATGGTGGCGGCCAGCGCCGCCGCCCTCGCCCGGCGGCCGTCCTCGGTCAGCGGCTCGTAGCCGGGCAGCACCGGGCCGAACGGCTCCGGCTTGGAGTGCTCGGCGATATAGGCCGCGGCGGTGTCGATGATCCACAGCGAGTTGCGCTCGGCCTCGTCGCTGGTCTCGCCCCAGGCGGTGATGCCGTGGCCGCCGAGGATGCAGCCGACCGCCTGCGGGAACTTCCGCTTGATCTCGGCGATGTCGAGGCCGAGCTGGAAGCCGGGGCGGCGCCACGGCACCCAGACGACCCGGTCCCCGAAGATCGTCGAGGTGAGCGACTCGCCGTCGGCGGCGGTCGCGATGGCGATGCCGGAGTCGGGGTGGAGGTGGTCCACGTGCTTCGCGTCGACCAGGCCGTGCATGGCGGTGTCGATGGACGGCGCCGCGCCGCCCTTGCCGTGCAGGCAGTAGTCGAGGGCGGCGACCATCTCGTCCTCGCGCTCGACGCCGGGGTAGACGTCGACCAGGGCGCGCATCCGGTCGAGCCGGAGCACCGCGAGGCCGGACTCCGTCAAGGTGCCGAGGTCGCCCCCGGAGCCCTTCACCCACACCAGCTCGACCTCCTGGCCGGTGACCGGGTCGGTCTGCGTGCCCTTGGCCGAGGTGTTGCCGCCCGCGTAGTTGGTGTTCTTGGGGTCGGCGCCGAGACGGTTGGATCGAGCGATCAGCTCTGCTGCCGTTCGCCCTGAATTCGGCACGGTCGTCATGTGAATCAGTTCCATCCTGCCTGCGTCCCGCCCACGCGGTCCGCCTCGATCTGCTCCTGGTAGCCGCTGGCGAGGTAGGCCCGCATCGGGTCGGCGGGCAGCCCCCGCTCCTCGCGCCATCCGGCGAGGGGCGCTCGGACGTCGGTATAGAAGGCGTCCATGAAGATCTCGTTGGCGAGCAGTACGTCGCCCGCCTCCTGGGCCTCGGTCAGCGCGTCCCGGTCGACGAGCAGCGCCCGGGCGGTCATCTCCTGCACGTTGAGCACGGAGCGGATCTGGCCGGGGATCTTCTTCTCGATGTTGTGGCACTGGTCGAGCATGAAGGCGACGTCGGACCCCGGGCCGTAGCCGCCGCCGCGGATGACCTCGAAGAGGATCCGGAACAGCTGGAACGGGTCCGCCGCTCCGACGATGAGGTCGTCGTCGGCGTAGAACCGGCTGTTGAAGTCGAAGGAGCCGAGCTTCCCGAGGCGCAGCAGCTGGGCGACGATGAACTCGATATTGGTGCCGGGGGCGTGGTGGCCGGTGTCGAGGCAGACCAGGGCGCGCTCGCCGAGCGCGGCCACCTGGGTGTACGACGTACCCCAGTCCGGGACGTCGGTGTGGTAGAACGCCGGCTCGAAGAACTTGTACTCCAGCACCAGCCGCTGGTCCGGGCCGAGCCGGTCGTAGATGGTGCGCAGCGACTCGGCGAGCCGGTCCTGGCGACCGCGGAGGTCGCCCTGGCCGGGGTAGTTGGTGCCCTCGGCGAGCCAGATCTTCAGATCGCGCGAGCCGGTGGCGTCCATCACGTCGATGCACTCGAAGTGGTGGTCGATCGCCTTCTGCCGGATCCTGGCGTCGGTGTGGGTGAGGGCGCCGAGCTTGTAGTCGTCGTCCTGGAAGACGTTGGAGTTGATCGTCCCCAGCGCGATGCCCTGGTCCTCGGCGTACTCGCGCAGCGCCGCGTAGTCGTCGACCCTGTCCCAGGGGATGTGCAGCGCCACCGTCGGCGCCAGCCCGGTGAACCGGTGGACGGTCGCCGCGTCGGCGATCTTCTCCTCCACCGTGCGGGGGGTGCCGGGGGTGCCGAAGACCTTGAACCGGGTGCCGGAGTTGCCGTAGGCCCACGAGGGGACCTCGATCGCCTGCCCCTCCAGCTGGGGCGCGATCTGGTCGAACGTCGTCATCTCACTTCGCTTCTGTCGGGTGACTGGCCTCGAGTTGGTCCTCGAGGTGGAAGATCTCGGTCAGCTCCAGGAATCCCTCGTCGGGAGCGAGTCCGTCGAGGTCCTCGAAGAACTCGGCCATCTCGGCCTGCCAGCGGGCGTTGACCTCGCGAGCGGCCATGCCGGCCTGGGCGGCCTCGAGCGAGGGAGTCTCGAGGTAGCCGATGAGCAGCCCGTCGGGCCGCAGGAACAGCGAGTAGTTGTGCCAGCCCGTCTCGTGCAGCGCGGCGAGCAGGTCGGGCCACACCGCGGCATGGCGGCACCGGTACTCCTCGATCCGGTCGGGCCGGACCTGGAGTTGGAAGCACACCCGTCTCATCGCTGCCCTTCTCTGGGTCTCCTCCGGGTCGTGGACGCCTGCCGGGGCCGGGTCGCGACCCCGGCAGGCGTTGTTCCCACGCGCTTCGACTGGTGAATCAGAAGTCGAAGTCGTCGATGTTGTCGGCGTTGAAGACGAACGGGTCGCCCAGCAGCACCGAGGCGTCGTCGCCGACGGTGAACTCGCCGAGGTCGCCGGCGGTGAAGGTGTCGCCGGCCGCGCCGGTGATGTCTCCGTCGACGAGCGCCTTCGCGGCGTACGCCGCCAGGTAGCCCAGGTCGCCCGGGTTCCAAAGCGCGAACGCGGTGACGGTGCCGTCCTTGACGTACTCCCGCATCTGGTTGGGGGTGCCCAGACCGGTCAGCGCGACCGTGCCCTTGGCCGAGGAGGTCGAGAGGTAGCGGGCGGCCGCCGCGATGCCGACGGTGGTCGGCGAGATGATGCCCTTCAGGTCCGGGTGGGCCTGGAGCAGGGCGGCGGTCTTGTCGAAGGACGTCTGGTCGTCGTCGTCGCCGTAGACGGTGTCGACCAGCTTGATGTTCGGGTGGTTGCTCGATAGCTCGGTCTTCATCAGGTCGATCCAGGCGTTCTGGTTGGTCGCGTTGGCCGCGGCCGAGAGGATCGCGATCTCGCCGGCGTCACCGATCTGCTCGGCGATCAGGTCGACCTGCGCCTTGGCGATGCCCTCGGCGGTGGCCTGGTTGATGTAGAGGTCGCGGCACTCCGGGTTGGTGTCGGAGTCGAAGGTGACCACCTTGGTGCCGGCGTCGCGGGCCTCGTCGAGAGCGTCGCAGATCGCCTTCGGGTCGTTGGCGGAGACGACCAGGGCGGAGACGCCCTGCTGCGCGGCGGTGTTGATGAACGGCACCTGGGCGTCGGGGCTGGCCGCGTCGGGGCCGACCTCCTCGTAGCTGCCGCCGAACTCCTCGACCGCCTTCTGGCCACCGGCGTCGCTGGTGTCGAAGTAGGGGTTGCCGAGGTTCTTGGGCAGGAAGGTGACGGAGATGTCCCCGCCGCCCGAGCTGCTGCTGCCGCCGTCCTCCGCGCTGCTGCCGCCGTCGCTGTCGCTACCGCCGCAAGCGGTCAGGCCCAGACCGGCGACCAGAGTGAAGGCCGCTACGGCGGCCAGTCGTCGATTGTTGAACTTCATCGTTCCGTACCTTTCGGTTCGTTTACCGGTTCAGCGACCGCTTGCCGGCGCTGTCCGAGGCGGGGTCGGGAGACCGCGCCCATCTCCTGGCCAGGCCCGAGGCCCAGCCGAGGAAGCTTGTGGAGATCACCGAGAGCACCAGCAGCACTCCGATGACGATGTTGATGACGTTGACGGTCTCGCCCTGCAGCCGCATCGCGCTGGAGAGCACGCCGAGCAGCAGCACGCCCGCGATGACGCCGTGCAGGGCGCCTCGGCCGCCGAAGATCGAGACCCCGCCGAGCAGCACCGCGGCGATGACCTGGAGCTCCAGACCGGTGGCGTTGTCGCCGCGGGCGCTGCCGAAGCGGAGCGTGTAGTAGATCCCCGCGAAGGCCGAGACCACCCCGGCCAGCACGAAGAGCCACAGCTTGGTGCGCTCGACGTCGACGCCGGCGAACCGCGCCGCCTCGTCGTTGAGGCCGATGTCGTAGACGCCGCGGCCGAAGGAGGAGAAGTGCAGCAGCCAGGCGAATGCGACCAGCAGGATCAGGAAGGGAATCAGGATCATCGGGTACGGCTGGCCGTCGACGATGCGCTGCTTGGCCAGGTCGGTCCACGACTCGGGGAAGTCGGTCTTGGCGGTGGTGCCGAGCAGGCCGACCGCGATGCCGCGGTAGAGCGCCAGGGTGCCGATCGTGACGGCGAGCGAGGGCAGGCCGACGTACGCCACCAGGAAGCCGTTGACGGCGCCGCAGCTCGCGCCGACCACCAGCGCCAGCAGCCCGGCGAGCGGGATCGACATGCCGGCGTCCTGGTGCAGCACGCCGACCAGCACGCTGGACAGGCCCACCACGCTGGCCACCGAGAGGTCGATCTCGCCGGTGATGATCACCATGGTCATCGGCAGCGCGATCAGCAGGATCGGCGCCACGTCGAGGAAGAGGTAGTAGAGCGTCAGCGGGCTGTCGAAGTTGGGCACATTGCCCAGCGACCAGACGTAGACGATGAGCAGCAGCGCGATCACCGCGAACTCGCGGGTCACCAGTGCGCGCCGCCACAGCGCCTTCGAGTACGCCGGGTAGCTGCGGGTCTTCTCGGCGGTGAGCGTGCTCATCAGCGGTCCCTGGCTTCCACGAGCTTGCGTTCCTGTCTGGCGGAGAGCACCCGGTCGAGCACGATCGCGCCGATGATGAGGACGCCGACCACGGCTCGCTGCCAGAAGTCCTGGATGCCGACGATCGGGAGCGCCCGGTTGATGGTGATGAGGAGGAAGGCGCCGATCGCGGCGCCCCAGACGGTGCCGGAGCCGCCGAAGATCGCGACCCCGCCGATGACCGCCGCGCCGACCGCCTGCAGCTCGATGCCGGAGCCGGCGCCGGAGCTGACCGTGCCGTAGCGGGCCGCGTAGACGACGCCGGCCAGGCCCGCCAGTGCCCCGGAGAGGACGAAGGCGGCGAGCACCCGGCGGGTGACGGGCAGTCCGTAGAGCACCGCGGCGTCGGGGTCGGAGCCGATGGCGTAGAGCTCCCGGCCGCCGCGGGCGGTGTAGAGGTAGTAGCCGACCAGGGCCAGCACCACCAGCGCGATGATGGTCAGCACCGGGATGCCCAGGATGGAGGCGGTGCCGAGCTTGAGGAAGCCGTGCGGCATGTCGGAGGCGTTGATCCGGTCGCTGCCGGCCCAGCTGAGGAAGATGCCCCGGTAGATGTAGAGCGTGCCGAGCGTGATGACCAGCGCCGGCACCTTGCCGTAGGCCACCAGCACGCCGTTGATCAGGCCGAGCACGCCGCCGAAGGCGAGCCCGATCAGGAAGACGGCGAGGATGGGGAGGCCGGGGTTGTCGACGAAGAGCCGTCCGGTGAGGTACGCCGTCAGGCCGAGCGTCGAGCCGACGGAGAGGTCGACGCTGCGGGTGACGATGACGACCGTCTGGCCGACGGCCAGCAGCACCAGGATGGACGGCGTCAGCAGCAGGTCGCGCCAGTTGTCGCCGCTGAAGAGGAAGCCGTGGCTCTTCAGCGTCGTGATCGCGATGACCGCGACCAGCACGATGGCGACGGCGATCTCGCGGGAGCGCAGCACGGTGCTGGCCGCGCGGGCCAGCGGGGTCTGCTGGGTGGGGGCGACGAGCGTCGTCATGCTGAGACCTCCTCGGTCTTCTCGCTGCGGGTGGCGGCGCGCATGACCTTCTCGGGGGTGGCCTCCTCGCGGGAGAGCTCGGCGGTGATCCGGCCCTCGCACACCACCAGGACCCGGTCGGCCATGCCGAGGACCTCGGGCAGCTCCGAGGAGACCATCAAGATCGCCAGTCCCTGACCCGCCAGCTCGGAGAGCAGCCGGTGCACCTCGGACTTGGTGCCCACATCGATGCCACGCGTGGGCTCGTCGATGATCAGCAGCTTGGGGTTGGTGGCCAGCCACTTGGCAATGACGACCTTCTGCTGGTTGCCACCACTCATCGTCGCCGCTGACATGTCCAGCGCCGCGGTCTTGACCTCCAGCCTGGCCGCCCACGGGCCGGCCGCCCGGTTCTCGGCAGCACTGGTCAACAGCCCCGCCGTGGCTAGACCGCGACGGATCACCGCCGCGACATTGCGGGCCACCGACTCCTCGACCACCAGGCCCTGCTTGCGGCGGTCCTCGGCCACGAACGCCATCCCGGCGGCGATCGCCGCGCGCGGACTGTGGCGCGGCACCGGCCGGCCGAGCAGGGTGACCGCTCCGGCGTCGTACCTGTCCACGCCGAAGACGGCCCGGGCGATCTCGCTGCGGCCGGCGCCCACCAGGCCCGCCAGGCCGAGGATCTCACCGGCGCGCACCTGGAAGGAGACGTCGTGGAAGGTGCCCGCCGAGCTGAGCCCGTCCACGTCGAGGACCACCTCGCCGATCTCGGCCGGCGTCTTGGGGAAGAGCTCGGTGACCTCACGGCCCACCATCCGGGCCACGATCTGCTCCACCGAGGTCTCCGCGACAGGCTCGGTGGAGATGTAGTCGCCGTCGCGCATCACCGTGACGGTGTCGCACAGCGCGAAGACCTCGTCGAAGCGGTGGGAGATGAAGACCAGGCCGCGGCCCTCGTCGCGCAGGCTGCGGGCGATGGCGAACAGCCGCTCCACCTCGACGCCGGACAGCGCCGCGGTCGGCTCGTCCATGATGAGCAGGCTGGCGTCCAGCGAGACGGCCTTGGCGATCTCGATGACTTGCTGGTCGGCGATCGAGAGGCCCCGGGCCGGCCGGCGCGGGTCGATGCCGACGCCCAGCCGGGCGAACAGCGACTCCGCCTCGGCGTACATCGCGGCCCGGTCGATCCGACGTCCGGCGCCCAGCGGCTGCCGGCCCATGAAGATGTTCTCGGTCACCGACAGGTCCGGGAACAGCGTCGGCTCCTGGTAGATCACCGCGATGCCGGCGGCCTTGGAGGCCGCGGTCGAGGCGAAGTCGACATCCTCGCCGCGGAAGCGGAAGACCCCGCTGTCGCGGCGGTGCACCCCCGCCACGATCTTGACCAGCGTCGACTTCCCCGCGCCGTTCTCACCCACCAGGGCATGGATCGAGCCGCGCTCGACAGTGAGGCTGCCCGAGCGCAGCGCCACCACGGCACCAAAGGACTTGGCGACGTCGCGCAACTCGAGCACTGGGGGCTCCTCCGGCATCGACACTCCTGATTGAAACGTTTTAATCCGACCCGCAGAACGTAGGTGACGGCCATCACAAGAGTCAAGTGCCGGAGGAGATTTTTGCGGCAGATTGTTACAAGCGGTCGTTAATGCGGTTTGCCTAGCTCGATTTGATACGTTCCGTAACCACATCGGCCGACGGTGCCCTCCGGTGCCGCCACATCGACCCGTGTGACCAAGCGGGACGGGCCGGTCCGGAAGCACTTGGCCTAAGGAGGGCGAGATGGGGCGCGGCCAGTCTCCCACTCCTTCCGTCAAGGACGTCGCCCGAGCAGCGGCGGTCTCGCTCGGCACCGTCTCCAATGTGCTCAACCAGCCCGAGCGGGTCGCCCCGGCGACCCGGGAGCGGGTCGAGCAGGCGATGGCCGAGTTGGGCTTCGTGCGCAACGAGTCGGCTCGCTCGCTGCGTGCCGGGCAGACCCGCACCGTCGCCTACGTCATGCTCGATGCCGGCAACCCGTTCTTCACCGACGTCGCCCGGGGCATCGAGACCACTGCCGAGAGCGCCGGACTCTCCCTGTTCCTGTGCAACAGCGACAACCGCGCCGACCGGGAGCACGCCCACCTCGCCCACCTGGAGCAGCAGCGGGTGCAGGGCATCCTGATCACCCCCGTCGACCCCGACAGCCCCGAGCTCGACGCGCTGGTACGACGTCGTACTCCCTTGGTGGTGGTCGACCGGACCCGCAAGGGGCAGAGCTTCTGCTCGGTCGCCGTCGACGACGAGCTGGGCGGCCGGATCGCTGTCGAGCACCTCATCGACCGGGGCCATCGCCGGGTCGCCTTCGTCGGCGGGCCGATGTCGCTCGGCCAGGTCACCGACCGCTATCTCGGCGCCCAGCAGGCGTGGGCCGCCGCCGGGCTTCCGCCGGAGAACCTGACCCTGATCTCCTGCGAGTCGCTGTCGGTCGCCGAGGGCCGCTCCGCCGGCGAGCGATGGGCCGGGCTGCCCTCATCACGGCGTCCGACCGCCGCGTTCTGCGCCAACGACCTGGTCGCGCTCGGCCTCTTGCAGCAGGCGACGCTGGCGGGGGTGAAGGTGCCCGACGACCTGGCCATCGTCGGCTACGACGACATCGAGTTCGCCGCGGCCGCCGCAGTGCCGCTCACCTCGGTGCGACAGCCGCGCAGCGAGCTCGGCCGTACCGCCGCCGAGCTGGTGCTCGACGAGGCCGCCAACCCCCGGCACCAGCACCAGCAGGTGACGTTCACGCCGGAGCTGGTCGCCCGCGCCTCAACCCTCACCTGATAGCGCGAGTCGGCAGAAGTGCAGGCCCACAGACCGCCGAGTCGGCACAAGTGCAGGCCCACAGACCGCCGAGTCGGCACAAGTGCAGGCCCACAGACCGCCGAGTCGGCACAAGTGCAGGATTGATCCACAGGCGAGTTGTGGACAACACCCGCACTTCTGCCGACTCGCGCCCTCTCAGACCCGCACTTCTGCCGACTCGCGTCATAGGCCGGCGAAGAAGGCGGTGAGCAGTCGGCCGGACTCCTCGGCGAGCACGCCGGCGACCACCTCCGGCCGGTGGTTGAGCCGCCGGTCGCGGACCACGTCCCACAGCGAGCCGACCGCACCGGCCTTCTCGTCGAAGGCGCCGAAGACCAGCCGCTGTACCCGGGCCAGCACGATCGCGCCAGCGCACATGGTGCAGGGCTCGAGGGTGACGACGAGGGTGCAGCCCGACAGCCGCCACTCCCCCAGCGCCGCGGCCGCCTGGCGGATGGCGACCACCTCGGCGTGGCCGGTGGGGTCCCCCTCGGCCTCGCGGACGTTGCGGCCGCGGCCGATCACCTCGCCCGCCGGATTCAGTACGACGGCGCCGATGGGCACGTCGCCGGTCCCCAGCGCCGCGCGCGCCTCCTCGAGCGCCAGCCTCATCGCGACGTCGTACGAGCTGGCTGCCCGGGCAGCCGGTTCGTACGACGTCATGCGGAGGTCAGGCCGACGGCGTCGTCGAAGAGCTCGCCGAAGCCGAGCTTGCGGGCGACCTCGGAGAGCGACTCGTCGGGGTAGAGGTCGACGTCGTCGAGCAGTACGCCCATGTCCATGGCGCTCATGCCGGCATCGGCGAGGATGCCGAGGTCGCCGGCCGGCTCCTGATCGTCCTCGTCTTCCGGCATGGGCAGGCCGAGGTGGTCGATCGCGCTCGCCGCGAGCTCCCACTCGGCCGCGGCGGTGATGTCGGAGAGCAGCACCCGCACGCTGCTGCCGGCGACCCTGACGATGACGAAGAAGTCCTCGTCGATGCCGATCAGGCCGACCGCGCCGCCGTCGCCCGGGAACCGCCGCAGCGCGTGCGCCACCGTCTCGACGTCGACGAGCACGTCGTGGGCCAGCTCCTGAACGGTCCACACCCCGTCCTCGCGGTAGACCGCGAGGGCGAAGTCGACACCGTCGATGTCTTCGGACATGCCACCAGCGTGACATCTCCCGGGGCACCCGCCAACCCCGTATTGGTGGCGTCGTCGCAAACACTCGCGATCGGGCCGCCGCCGATCCCGGCAGGCGGCGGTTGGCGCGCTCCCCGACCACGGCCTCGCCCGCGACACCGGGCGGTGGAGCCTCTAAGGTTTCGCCATGCGCACCCACGTCGTCGACCACCCGCTCGTCTCGCACAAGCTGACCACGCTGCGCGATATCGACACCGACTCGCCGACCTTCCGGTCGCTGACCGACGAGCTGGTGACGCTGCTGGCCTACGAAGCCACCCGCGAGGTTCGCGTGGAGCCGCACGAGATCCTTACCCCGGTGGCGCCGACTACCGGAGTACGGCTGGCCCGCCCCGCCCCCCTCGTGGTGCCGATCCTGCGGGCCGGCCTCGGGATGCTCGACGGGATGATGCGGCTGCTGCCGACCGCCGAGGTCGGCTTCCTCGGCATGATGCGCAACGAGGAGACGCTGCAGGCAACGACGTACGCCGAGCGGCTGCCCGAGGACCTCTCCGGCCGTCAGTGCTACGTGCTGGACCCGATGCTCGCCACCGGCGGCACGCTGGCGGCGGCGATCAGGTTCCTGGTGGATCGCGGCGCCGACCACATCACCTGCATCTGCCTGCTCGCCGCGCCCGAGGGCGTGGCCAGGCTGGAGGACGGGCTGGCCTCGGTCGACGTGCCGGTCACCGTGGTCACCGCGGCGCTGGACGAGCGGCTCAACGAGAAGGGCTATATCGTGCCGGGCCTCGGCGACGCCGGCGACCGGCTCTACGGGCTGGCTCAGTAACTGGTGGCATCGGGCCCACCCGGCCGCCTGTGGTGCGCCGGTTCCCACCAGTTTCCTCAGCCGAGCCGTCCACCGGAGCTCGCCGTGCACCCGGCTACCCGCATCAGAGCCGGGTGCCCAGCAGGGCGCCGATCAGGTAGGTGATGCCCATCGCGAGCGCGCCGCCGCAGACGTTGCGGACGGCGGCGGGGAGCGGCCGGGCGAAGCCGAGCCGGGCGCTGGTCCAGCCGGTCAGCGCCAGCGCCACCACGACCGCGGCGACGGTGCCCCCGATCCGCGCCGTCGCGGGCAGCAGGGTGATGGTGAGCAGCGGCAGCAGCGCGCCGATCGTGAAAGACAGCATCGAGGCGAACGCCGCCGACCAGGGCGAGGTGATGTCGTCGGGGTCGATGCCGAGCTCCAGCACGGCGTGGGCCTTGAGGGCGTTGCGGTCGGTGAGCTGCACCGCCACCTCGTGGGCGACATCGGGCGTCAGTCCCTTCGACAGCAGGATCTCCTCCAGCTCGCCGAACTCCTCGGCCGGCATCTCGCGCAGCTCCTGCCTCTCCTTGGCCAGCAGCGAGAGCTCGGCGTCGCGCTGGGTGGAGACCGAGACGTACTCTCCCGCCGCCATGCTGATCGCTCCCGCGACCAGGGCCGCGACGCCGGCGACCAGCACGGCGGTGCGATCGGTCGAGGCACCCGCGACGCCCATGACGACGCCGGCGGTGGAGACCACCCCGTCGTTGGCGCCGAGTACGCCGGCCCGCAGCCAGTTGAGCCGGTTGTTGAGCCCGCCGGCGGCTTCGGCGTGCTCGTGGGCGACATCGTCGGGCATAGCCCGAATCGTCCCCTGCGCTCCCCCGAGCGACAAGGAAGGCGAGGCAAAGCGAAGCCGGCCTCCCGCCGCGGTGACGGGAGGCCGCTCCGCCCTACTCGCCGGTGACGGCCACGATCGTCTGCCCGAGCACCGAGGAGCCGTCGGTGTGGTCGAGGACGCCGTAGTAGGTGCCCGCCGGGGTCGCGTCGGTCCACGCCAGCGAGACGGTGCCGGTGGCGTCGGCCGTGGCCGAGGTCGGCGCCGAGGTCACCGTCAGGCTGCCCGACCCGCTGGGCACGATCCAGCTGTCGATCGAGAACGGGTGATCCGCCCCGGTGACCTGCCAGCCGTGCACCGCAAGGGTATAGGTGCCCGCCTCGGGATGGCTGAGCTCGATCAGCTCGTCGGTGCCGCCGGCGGTGCTCGACGCCACCACCTCGCCGTCGGGGCCGAGCAGGTAGAGGTCGATGTCGTCGTCGCCGTCCTGGACATACTCGATGCGCCAGTACGACGTGTCGCCGATCGTCACCGGGACCTCGGCGACCCCGCCCTCGCTGTCGTCGGAGGTCCCGTAGGTCTGGTCCGGGTCCTGGAGCACGGTGCCGGTGAGCGGTGCCGAGGCGACCAGGCCGGAGGCGAGCGCGGAATAGCTGCCGTCGTACCCGAACTTCACCGGCACGTCGACGGAGCCGGATGCGCCGGAGCCCGTGACGCTCTCCGGAGCCGCGATCTGAGCCGCCTTCACGCCGATGGTGCTGGTGACCGTGTAGCCCGAGCCCTTCCAGACCAGATTGCCGAACCGCCACTCCCCGATCGGGGCGTCGACATTGGCGACGGTGACCTCGTAGGAGGCCGACTCGCCGGCCGGGATCCTCAGCGTCCGCGGCGAGACGGCGACGGAGTAGCCCTCCGGCACGTCGCGGGTGTCGGCGGTGACCGTGAGGGTCTGGTCGCTGACGTTGGTGACGGTGCGGGTGACGGTCTCGGAGCCGACCACGGCGCTGATCCCGATCGTCGGGAGGTTGAGGTCCTCGGCCTCGGTGGGGTAGCCGGCGTCGGCGATGGCACCACAGCTGGCCGTCGGGTCGCTGAACAGCGAGGGCCCCTCGCCCGCCCCGCAGAGGAAGCCGAGGTAGTCGTAGAGACCGGCGTCGTAGACCAGGCCCGGGTCGAACAGGCCGGGCTCGGACACCACACCCGGGTTGACCTCGCCGGCACCCATCTCGAACGGGGTGGCCTGCGTCGTACGGTCGTTGGAGGTGACCTGCTGCGATGCCGTGGTCTGCAGCGCGGACTTCGCCTCCGCCGCGGTCCATTCCGGGTGGGCCTGCTTGATCAGCGCGTAGACGCCGGCGATCTGCGGGGCCGCCATCGACGTGCCGGCGATGGCCTGGAAGAGCTGGCCCTGCGGAAAGCCCTCGTCGGTGAACGGCGAGGCGCCGGCGAGCACGTGGATGCCCGGCGCGGTGATGTCGGGCTTGAGGATCGAGGCGGAGGTCGGCGACTCGCCCCGCGAGGAGAAGACCGTCACCGACGGCGCCTTCCAGGGTTGTTTGACCACGGCACCGGTGTCGACGATCGACGCGGTCGCCCGCCCGCGCGCGCGGGCGATATAGCGACGGATCTGGTCGCCGACCTTCTCGTCGACGTGCACCGCCGGCACGAAGAGGGTGTCGGTGAACAGGTTGTCCTGGTCGGGGGTGTCGTCGTTGACCAGGATCTCGCCGACGCCGCCGGCCGCCTGCACGGCGCCGCTGGTCGCGACCCGGCCCGCGGTCAGGCCACGGGTGCAGACCACGATGGCGCCGGAGACCGACTCGGCGAAGGACACGGTCGGGTCGCACAACGGGTTGCCCAGGGTCGCCGCGTCGACGATCGGAGCCGACCGGACCGAGCCGGTGATCGAGGCGCCGGTGAGCTTCTTGCCGTTGCCGAGCCGGATGGTGCCCTGGTAGAAGCGGGTCTCGGTGCCGGCCGCGATGGCGGTCACCCAGGGGACGTCGGCGGGGCCGCCGAGGGTCGCCTCGTCCGGGCCGCTGTTGCCGGCCGAGACGGAGGCGAGGATGCCCGCGTCGGCCGCGAACAGGAAGGAGATCGTGTCGGCCGTGACCAGGGCGGCGCCGCCGCCGATGGAGTAGTTGATGACGTCGACGCCGTCGGCGACCGCCTGGTCGATGGCCGCGGAGAGGTCGGAGGTGAACCCGCCCTCGTTGCCGAGCGCCTTGTAGGCGATAATCTGGGCGCGCGGCGCGATGCCGGAGGTGGTGTCGACGTAGGCGCCGTTGATATAGGCCTTCACGTCCGCGTCGCCCGCGGCGGTCGAGGCGGTGTGGGTGCCGTGGCCCTCGTCGTCGCGCGCCGAGACGAACTCGTCGGACTCGGCGCCGACCACCGCACGGTAGGTGGTCGTCTCGTCACGCGCGCCGACCAGCTTGTCGTTGCAGGTGAAGGCGGCGTCGTCGGGGTTGGCGGCGGTGTTGCCGAACTGGCAGGAGTCGGGGCCGAGGTCGGGGGCCGCCGGGAAGGTGCCGTCGTCGGCGAAGCTGGGGTGCTCGGGCCAGATCCCGGTGTCGATGACGCCGACCAGCACGCCCTCGCCGTCGATGCCCGCGTCGTAGGCCTCGCCCTCGTCGGTGAGGTTGAGGAACTGCTCCTCGGTCGGCACCTTGGCGGGCTTCGAGGGGTGGTACGGCGCGCGCGGCTGGCCCGGCTCCGGCGACCCGCCCTGGCGCCCGGTCGGGAGCTGGGTGTGACCCCGGTCGTGGCTGACGTGGCTGGCCGAGGCGACCGGCGCGACGGCCGCGACGCCCTCGGCCTGGCGCAGCTCGTCCGGCACCACGGCGGCGACCTTGGGGTCGGCGGCGAGTCGCACCGCGGCGGCGTGGTCGACGGAGACCGCGAAGCCGTTGGCGGCCACGGTCAGGTCCTGGGTCACCGCCGAGGTCGACACGCCGGCGTCGCTCAGCACCGCGTCGTGGTCGGCGAGGATGGCCTGCTGGGCGGTGCTCGCGGCCGAGCTGCCGAGCTGGTCCTGGCTGAACTCGCCCAGCAGCGGGTCCGACTTCAGCAGCACGAGGTAGGCGCCGAGCTCGCTGACGTCGACGCTCTTGCCGAGACCCAGCGCGGCAACGAAGTCGCCCTGCCGGTGGCCGGTCGGCGCGGCCGAGGCAGCGGGGGTGACGGCCGGCGCGACGAGCGCCCCGCCGCCGAGAGCGGCCGCCGCGAACGCGACCGCCGAAGCACGAAGATTGATTCTCACGAAACCCTCCCGAGCGAGTTCGCGCGATGCGGGCGCACCGCACACCTCTCGGATGCTGCCACGCGGAGGGCCGCGACGGGAAGAGCGATGCGGAGGTTCCCGCGAGGCGGCGCCGCGCAGCGGGCGCGGGCTCCCTACTCCCCTACCCCAAGTTGGGGATTCGCGCAGTAGAAGGGCTCGCGTCGAGGACCGGAGTGGTATTCGTAGCGCTCGCCCTCGGCCTCGAGGACGTAGCGGGTGCCCTCACTCAGCACCTGGAGGTAGCTCATCCCCTTGCGCGGGCAGCCCAGACTGGAGTCACGCCAGGTGACTGCCTGCTGGGAGACCACCGAGACGGCGTCCTCGCCGATGCCCAGCCGCTGCGCCAGGTCGGCGATCGCGACGGCCACGCCGGTCAACGGCGCGGCGTCGCTGGTCTCGCCGCTGCTATCACCGCCGGTCGGCGGGGTGGTCTCGGGCACGTCACTCACGGTAGCGCTCTCCGAGACGCCCCCGCTCCCCGCGCTCCCCGAGCTCCCCGAGTCGGAGGAGCCGCAGCCGGCGAGGGTCAGCACGAGGAGCAGGATCCCGAGGAGCCTCATGCCGATTCGACGCGCAGCGGGTCCCCGATCACTACGCCTGTGGTTCGTGCCAAGGGGAGATCACCCTCCCCGAGTGGGTGGAGAGCGAGTGGCAGTGAGCAACCGGTGGCCGGGAGGGACGTCCCCGGCCACCGGTCCCCAACTCGAAGCTGGCAACGGTTGACAGCGCCGTACAGCCATCGAATGCTCAGTTATCGCGCTCGACCTCCGAGCTCAGCGTTCACTCTGATGCGTTTCAGGAGCTCTTAACGCACTTCCCATTGGCGTCCTGCTTGATGGTCGTGGGGCTCTGTGCACTCACGGGGCTGCTGGATGCACTGGCCGGGGTGAACCCAGGTGGGAACCCGTTCGTGGCCGGAGCCCGGTCGCCGTCTCCAGGTCCACCGCCAGGCCGGCGGCGTCCTGCTCCGACGTCGTGACGGTCACGATCCCGCGCTCGTAGTTGACCGACAGCTGCAGGCCGGCGGTGTTCTCCTCGCCTATCGTGCCGCGTTGTTCGATGGTCTCGGTGACCTCGGCTGCTACGTCATCGAGTTGTTGACGGGAGACTTGCCGATCGACCAACTCGATCGGGGCATAGTCGTCCAGCTCGGCGGTCAGGTCGACGATCTCGGCCTGCCGAAGGTCGAGCACGCCGATCAGATAGTGATCCTGCTCATCGGTGAGCCACAGCTCAACGAACCGTTCTCCGAGGATGTCGCCGGCTCGGTCCCTCACCTTGCCGGCGAACTCGATGATGCCGAGGTCCAGCGTCGGTGCCGGCTCGGCCCCGTCGTCTTGGATCGGCATGGCGGCCGGTGTCGGAGGAAGCTCGGCGGCCAGCGCCGCCTCGACGAGCCCTGGCTGGGCGAGCGCCAGGCCAGCTGTCTCGAGTTGAGGAGTAAGGTGACCCAAAATTGCTTGCGGTGGGCTGTGCCACAGCCGTGGTGAGTTCAAGCACTTGTACGTGTCTATAGAGGTGGAGCGATGCGGCGGCCTTTGCTCGCTTGGTCAACGTGCGGCGTCCTGGCGGTCGGTGCCCTGGGGGTTGCCCCCTCGACACAGGTGGCGCACGCTGACGACCCTTCGTGTGCCGAGACCACCGAGATGAAAGGGCCCCTCAGCCTTCCGGCCGTGTCGGCCCAGGACGTCGTCGCGCCGGGAACCGAGCTAACGCTCGGGCTCAATCTGTCGACGTCGGTCGAGATACCCGCCGGATCGGGAGTGACTTGGTATGTCGCTGGTCTGTGGTGGTTCAAGGACTCGGTGCTCGACCCCAGCCATCTTCGCGAAAGCACGTATCCAGTCTCTCCGAAGGACGCCGGCCGTTCGATCTTCGCCGTTGCGTCCCTGATCTCCACGACGGTGCACTGCGCGGGCGCCGAGCCGCGTGTCGCCTATTCGCCCGCGGTGACTGTCGCGAAGAACGTGGCAACGCTGGTGTCGCCGAAGAAGGTGCGGCGGGCGGCGGGCAAGGCGATCAGGATGCCGGTGTCGGTGAGCGCCGGCACCGACGTCGTGGCCGAGGGTGAGGTGCTGGTCAAGCGCGGAGCGAAGGTGCTCGGGGGCGTTTCGCTCAAGTCCGGTCAGGGTCGTCTCGTGATCCCGCGCGGCGTGCTCCCGCAGGGGAAGCACAAGCTGGCGCTGGCCTTCCTCAGCGCAACGGACACGGTCGCCGACGCGACCGGTTCGGTGACGGTCTGGGTGCGCTGACCTCGCCGGCATCACCGCGCGGCCCAAGCATTGATCAGCAGTCCCATGCAACCGAACCGGCCGCTAGCGCGTCATAAGGGGTAACAGCTCCCTTCTCGGATCTAGGAGACCGCCCTCATGAGCGATGAGCGCACTCGCCTGCAGCAGGTCGGTCCCTGGATCATCGGCGTGATCGCCATCGCCGCGCTCCTGGTCGGCGTACGGTTCGTCCCCGCTGAGGCCGGTCCGGGCGACGCGCCCGACTCCGCGCCACCCACCCAGCCGGCGCGGGGTGTCACCGCACCCTGAACCTCCGCGTCGCCGGCGTGGGGTCGGGCACCCCGTCGAGGACGGCGCGCACGTAGAGGGTGTGCTTGCCCCTCCTGAGCTTCTTGGTTCTCACCTTGACCGGTGAGGAGCACGACTTCCAGGCGACGGCCTTCCTGCCCTTCACCCCGGTCTGCTGCCTCCGGCTGGTGTCCACGCGGCACTGGAAGGTGACGCCCACCGGCGTGCCGGCGAAGGAGTACGACGCCGACTTGCCCTTCTTGATCTTCGCCGGTCCGGTGATCGGGCCGGTCTCGGCCGAGCCGCTCGACGTGTCAGTCCCGGACGGCAGCGGCGGCAGGGGGAGCGCGTGGTCGGCGACCACCGCGAGCACGTCGTCGTCGTCGCCGAAGATCCAGACGATGGCGATGCCGCCGGTGCCGGCCGCCAGGGCGCGGTAGTAGCTGAGCCGCGTCGCGGGCATCACGATCTCGCTGGGGCGCCACGGGCCTCCGGGTGCCCGCACCGCCACCGCACTGCCCTGGTTGAGCCGCTCGAAGAGCACCACCGCGGTGCCGTCGGGACTCACGGCGAGCAGCGGCGCCGACTCGTCGTCGACCGACTGCGTCAGCACGGCCTCCGGCCCCCAGGCCCCGCCGCCATAGGTGCGGGTGGCCACCTTGCGGGTGGCGCCGTCGTAGGACTCCCAGACCACCGTGGTGCTTCCGTCAGGGCCGACCCCGACCTGGGGTGAGCGGCCCTCGATCGTGGGGTCGGAGAGCAGCTGCTCGGCGCTCCAGCCGCCGCCGGGCGGCCGGACCGCCGCCAGAGCACGTGCCGAGGTGTAGTAGCCGGTCGTGCCGGGCAGTCGTGACTCCCAGGCGACGGCGAGGGTGCCGTCGATGCCGATCGCCGGCTCGGCGGCGGTGGTCCGGCGACCGGTCCCAGAGATGGTCTCCGGCGCGAGCCAGGAGCCGGTGGTGCCATGGAAGCTCGACCGGACGGTGTTGGCGGCGTAGGAGTCCGCCGGATCCGACGACAGCAGCCAGGTCACCAGCGTGCCGGTGGGTCCGGCGGCCACCTCGGTGTCGGAGACCCCGGTGTCGACGAAGGTGATCGCGCTGCCCCAGGCGCCGGCCGCGGCGACCGGGCGTGAGTTGACCATCACCTTGGCGTTCGCGCCGCTGTCCTGCACCCAGACCGCGGTGACCATGCCGGCCCCGACGGCGACGTTGGCGCTGGTCGAGGTCTTGGTGGTGTCGGAGAGCGTTACCGGTGCCTCCCAGGCGGAGCCGGCGGGCCGGACCACGGCGCCGGTGACGACCTTGCCGCCGACGACATTCTGGTAGACGATCGCCAGCGTCCCGTCGGAGCCGACCGCGAGCCGGTCGCCCCACACGTTCGCGGTGGCGACCCCGACCGGGGTGCTCCAGCTGCCGCCGACCGGTCGCTCGGCCACCATGACGGAGTTCAGGCCGCCGGCGTCGGTCCAGCTCGCGACGGTGGTTCCGTCGGGGGCGATCACGGTCTGGATGTCGTAGCGATAGCTGAAGCTGGGCTCGGGCCCCGCGACCACGACCGGTGCCGGCCAGGTGACCGCCTGGGCCGGCGCTGCGGCGAAGCCCGTGAGCGTGAGAGCGACGGCGACCGCCGCGAGGGCATACCGCTTCATCGCTTCACCCTCACCTTCAGCGCGGACGGGGTCGGGTCGGCGACGCCGTACTGCTCGGCCCGCACGTAGACGGTGTGCTTGCCTGACGTGAGCCGCAGCGCCTTCGCGTTGACGACGTACGGCGACGTGCAGGCCCGCCAGGGCACCGGCTGCTTCCCCTTCTTCTTGGACTTCTTGCGGGCCTTCTTGGTCGTGCCGGTGATGCCGTGCTGCTGCTTGAGAGTGGTGTCGACACGGCACTCGTAGGTCGCCCCGGCCGGGCCGGTGAAGGCGAACCGAGCCTTCTTCTTCGGCGTGATCCGCTTGGGGCCGGTGATCACGCCGGTGTCGGGCGCCGCCGGGTCCTCGATCACGGCGTACGTCGTGCCAGCACCGTCCTCGTCGGACTCGTTCCACAGCGCCACCAGGCTGCCGGCCGGGCCGGTGGCCAGCGCGACCTGATAGGTGTAGACGTCGTCGGCCACGTCGCGCACCGTCGACGGCGACTCCCAGATGCCACCCGGCGTCTTGACGCTGGCTTGGATGTCGGAGGAACCGTAGCTGCCCGGCGGTCGCCAGAGCCACATCGCGACCGCGGTTCCGTCGCTCTCGATGGCGAGCTTGGGGCTGCCGCTGGTGGCGGCGGCGATGGCCTGGTAGAGCCACTGGCCGCCGGGGCTGCCCGTAGCGGCGTAGACGTGCTCCTGGTCGTAGTCGCCGGCCTCGTCGGAGGTCCAGACGGCATGGAAGGTCGGTCCTGCGCCGGCGGCCAACTCCAGCTCCTCGTCGTTGACGGGGATCGGGGAGATCACCGTCGGGGTGGCCCAGGCGCCACCCGGGGAGCGGGTGGTGATGGTCGGCTTGCCGTAGCCGTTGGCCCACACCACGCCGGCGGTGCCGTCGGGGGCGAAGGCGATCGTCGGCGCGCCGTAGAGGCCGTCGCCGATCCGCACCGGTGCGGACCAGGGGCCGGCGCCCTGCCGCACCACCAGCCGGGTGCCGGTGTCGGTCGTGCTGCCGCCGGCCCAGGCGGCGATGACGCTGCCATCCGGGCCGGCTGCGATCGCCGGCTTGCGGGCGGTCCAGTTGTCCACGCCGAGCGTCTGCGGCGCCGACCAGAGACCGGCGGCGGAGCGGACCGCGCTCTGGATCTCGAAGTGGTCGACCACCCACTGCGGCCAGATCGCCGAGACCGAGCCGTCGGTCGCCGCGGCCACGGAGACCTCCGGGTTGTCGTGACCGGCGACGTACTCGTCCACGCCGACGACGGAGAGCGGCTGCGGCGTCGACCAGGTGCCGCCGGGCGGACGGGTCGAGGCCATCACGACCCAGTCGTCCTCCGAGACCTCGTCGCGCCAGGCGATGGTGGTGGTGCCGTCGGGTCCGATGGCGATGTCCGGCTCGGTCGAGCGGTTGCTGGAGCCGCTGCCGAGCTTGACCGGTGCCGACCAGGTGCCGCGCGGCGGCCGGCTGCTGGTGACGACGTGGCTCAGGTGGGTCGTCTCGTCGTAGACGTCAGCGGCGAGGACGATGGTGCCGTCGGGGCCGATCGCCACGTCGGGGTTGTCGGCATAGGCGCCCGTCGGCGGGGCGGAGGTCGGTAGCGGCCAGCTGGCAGCCGTGGCGGTGCCGGTCGGCAGTACGAGCAGTGCCGCCCCGAGGGCGACTGCCCCCAACGCGGCGGGTGGGCGGAGGATATGGCGCACGATTGGACGCTAGGGCTGGGCTCTCGCCTTGTTCAATGGGTAAGACTGGTCTGTCGAAAACCGGACAGATGTGGTATTGGACGCTTCCCTATCTGCGTACGTCGCGCGGGACCCGGACGAGCAGCCGGCCGTGCACGTTGCGCATGGTCAGCTCCCGGCCCGGGCCGACGGTGTCGCCGTCGAGCTGGCGAGGGGTGTCGCGGTCGGCGCGGACCACCACCGAGCGGCCGGTCATCCGGTTGACCAGGTCGTCGGTGCGCGCTCGCCTGGTGAGGATCCGGAAGGCCAGCGGCAGCCAGGACAGGAACCGCTGCGGGTGCAGCAGCACCACGTCGAGCAGGCCGTCGTCGATCTCCGCGTCGGGGATCAGCGGCATCCCGGCGGTCAGGGTGCCGACATTGCCGACCACGATGGTGCGGGCGCGGTGCTTGGTGAACGGAGCCTCGTCGATGGAGATCTCGACCTTCACCGCCGGGAACATCAGTGCCTTGAGCGCGGAGACCACATAGGCGATCCAGCCCACCTTCTTCTTCAGCCCCTCGTCGACGCCCTCCATGATGGCCGCGTCGAAGCCCATGCCGGCCATCACCAGGAAGTGCGAGTCGGCCATGCCGTCGCCGCAGACCTCGACCATGTCGATGGCCCGGTCCTGGCCGGTGAAGGCGACGTCGATCGCGGCGCGCAGGTAGAGCGGGATGCCGAGGTTGCGAGCCAGCAGGTTGCCGGTGCCGGCCGGGATGATGCCGACCGGGATGCCGGTGCCGGCCAGCTCGGCGCAGACCTCCCGGACGGTGCCGTCGCCGCCGCACACCAGCACCAGCTCGGCGCCTTCGACGGCGGCCTGCTCGGCCTGCCCGGTGCCGGAGTCCTCGACGGTGGTGAAGTGCCAGGCCGGCGGCTGCCAGCCCGACAGCTCGGCCAGTTCGGTCACCAGCGCCTGGAAGTCCAGCACGCTCTCGACCTTGACCGGGTTGAGCACTACCGCGCAGCGGCGCTGCCGCTCGCCGATGACCACGTCGGGCAGCGGCTCGGCCTTGACGGCGTGCGAGCGGGGGATGGGGGAGTAGGCCGCCAGGCCGACCAGCACCAGGCCGGTGCCGAGCAGCAGCGCCCCGAGCACGTCGCTCAGGTGGTGCCGGCCGAGCAGCAGCCGGTCGGCGGCGACCAGGAGGATCAGGGCGAGGCAGACCGCGCTCGCCGTACGGCGTGGGCCGGACTTGCGCAGGAAGATCCCGGCCAGCACGACCAGCACCCCGAAGAGCGCGGTGGCGTGCAGCACGTGCCCGCTGGGGAAGGACAGCCCGGTGTAGGCGTGGGTGGCGTCCTGCCACGGTGGCCGCTCGCGGTCGAGGAGGTGCTTGAGCAGCCGGCCGAGCACGAACGCGGCCAGGTTGACGCCGGCCGAGAAGATCGCGGCCCGGCGGTAGCCCCGTAGCAGCAGCACGATGACCAGTACGACGTTGAGCACCAGCATCGGTAGCCACTCGAAGGCGGCCTCGACGAAGAGCCACAGGCTGTGCCAGAAGCCGTCGTGGACGACGATGCCGTCCAGCGACTCGTCGAGGCGGTCCGTCACGCCGGTGCCCGCCAGCACGCCGACCAGCGCGGTGAGACCGAGGCAGATCGCGCCCCACGTCAGGGGAAGGAGGCGGCGATCCGGCACGGAGGAAACAATAGGGCCATGCACGCCGTGATGCGGTTGATGCGGGCTTGTGATGCGTCTAGCATCAAGATATGCGGACGACGCTGACCATCGATGACGAGCTCCTCGAAGAGGCGAAGGGGTGGGCTCACGCACGCCACTTGACGTTGGGCGAGCTGGTCGAGGAGGCGCTGCGGCTTCGCATCCTGGGCGACGAGGAGCCTCGGGCCTTCGTGCCGCTTCCGGTCTTCCAGGGCAGCGGCCTGCTGCCCGGCGCGGATGCGACGAAGAATCCCTGGCACTGGGAGGGCGAGGACGAGCCCGACGAAAATGGGCTCTATCACCTGTGAACGTTCTCGACGTCAACGTCCTCATTGCGCTCGCGCACCAGGGTCACCCCTATTACATGTCGGCGAAGACGTGGTGGGACGCCAGCCTGGAGCACGGAGAGCCCTTCACGGTCCCTGACGTCGTCGAGACGGGCTTCGTCCGCATCGCCACCAACCTGCGGGCCGATCGCCCGCTCGAGTTGTCGGAGGCCTACGACTTCCTTAACGGGCTCCACGAGACGGAGACGTTCGTGCGGTGGGTGACGTCTCCTCGCACCGACGTGATCTTTCGCCGCATCGCCAGTGAGAGCAACATCCGTGGCAAGCGCATCTCCGACGCCTGGATCGCGGCACTGGCGGCGGCCTATGGCGGCACCGTGGTGACCTTCGATCGGGACTTCCGCGTCTTCGCCGGTGTCAAGGTGAACGAGCTGCCGCTCTAGGAGCCGGCCTGACCGTCGCGTCAGGCACCCACCCCAACCTTTGCCGAGTCGGCAGAAGTGCTGGTCTCAGATCCGCCGAGTCGGCAGAAGTGCTGGTCTCAGATCCGCCGAGTCGGCAGAAGTGCTGGTCTCAGATCCGCCGAGTCGGCAGAAGTGCTGGCCGGCTTC
>NZ_JASGDQ010000079.1:0-30296 GCF_047607185.1 Nocardioides sp. | reverse complement strand
GTGAGCGGACGCAAACTGACCGGAGGAGCGAAGCGGGGGAGGTCAGTTTGCGTCCGCTCACCGTCCCATGCGTGTCAGTTTGCTACGGCTCACCGGCCGGCGCGTGTCAGTTTGGGGCTGCTCGCGCTAGGAGGTGACCCGGTAGGCGTCGAAGACGCCGGGCACCCCGCGCACCGACTTCAGGATCTGGTCGAGGTGCTTGGCGTCGGCCATCTCGAAGGTGAACCGGGTCTTGGCGACGCGGTCGCGGGTGGTGGTGAGGTTGGCGGAGAGGATGTTCACGTGCTGGTCCGAGATCGCCATGGTGATGTCGGAGAGCAGCCGTGACCTGTCCAGCGCCTCGACCTGGATGTTGACCAGGTACGTCGAGTTGCCGATGGCGCCCCAGGCGACCTCGACCATCCGCTCCGGTTGGGTACACAGCTCGGCGGCGTTGGTGCAGTCGGCGCGGTGGACCGAGATGCCGCCGCCCTTGGTGATGAAGCCGATGATGTCGTCTCCCGGCACCGGGGTGCAGCACTTGGCGAGCTTGGTCCACACATCGCTCGACCCCTTGACGAGCACGCCGGCGTCGACGGAGCCGGCGGTGGTGCTGCCGCGGTGCCGGCGGCCGGTGATGGTGACGGCCTCGGCGAGGTCCTCCTGGGCGCCCTCGCTGCCACCGTGCTCCTCGATGACGCGCCGCACCACCGCCTGGGCGGAGATATTGCCCTCGCCGACGGCGGCGAAGAGCGAGGACACGTCGGGGTGGTTGAAGTGCCGGGCGGCCAGCAGCAGCGACTCGTGCGACATCAGCCTCTTGAGCGGCAGACCCTCCTTGCGCATCAGCTTGGCGATCTGCTCCTGGCCCTTGTCGACGGCCTCCTCGCGTCGCTCCTTGGTGAACCAGGCGCGGATCTTCGACCGGGCGCGGTTGGACTTCACGAAGCCCAGCCAGTCCTGGGAGGGGCCGGCGGTGGGCGACTTCGAGGTGAAGACCTCGACCACGTCGCCGTTGTCGAGCGTCGACTCCAGCGGCACCAGCCGGCCGTTGACCCGAGCGCCGATGGTGTGGTGGCCGACATCGGTGTGCACGGCGTAGGCGAAGTCGACGGGGGTGGCGCCGGACGGCAGCGCGATCACGTCGCCGCGGGGAGTGAAGACGTAGACCTCGGTGCGGTTCATCTCGAACCGCAGCGACTCCAGGAACTCCCCCGGGTCCTCGACCTCCGACTGCCAGTCGAGCAGCTGCTTGACCCAGCCCATGTCGTCGAGGTCGGCGCGCCGGTCGGTGTCGGCACCGGTGCGGGAGTCCTCCTTGTACTTCCAGTGCGCCGCGACGCCGTACTCCGCGCGGCGGTGCATCGCGAAGGTGCGCACCTGCATCTCCACCGGCTTGCCCTGCGGTCCGATCACGGTGGTGTGCAGCGACTGGTACATGTTGAACTTCGGCATCGCGACGTAGTCCTTGAACCGGCCGAGCACCGGGTTCCAGCGCGAGTGCAGCACGCCCAGCACCGCATAGCAGTCGCGGTCCTCCTGGACCAGGATGCGGATGCCGACCAGGTCGTAGATGTCGGAGAAGTCCCGGCCGCCGAGGATCATCTTCTGGTAGATCGAGTAGTAGTGCTTCGGTCGGCCGGTGACGGTGGCCTTGATCTTCGCCTCGCGCAGGTCGTTCTCGACCTGGCTGATCACCTGGGCCAGGAACTGGTCGCGCGAGGGCGCCCGCTCGGCGACCAACCGGACGATCTCGTCGTAGATCTTCGGGTGCAGCGTCGCGAAGGCGAGGTCCTCCAGCTCCCACTTGATGGTGTTCATGCCGAGCCGGTGGGCCAGCGGCGCGTAGATGTCCAGGGTCTCGTTGGCGGAGCGCTCCTGGCTCTTGATCGGCACATAGCGCAGCGTGCGCATGTTGTGGAGCCGGTCGGCGAGCTTGATGACGAGCACGCGGATGTCCTTCGACATCGCGACGACCATCTTGCGGATGGTCTCGGCCTGGGCGGTGTCGCCGTACTGCACCTTGTCGAGCTTGGTGACGCCGTCGACCATCTGGGCGACCTCGGCGCCGAAGTCCTTGGTGAGCTGCTCCAGCGTGTACGACGTGTCCTCGACCGTGTCGTGCAGCAGCGCGGCGACGAGGGTCGGCTCGGTCATGCCGAGCTCGGCCAGGATGGTGGTGACCGCGAGCGGATGGGTGATGTAGGGGTCGCCGCTCTTGCGCAGCTGGCCCTCGTGGAGCCGCTCGGCGGTGGCGTAGGCGCGCTCCAGCAGCGCCAGGTCGGCCTTGGGGTGGTTGGCCCGCACCGCACGGAACAGCGGCTCCAGCACCGGGTTGGGGGCACCGCTGCGCTGGCCCATCCGGGCCAGTCGGGCGCGCATACTGCGGCCGGAGGGTGCCGTCGACTCCTTCGGGGCGACCTGGGGCGCGACGCTCTCACGGGGGGCCGCGACGGTGCGCTCGTCGGTCATTGCCCCATTTTAGGAGACGGTGAGCAAGGACGTCACCGGCACTGACGCGACAGCCTCGCGGCCGGGCAGGAAGCCGAGCTCGATCAGCACCGCGAATCCGGTGACGGTGCCGCCGCAGGCCTCGACCAGCTCGCGGGTCGCGGCGGCGGTGCCGCCGGTGGCCAGCACGTCGTCGACGAGCAGCACCCGCTCCCCCGGCGCGATGGCGTCGGTGTGGAGCTCGATGGTGGCCTCGCCGTACTCCAGGGCGTAGGAGATCGCGTGCGTGGCGCGCGGCAGCTTGCCGGCCTTGCGGACCGGGACGAAGCCGGCGCCGAGGGCCAGCGCGACCGGGGCGGCCAGGATGAAGCCACGCGCCTCCATGCCGACGACCTTGTCGACGACCCGGTTGCCGGCCGCGTCGCGGCCGGCCTGGGCCAGCGCCTCCACCGTCGCGGTGAAGGCGTCGTGGTCGGCCAGCAGCGGCGTGATGTCCTTGAAGACGACCCCCGGCTCGGGGTAGTCGGGGACGTCCTCGATCAGCCGGCCCAGTGTCGACGTCAGGTCCGGGAACGCGGCTGGCCCAGCATCCGGCATGGGCTACTGCTTGCCCCGCTGCGAGCGCGGCTTGCGGGTCGGCTGTGGCCGGCCGGCGGCGCCGGATTCCTCGACCGGGCCGCGGGCCGGCGGCGCGATCCGCCCGGTGCCGAAGCCGGTAGCCGCAGGTCCACGACGTACCACCGGCCCGTCATCTCCCTCGAAGTCGATCTCGCCCTCCTCCAAGGAGTCCAGGTCGATGCCCTCGGGGGCCTCCTGGACGGGCATGTCGTCGGTGTACGCCGGCACGGCGGCGTACTTGTCGACCTCGCGGCGTGCCCGGGCGCGGGCACGCCGCTCGGCGAGCTTGACCTCGTCCTCGTTCGCCTTGAGGTGGACCAGGATGCGGGGGGCGACCCATACCGAGGAGAAGACGCCGGCGGCCATGCCGACGAACTGCGCCAGCGCCAGGTCCTTCAGCGAGCTGGCACCGAGCTGGACGGCGCTGACCCACAGGATCGCGCCGATCGGGATCAGCGCCACGATGGAGGTGTTGATGGAGCGGACCAGGGTCTGGTTGACGGCCAGATTGGCGGCCTCCGGGTAGGACAGCTTGCTCTTGCGCAGCGTCCCCGGCTGGGAGTTCTCGCGGATCTTGTCGAAGACCACGACGGTGTCGTAGAGCGAGAAGCCGAGGATGGCGAGCAGGCCGGTGACCGCCGACGGGGTCACCGAGAAGCCGGAGAGCGAGTAGACGCCCATCGTGATGACCACGTCGTGGAACAGCGCGATGAACGCGGCCACCGACATCTTCCACTCTCGGAAGTAGACGGCGATGAAGAGCATCGCGATCAGGACGAAGACGGTGACGCCGATGATGGCGCGCTTGGCCACCGTCTTGCCCCAGCTGGCGCCGATCTCGCTCGGGGAGATCTGGTCGTCGTCGACATCGACCACGCCCTTGATCACGTCGATGAGCTTGTCGGCGTTGGCCTGGCTGAGCTCCTCGACCTCGATGATGATGCCGGCGTCACCCGAGGTGGCCACGGTGGGCTCCTCGGCGCCCGGCACCTCGCTGTCGGCGATCGCCTGGCGCAACTCGTCGACGGTGCCCTGGGTGGCCTGGGAGGAGGTCAGCCCGGACAGCTGGTACTGCGTGCCGCCGGTGAACTCCACGCCGAAGTTGAAGCCCCGCAGGATGACGATGAGGAGCGCGACCAGCACGATGCCGCCGGAGATGGCGTACCAGAGCGGCCGACGGCCGACGAAGTCGTAGGACTTGCCGCCGGTGTAGAGCTCGTGACCGAGCCGTGAGAACTTGCCCATCAGGCCTTACCTCCCACACGAGAGACGGCTGGCTCGACGCCGAGCGTCTCCACGCTCAGCCCGGAGAGCTTGCCGCCGCCGTTGAAGAACTTCAAGCGCGCCAGGGCGCTCACCATCGGCTTGGTGAACCAGAACAGCACGGCCAGGTCGATCAGCGTCGTCAGGCCCAGCGCGAAGCCGAAGCCCTTGACGACGCCGGTCGCGAAGACGTAGAGGATCAGCGCCGAGAGCAGCTGGACCACGTTGGCCGCGACCCGGGTCTGTCGGGCACGGACCCAGCCGGACTCGACGGCGACCCGCATCGACTTGCCGTCGCGCATCTCGTCGCGGATGCGCTCGAAGAAGATGATGAAGGAGTCGGCCGTGACGCCGACCGCGATGATCAGGCCGGCGATGCCCGGCAGGGTCAGCGTGAAGCCGGCGGTCTTGCTGAGCAGCAGCACCAGGGCATAGATCCAGGCGGCCGCGACCGCGAACGAGGCGACCACGACGACGCCGAGGCCGCGGTAGTAGACCAGGCAGTAGATGATCACCAGGATCAGGCCGATCAGGCCGGCCAACATGCCGGCGTGGAGCTGGTCGCCGGCCAGCGTCGGGCCGACCACCTCGGTGGTGACGTCCTTCTTGAAGGCGATCGGCAGCGAGCCGTACTTCAGGCTGGTGGCCAGGTCCTTGGCCTCCTGCTGGGTGAAGTCGCCGCTGATCTGGGCCCCGGTCGTGATCCGGGTGTCGGCGGTCGGCGCCGAGATGACCTGGCCGTCGAGCACGATCGCGAACCGCTGGCCGGTGCCGGCGATGGTGCCGGTGGCGTCGGCGAAGATGCTGCGGCCGTGCTTGTTGAAGTCCAGCGTCACGACGTACTGGGCCTCGTTCTGCGGGATGCCATAGCTGGCGTCGGTGAGGTCGGTGCCCTCGATGATGGCCGGGCTCAGCAGGTACTTGGTGGTGCCGTCCGGGTCGCAGGTGACCAGCGGCTGGTCCGGGTCGTCCTTGATCTCGGCGGTGGTCGTCGGGCAGGTGTAGTCGTCGTATTGCTGGGTCCACTCGGCCGGCGGGCTGTTCATGAACGACACCGCGTCGTCGAAGCGGCTCTCGTCGGAGGTCTCGGCCTCCGCGCTCGGCGAGGCGGTGGGCGAGGTGGTGGCGGCCGCGCTCGGCGCGGCGGTGTCGGTCGCGGTGGGGGTCTCGGTCGTCGCGTCGGTCGGGGTCGCCGTGCTGGTCTTGGCGGCCTTCTTGGCCGCCTTCTTGGCCGCCTTCTTGCCTGCCTTCTTGGCCTTGCCGTCGGCGGCCTTGGCACCGAAGCCGAGCGTGGCTCGCTGCGCCACTGAGGGCGCGCTGCTGGGCTCGGCGCCCGTGGTCGAGGTGTCGTCCGGCGTCACCGGGAGGTCGGAGGAGCCCAGGTCGATGCCGTCCAGGCCGGAGGTGTCTGTGCTGGCGCTGGTGCCGCAGACGGTCGAGCCGTCACAGGCGACCAGCCGGAACCGGAGCTGGGCCTGCCGCTTCACTACGTCGACCAGGTCGCGCCGATTGCCGCCACCAGGGATCTCGACGGTGATGAGATTGCCACCCTGGGTGTTGACCTCGGCCTCGGTGATGCCCGAGCCGTTGACGCGCTGGTCGATGATGTTGCGGGCCTCGGTGAGGTTCTCCGCGCTCGGGCTGCCGTCCGCCTGCAGGATGATCCGGGTGCCGCCCTGAAGATCGAGGCCCAGCTCGGGCTTCCAGGTGCCGGCCAGGGCGACCAGGCCGTAGGCGACTGCCAGGGACAGGAAGAACACCGTCAGGGTGCGCCCCGGCCTGATCGACGTGCGTGCCATGTGTGTCAGTTCTCCTCGGGGCCGGCGGCATCGTCGCTCACCGGCTCTGGTTCGGTCAGGACCCGGGCAATGGCGCCCGTGACGACCTTGACGGTCACTCCGGGCGACAGCTCGACCAGGACGTGGTCATCAGCGGTCTCGCTGATGGTGCCGAAGATGCCAGACGTCAGCATGACCTCGTCCCCTGCCTTCAACGAGGACTGCAACTGGAGGAGTTCCCGCTGCCGGCGCTGCTGCGGGCGGAGGAACAGGAGCCAGAAGACGCCCAGGATCAGAATGAAGGGCAGGATCGCGCCCAGGGTCTCCACGTGCGTATCTCTCCAGCAGGGTTCAGGTGGGTCCGGCCGGGACTCCGGCCGACGGGCAAGTGTAGCCACGGTCCTCGCCCTGGCTCCTAATCAGGTGAGCAGCCCCAAACTGACACCCCCAAGACGGTGAACAGTCCCAAACTGACACGTGCAGGACGGTGAGCGGTCGCAAACTGACATCCTCCGCTGCACCCGTCCTGTCAGTTTGCGACCGTTCACCTGGTGCCTGGCCGGTCGGGTAGGCGGGCTACCTCTCGTCGGGGTCGGGATCGCCAGTGATCGAGAACAGCTGCTCCTGGTCCACGGCCGGCGGCCGCAGGCCCAGGTGGGACCAGGCGGCGGGGGTAGCGATCCTGCCTCGCGGCGTACGGGCGAGGAAGCCGTTGCGGACCAGGAACGGCTCGGCGACCTCCTCGACGGTCTCCCGCTCCTCGCCCACCGCCACCGCCAGGGTGGCGAGGCCGACCGGGCCACCGCCGAATCTGGAGCACAGCGCGTCGAGGACCGCCCGGTCGAGGCGGTCGAGGCCCAGCGGGTCGACCTCGTAGAGATCGAGCGCGCGCTGCGCGACCTCAAGGGTGACCACGCCATCGGCGCGGACCTGGGCATAGTCACGGACCCGGCGCAGCAGCCGGTTGGCAATGCGCGGGGTGCCGCGTGAGCGGGCGGCGATCTCGGCGGCTCCGCCGCCGGTCAGCTCGACGCCGAGCAGCCCGGCCGAGCGTCGTACGATCGTCTCCAGCTCGTCGGGCTCGTAGAACTCCAGGTGGCCGGTGAAGCCGAACCTGTCCCGCAGCGGCCCCGGCAGCAGGCCGGCGCGGGTGGTGGCGCCGACGAGGGTGAAGGGCGGGATGTCGAGCGGGATGCTGGTGGCGCCGGGGCCCTTGCCGATCACGACGTCGACCCGGAAGTCCTCCATGGCGAGGTAGAGCATCTCCTCGGCCGGCCGGCTCATCCGGTGGATCTCGTCGACGAAGAGGACGTCTCCGTCGTTGAGGCCGCTCAGGATCGAGGCCAGGTCGCCGGCGTGGGTGATGGCCGGGCCGCTGGTCAGTCGCAGCGGGCTGGTGAGCTCGGCGGCGATGATCATCGCCAACGTCGTCTTGCCCAGACCCGGAGGGCCGCTGAGCAGCACGTGGTCCGGTGCTCTCCCCCGCTGCCGGGCGGCCTCGAGCACCAGGCCGAGCTGGGCGCGCACCCGACCCTGGCCGATGACCTCGTCGAGGCTGCGGGGACGCAGCGCCGCCTCGACAGCGCGCTCGTCACCCTCGGCCTCGGCAGCGGTCAGCCCGCCCCGGACGCCCTGCAGATGGGCCTCCTCGGCGGCTGCCAGCTCGTCCTCGTGCATCGCACTCACGCCTTGGAGAGGGCCTGCAGGGCAGCCTTGAGCAGGGCGCTGACGTTGGGCGTGTCGCGAGGATCGGGTACGGCGGCCACGGCTCGCTCCGCGTCCCTGCCGTTGTAGCCGAGACCGAGCAGCGCCTCCGTCACCTGGTCGCGCCACGCCGCGGCGGCTGGACGGGTGGGCTGTGCGGCGCCGATGGGAGCGCCGAGCCGGTCCTTGAGCTCCAGGATGATCCGCTGAGCGCCCTTCTGACCGATCCCGGGCACCTTGGTCAACGTCTTCACGTCGTCGTTGGCCACCGCAATGCGCAGCGTGTCGGGAGTGAGGACCGCGAGCATCGCCTGGGCGAGCTTGGGCCCGACGCCGGACGCGGTCTGCACCAACTCGAAGGTGGCCTTCTCGTCGTCGTCGGCGAACCCGAACAGGGTCAGCGAGTCCTCGCGCACCACCAGCGAGGTCGGCAACAGCGCCTCTCCCCCGGTGCGTAGACCCGCCAAGGTGCCGGGCGTGCACAGCAGCTCCAGACCGACCCCGCCGACCTCGACCACCGCCGAGGAGAGGGTGAGGGCTGCGACCTTGCCACGAACGAACGCGATCAACGCCTGCTCCTTGCCAGGGCGGCGTCCAGGCGAGCCTGGGCGCCGCCGCGCCAGATGTGGGTGATGGCCAGCGCCAGCGCGTCGGCGGCGTCGGCCGGCTTGGGCATGGCATCGAGCCGCAGGATGCGGGCAACCATGGCACCGACCTGGGCCTTGTCCGCACGACCGTTGCCGCTCACCGCGGCCTTGACCTCGCTCGGCGTGTGGAGCGCGACCGGGATGCCTCTCCTGGCGGCGACCAGCATCGCGACGCCGCTGGCCTGGGCGGTGCCCATGATGGTGCTGACGTCGGAGCGAGCGAAGATCCTCTCGATGGCGACGGCGTCGGGTCGATAGTGCTCGACCCGCGCCTCCAGGCCGGCCTCGATCTGCGCCAGCCGCTGCCAGACCGGCAGCGTTGAGGACGTACGGATGACGCTGACGTCGACCAGGCCCAGCGGCCGGCCGACGCTACCCTCGACCACGCCGGTGCCGCAACGGGTCAGGCCGGGGTCAATCCCCAGGACGCGCATCGGCCCCCCTCTGCGTCGAACACATGTTCGCAGTCTAGGCGGACGGTAGCCGACCGGCTGCGCGACACGCGCGCACTTCTGCCGACTCGGCGGTTCTGAGACCCGCACTTCTGCCGACTCGGCGGTTCTGAGACCCGCACTTCTGCCGACTCGGCTCAGGTGTCGAGCTCCTCGAGGACCGCGTCGGGGATGTCGGCGTTGCTGAAGACGTTCTGGACGTCGTCGAGGTCGTCGATGACGTCGACCAGCCGCATCACCTTGGCGGCGGTGGTGGCGTCGGCGACCGGGATGTCCATCGAGGCGACGAACTCGACGTCGGCGGAGTCGTAGTCGACACCGGCGTCCTGCAGGGCGGTGCGCACCGCTACGACGTCGCCGGGCTCGGAGATGACCTGCCAGGTCTCGTCGAGGTCGTTGACCTCCTCGGCGCCGGCGTCGAGGGTGGCCTCCAGGACGGTGTCCTCGTCGATCTCCGCCGTGGAGCCGTCGGGACGCTCCTGCGACTTCGCGAGTACGACGACGCCCTTGCGGTTGAACAGCCGCGAGACCGAGCCGGGGTCGGCCATCGTGCCGCCATTGCGGGTGACCGCGGTGCGGACCTCCATCGCGGCGCGGTTCTTGTTGTCGGTCAGACACTCGACCAGCAGGGCGACACCCGAGGGGCCGTAGACCTCGTACATGATCGTGGTGTAGTCGACGCCGCCGCCGTCGAGGCCGCCGCCGCGCTTGACGGCACGGTCGATGTTGTCGTTGGGGACCGAGGACTTCTTCGCCTTCTGGATGGCGTCGTAGAGGGTGGGGTTCCCGGCGGGGTCGGGGCCGCCCATCTTCGCCGCGATCTCGATGTTCTTGATCAGCTTGGCGAAGAGCTTGCCGCGCTTGGCGTCGATCGCGGCCTTCTTGTGCTTCGTGGTTGCCCACTTGGAGTGCCCGGACATGTGATCCCTCTACTCGTATTGCAATCGATCGGCGACCGATCTTACCGGCGCCGCCCGGTGTTCGGTGTCGCCGGCTCAGAGCAGGTCGACGAAGAGGCGGTGCAGCCGGGTCTCGCCGTTGACCTCGGGGTGGAACGAGGTGGCCAGCAGCCGCCCCTGGCGCACCGCGACCGGGTGTCCCGCGGCCTCGGCGAGCACCTCGACCTCCGCTCCGGCCCGCTCGACCCACGGCGCCCGGATGAAGACCGCGTGGACCTGACCCTCGACGCCGGCCACGGTCAGGTCGGTCTCGAAGGAGTCGACCTGACGACCGAAGGCGTTGCGTCGCACGGTGATGTCGAGCCCGCCGAGCGTCTCCTGGCCCTCGATGCCGTCGACGACGTGGTCGGCCAGCAGGATCATCCCGGCACAGGTGCCGAAGACCGGCAGGCCCTCCTTGATCCGCGCCCGCAGCGGTTCGAGCAGCGCGAAAGTGCGGGCGAGCTTGGCCATCGTGGTGGACTCGCCACCGGGAAGGACGAGGCCGTCACAGGACTCGAGCTCCGTCGTACGCCGGACGGGGAACGCGTCCGCCCCGACCTCCCGCAGCGCTGCCAGGTGCTCGCGAACGTCGCCCTGGAGCGCCAGGACGCCGACGCGGCGCGTCACCAACCGCGCTCGGCGAGCCGGTGGGGCTGGGGCAGCTCCTCGACGTTGATGCCCACCATCGCCTCGCCCAGGCCACGGGAGACCTTGGCGACCACGTCCGGGTCGTCGTAGAACGTGGTGGCCTTGACGATCGCCTCGGCACGCTGCGCGGGGTTGCCGGACTTGAAGATGCCGGAGCCGACGAAGACGCCCTCGGCGCCCAACTGCATCATCATCGCCGCGTCGGCGGGGGTGGCGATGCCGCCGGCGGTGAACAGCACCACGGGGAGCTTGCCGGCCGCGGCGACCTCCTTGACCAGGTCGTAGGGCGCCTGCAGCTCCTTGGCGGCGACGTAGAGCTCGTCCTCCGAGAGCGCACCCAGCCGGCGGATCTCCTTGCGGATGGTGCGCATGTGGGTGACCGCGTTGGACACGTCGCCGGTGCCGGCCTCGCCCTTGGAGCGGATCATCGCGGCGCCCTCGGTGATCCGCCGCAGCGCCTCGCCGAGGTTGGTCGCGCCGCACACGAACGGCACCGTGAAGGCCCACTTGTCGATGTGGTTCTCGTAGTCGGCCGGGGTGAGCACCTCGGACTCGTCGATGTAGTCCACGCCCAGCGACTGCAGCACCTGGGCCTCGGCGAAGTGGCCGATCCGGGCCTTGGCCATCACCGGGATGGAGACCGCGGCGATGATGCCGTCGATCATGTCGGGGTCGGACATCCGGGAGACGCCGCCCTGGGCGCGGATGTCGGCGGGCACCCGCTCCAGTGCCATCACCGCCACCGCACCGGCGTCCTCGGCGATCTTGGCCTGCTCGGGGGTGACCACGTCCATGATCACCCCGCCCTTGAGCATCTCGGCCATGCCACGCTTGACGCGGGTGGTGCCGACGAGGCCGGCGGCGGTGTCAGTGGTGCCCACGGTCGGGGGAGTGTCCATGGGACGATTCTATGACTCGGCCAGCGCCTGCCGCCGTACCACCCAGATGCGCTGCGCGACGGTGACCGTGCTCGCGATGGCGAGCGCCCACAGCGTGATCTCCATCAGGATCGGCAGGTCGAACAGGTCGGAGAGGCCGGTCATCACCAGGATCGAGACGAGCCGGTCGGAGCGCTCCGCGATGCCGACCTGGGCGGTGAAACCGATGCTCTCCGCCTTGGCTCGGGCGTACGACGTGACCGCCCCCATGACGAGGCAGACCAGCGAGAGCGTGAGATAGAGCGTCGAGTCGCCGGGGCCGGCGAAGTAGAGCGCCAGCGCGCCGAAGATGGCGCCGTCGCCGATCCGGTCCAGGGTGGAGTCGAGGAACGCGCCGAACTTCGAGCTGCGGCCGAGCCGGCGCGCCATGGCGCCGTCGACGAGGTCGCTGAAGACGAAGCAGGTGATGAACACGGTCCCCCAGAACAGCTCGCCGCCCGGATAGAAGGCCAGCGCGCCGACGCACACGCCGAGGGTGCCGACCAGGGTGACGGCGTCGGGGCTGACCTTGAGCCTGATGAGCAGGCTGATGACGGGGGCGAGGACGATGCCCTGCCAGAAGGCCCTGAATCTCTCCAACATGGTGGCGTCAGGCTAGCCGAGCGGACAGCTCGGCCACGGCCGTGGGCGCGCCGGTCACCGACCAGGTCACCCCGGCGGCCTCGACCTGCCGGTGGGCGCCGCCCACTCCGAGCACCAGGGCAGCGCCGGGGAGCCGGTCCCAGGGCGGCACGGAGTGCTGGCAGGAGACGTGGAGCTGCCCCTGGGCGACGGCGGTGAGGTCCATCGAGCCGCTGCCCAGCACCCGCAGCGTGGCGGCGCCGGTCATCGCGCGGGCGAACACCTCGCCGACCGGCCCGGCGAAGAACGGCGGATGCAGATAGGTGGTCACGCAGGACTCGGCCAGCGGCCGGTCCTCGAGGGCCGGCAGCGGTTCGCCGTCGCGGGTGGTGGGCAGGTCGGGACCGCCGACGAGGAGGGTGTCGCTGGCCGGGTGGTAGACGGCGCCCAGCACGATCCGCTCGCCCTCGGTGAGCGCCAGCGCCGAGCACCACCAGTCGAGCCCGTTGACGAAGTTGTAGGTGCCGTCGACCGGGTCGATGACCCAGGTCCGCCCGGTCGCGGTGGCGACGGCGGCGCCCTCCTCCCCCAGCACGCCATCGCCGGGCCGCTCCGCGGCGAGCCGGCTCACGATGGCCGCCTCGGCGGCATGGTCAGCCTCGGTGACGACATCGGAGACCGAGGTCTTGCGGGAGGCCCGCACGCCTTCGGATCGCATCCGGGCGGCGAGCCGGCCGGCGTCGCGGACCAACTCGCCGGCGAGCCACGCGTCCTCGCTGCTCATGCCGTCGGCCAGGCCTCGGCGAGCAGCCGCCTGGTCTCCCCCAGCAGCTGGGGCAGCGTCTTGGTGCGGCCGATGATCGGCATGAAGTTGGCATCGCCGACCCAGCGCGGCACCACGTGCTGGTGCAGGTGGGCGGCGATCCCGGCGCCACCGGCCTCGCCCTGGTTCATGCCGATGTTGAACCCCGGCGCGCCCGAGACCGAGCGGATCGTCCGCACCGCGGTCTTGGTCAGGGCCGCCATCTCGGCCGCCTCGGCGTCGTCGGTGTCGACGTACTCGGGCACGTGTCGGTAGGGCACCACCATCAGGTGCCCGGGCGAGTAGGGGTAGAGGTTGAGGACGACGTACGCCGTCTCGCCCCGGTGGACCACCAGGCCCGCCTCGTCGTCGAGGCTCGGGATCCGGCAGAACGGGCACTGTGACGCGGCGGGGTCGGTGGGCTTGTTCTCGCCGCGGATGTAGGCCATCCGGTACGGCGTCCAGAGCCGCTCGAGCTCGTCGGGCTCGCCGACGCCGTCTTGGTGAAGGACCACTGGGACCACTAGGCCATCATGGCGTCCGCGAGCAGATCCTCCACACACCGGGTCGGGTCTATCTCGACGCCCAGCGTCCGGGCATGGCCGTCGATGACGAACCAGACCGAACGGCTGACCAGCTCGGTCAGCCCCGCCGCCGACAGCGCCGGGTCGGGTCTGCCGACCCAGCGTCGTACCGAGCTGAAGACCGATCCGACGATGCCGTAGACGAACGGGTCGATGGCGGCGGCCTCCTCCTCGGAGAGCTCGGCACCGAAGGCCATCAGCGCGGTGCCGATGACCGCGCTGACCCGGGAGGCGATCCGCTCCAGCCCCGCCTCCAGGGGGCCGTCCGAGCCGGAGTTGTCGTGGTCGGCGAGCCGGTGGAGCGCGGGGTGGGCCACCGCCCAGCCGATATAGCTTCCGACGACGCGCTCGATGATCTCCGGCGCGGTGCCGTCGAGGCTGACGCGGGGCAGCAGCAGCTCCCAGACCTGCTCGACGATGCGGAGTCGAACGGCCCGGTCGAGGTCGGCGCGGTCGGCGAAGTGCCGATAGATCACGGTACGGGAGAGACCCGCTCTGGCGGCGATCTGCTGGACATGGACCTCGGTGCCGGGCGTGGACTCCTCGACCACGGCGATCGCGGCGTCGATGATCTGCTGGCGGCGCTCCTCCTTGTGAGCGTCCCAGCGGACCTGTCGTCCGTCACGGTTCCCCTGGCTCATGCCCGCCTCAGCCTCGCCCCGATCCCGACACGGTGGCCACCGCGCTGTCGACCACCTCGCCGGCGGTCCTGACCGCGCCGCTCGCGGTGTGGACCGCTCCGGCGACGGTACCGCGGACCCTGCCACGGCTCAGCAGCCCGGAGGTGCGGCGGGCCAGCCGGGTGGCGGAGTAGATGGGCCGCTGCCGGTTGAGAGTGGCGATCCGGACGGCCTCGGCCACGGAGACGATCTTGAGTCGCGGTCGGCCGAGCTCGGCGCCGCGACGGCGCTCCTCGCGCTCGATCGCCTGCCAGCCGGCCAGGTCGACGAGGTCGGGCTGGCGGCGGCGCACCAGTGCGGCGATGGTGGCACCCTTCTTGTCGTGCACAGCTCCGGCAGGCTCGGGCAGCCCCGCGTCGAGATCGTCGAGCAGGGTGTCGACGGTCTCCTCGGAGTCGGTCTTGTTGGTGCCGATGAAGCCGGTGGGGCCGCGTTTGACCCAGCCGGAGACGTAGACGCCGGGCTCGACGCGGCCGGCGGTGTTGGGGACCGTGCCGGTGCGCTCGTCGTAGGGCAGGTCGGCCACGGGCAGGCCCTGGTAGCCGACGGCGCGCAGCACCAGGCCGGTGTCGAGCACCTCGGTCTCTCCGGTCGGCACCGCGCGCGGGACGCCGTGGGCGTCGAGCTCGAGCCGGTTGCGGCCGATCTCGACGCCGGTGACCCGCTCCTCGCCCAGCAGTGCCACCGGCGAGGTCAGGAACCGCAGCACGATGGTCCGCTTGGCGGGATCGACCGGCCGCGAGGCCAGCTCGCGCATCAGTCGCGCCAAGGTGTCATCCCCGAGGATCGCCGGACCGCCGGTGTCGACCACGACGTTGACCGAGGTCAGCCCGTGCAGGCCGACCAGCTCGGGCACGGTGAACGCCGCCTCGGCGTACCCTCGGCGGCCCAGGATGACGACCTCACGGATGGCGCTGTCGCGGAGCGCGGCCAACGCCTCCTCGGCGATGTCGGTGGTTGCCAGCGTCGCGACGTCCTCGGTGAGGATCCTGGCGACGTCGAGCGCGACATTGCCGTTGCCGACCACGACCGCCCGGCCGGACGGGTTCGACGCCGCGTCGAGCGGGACTGGCAGCTGCTGCTTGTCGGGGTGGCCGTTGTACCAGGCCACGAAGTCGGTGGCCGAGACCGAGCCGGGCAGCTGGTCGCCGGGCACGCCGAGGGCCCGGTCGGCGGCGGCGCCGACGGTGTAGATCACCGCGTGGTAGTGGCCGGCGAGCTCCTCGTGGGTGATGTCGGCGCCGACCTCGACGTTGAGGAAGTAGCGGAAGCCCGGCTGCCGCTCGATCTTCTTGAAGAGCTTCTGCACCTGCTTGGTGTGCGGGTGGTCGGGGGCCACGCCGAACCTGACCAGGCCGTACGGCGTGGGCAGCCGGTCGTAGACGTCGACGGTGATCTCGGGGTGGGTGAGCAGGTCGTCGGCGGCGTAGAGACCGGCCGGGCCGGCGCCCACCACGGCGACTCGGAAGGGGCCCTCCCGGGTGAGCCGGCGCTGGGGTGGCACCTGCGCGAGTGGGGCCCGGTCGGCGTGTGGGAAGACCTCGAAGTACTCCGCGTTGAGGGCCAGGAACGGCTGCTGCTCGGGTGTCAGCGTGGTGTGCGGGACGATCGCGTCGGCGGGGCAGGCGGTGGTGCAGGCACCGCAGTCGACGCAGTAGCTGGCGTCGACGTAGAGCATCTCCGCCTCGGCGAAGCCCGGCTCCCCCGGCGCCGGATGGATGCAGTTGACCGGGCAGGCAAGGACGCAGGAGCCGTCCGAGCAGCAGGACTGGATGACGACGTGAGGCACGTGCGGCTCTTTGTTTGGCTGGGCGGTGGTCAGGTCGTCAGTGCGTGGCGGTGGCCGGCTGGCCGCGGAACCGGGCCGGACGACCGTCGATGCCCATGAGCTTCCAGATCCGCTTGGTGACCCGGTTGCGCAGGCCGAGCTCGTCGGCCAGCATCCGCACGTCGCTGAACATGTCGCGCAGCAGCTTCGTGGAGTCCGCGCTGCCCCACCAGATCTCCTCGGCGACCTCGTCGGGGATGCCCATGTCCCGGCGGGCCTGCTTGCTCGGCACCATGATCACGTCGCACAGGCCGCGCATGATGATCGGGTAGAGCACGGCGAGGATCTGCTTGCGGACCGGATCGAGCTCGGGCACGTGGTGCTCGAGGTATTGGTGGGCGAAACCGATGTGGCGCGCCTCCTCGGCGATGTGGATCTGCATGATCCGGTCGATCATCGGGTGGCTGCCGCCGGCGCGCATGATCGACTTCTGCAGGTGGTCGATGGGCTCCTCGCCCGCGAGGATGCCGACGAAGAACGCCTCTGGGAACCAGGCGCCGGCGGAGGTGATCAGCGGGACGATCAGCTTGAAGAGAGTCGGGGCGCCGGCTACGTCGATGCCGAGGCGGTTGACCGCCTCCTGGAACATCTGGGTGTGGTGGGTCTCCTCGGTCACCTCGTGGGTGGCATAGCGGAACTCCGGGTTGCGGTCCTCCATCCAGATCAGCCGCTGCATGACGCCGGCGATCAGGACCTGCTCGAACTGGCGGCCCACCTTCGCGACCTGCGCGTAGCGGTAGCAGCCGATCGCGATCTGGCGCTCCTTGGGGAGCGTCTTGTACCACGGGTGGCGGCCGATCTCGTCGGCATCGGTGAGGATGAAGCGCTCGTCGTCCATCCGGAACGCGTAGTCCGGGTTGTCCCAGTCGATGTCCTTGAACGCGTCGAAGTGCTGGTCGACCGACGCCTGGGAGAGCGTCCGAAGCGTGTCGTAGTAGCTCTGCCGGCCCTGCGCGCCGCCGTGGGCACCCTTTGCCGACCTCTCAGCCTGAACCGCGGTCATGTCGCTCACCTCTCGACGTTGAAACTGACGACGAGCACCACATTAGTGCGACACATGTCTCGCATACAACTGTTAGCGCGACATCGCGTCACATTTAACCTTCAACGGCCGGGCGCAAGGCGACGTTACCTCAGTCACACCCCGATGGGTAGACAAATCGCCGTGTTCTGTCCATAGGTCTCAGACCTGCTTCGTCGGACGTCACCCGCCTCGGATCCGTTGTCGGCGCTCCCCGAATGTGCTCTCAGCACTCGACGATGTTGACAGCGAGCCCGCCGAGTGAGGTCTCCTTGTACTTGACGTGCATGTCGCGACCCGTCTCGCGCATGGTTCTGATCGCCTTGTCGAGGGAGACATGGTGCGCGCCGGTGCCGTTGATGGCCAGCCGGGCGGCGTTGATCGCCTTCACCGCGGCGATGGCGTTGCGTTCGATGCACGGGATCTGGACGAGACCTCCGATCGGATCGCAGGTGAGGCCGAGATTGTGCTCGATCCCGACCTCGGCGGCGTTCTCCACCTGGGACGGCGTGCCGCCGAGGACCTCACAGAGGGCACCGGCTGCCATGGCACAGGCCGAGCCGACCTCGCCCTGACAGCCGACCTCGGCACCGGAGATCGACGCATTCTCCTTGAACAGGATGCCGATCGCCGCCGCGGTGAGCAGGAAGCGCACCACTCCGGCATCGTCGGCGCCCGGGACAAAGCGCCAATAGAAGTGCAGTACGGCGGGAATGATCCCGGCAGCACCATTGGTGGGCGCCGTCACCACGCGTCCGCCCGACGCGTTCTCCTCGTTGACCGCCAGCGCGAACAGATTCACCCAGTCGATCAATGCCAGTGGGTCCTCACCGGTGCGGGTCGTGAGGTCGGCGAACAACCCCGGGGCGCGGCGCTGTACCTGCAGCCCTCCGGGGAGCACGCCTTCAGCGCGGCAGCCCGCAAGCACGCACTCACGCATGACAGCCCAGATCTCCAGCAGACCGTCGCGTATCTCCTGCTCCGTGCGCCACGACAGCTCATTGGCCATCATCACGTCGCTGATCCGGAGACCCTCACGCCGGCAGATACCCAGGAGCTGCTCACCGGTGGTGAACGGGTATCGGACCTCCTCCTGGTCCACCGCGACCCGGTCGGCGCCCAGCATCTGCTCGTCGACGACGAAGCCTCCGCCGACGGAATAGCAGGTATGCTCGCGAAGCGTCCCATCGGCGCCGTACGCGGTGAAGGTCATGCCGTTAGGATGCGCCGGCAGCGAGCGCCGGCGATGCAGGACGAGGTCGTCGTCAGGGTCGAACTTGATCCGGTGCCGGCCAGCCAGGGTGATCGTCCGTTCGCGTCGCGCGACCTCGACTCGGCCCACCGCGCTCGTCGTGTCGACCGTAGCGGGGAGCTCGCCCTCGAGACCGAGAATGACCGCACGCTCCGAGCCGTGTCCGTGTCCGGTCGCTCCCAACGAGCCGAACAGCTCCGCCTTGACACGCACGGTCTGGCCGAGGAGTCCGTCCTCGGACAGTCCGTCCACGAAGGTCTTGGCAGCGCGCATCGGGCCGACAGTGTGCGACGACGACGGCCCGATCCCGATCGAGTAGAGATCAAAGGCGCTCAGCGGCACACCACACCTCGACTCTCACCAGCCAACTCGCACCTGCTCATCGCACGATATCGACGAAGTCCGCGAAGACAGCATCGACCGCGTCGGCGAGCCAGTCCCAGACCCGGTCGCGACAGTCGAGTCGCAGATTCCCGCCGTCGGGCGCGACCTCACCGGTCCGCAGCGAGGTGACGTGGTCCCAGGGCATGGACGTAGCGTGAATGCTGACGGTGGCACTCACGCCCTCACCCCTCGGTTCGCTCGCAAGCTCGCTCACGCGCTGGCCTCCGTCGTGGTCGGAGGTGCGGCGAGGACAGTGCGCGCCGCAACCGTCAGCGCCCTGACTCCGGACTCGATCGTCGGATGGATGACAGGGGCGTAGTGGGGAGAGTGGTTGGAGGGAGTGTCGCGGTCGACGACTCCGTGGAACTCCGCACCCTCTTCGGCGCCAGCGCCGCCAAGAAACCAGAACAGCGAGGGGACGCCGTAGTGCGTGCCGAACCGGCCGAAGTCCTCGCTGGCGTTGACCGGGTCGATCCGGCCGACCTTGTCCGTGCCGAACTCGGCCGTGAACGCCTCGGCTACCTGCTCGGCGAGACCGGCGTCGTTGACCGTGACCGGAAACTCTCCCAGCGTGTCGAAGTCGGGCTCGCGCGGCGCCGCCGAGGCCAACGCCTCGGCCTTCGCGATCCGGTGGATGGAGGCCAGCACCTGCTCGCGTGACTCGGGAGAGAACGACCGGACGTTGATGGACAGGGTGGCGGTGGCCGGGATGATGTTCTCCTTGGTGCCGGCCTGCATCGACCCAACCGTGACCACGACCGGCGTCGCCGGGGGAACCTCGCGACTGACGATCGACTGCAGCCGCACCACGGTGCTCGCCGCCATGTAGACCGGATCCACCGTGCTCTCGGGCTGAGAGCCATGTCCCCCGATCCCGTGCATGGTGACCCTCAGACTGTCCGAGCCGGCCATCAGCACGCCCGGCCTGGTCAACAGCTGGCCGCTCGGGGCCGGCATGACGTGCTGTCCGATGACCGCGACGGGTCTCGGCAGCTCTGCCATCCGGGGATCGGCGAGCATCGCGGCTGCGCCCTCGCCAGTCTCCTCCCCCGGCTGGAAGAGATAGACGACCGTCCCGCGCCACTGGTCCTCGCTGGCCTGCATCGCCTCGACGGCACCCAGCAGGCACGTCACATGCATGTCGTGGCCGCAGGCGTGCATGACCCCGGGCTCGACGCTGGCGTAGTCCAACCCGGTCTCCTCAGTCACCGGCAGACCGTCCATGTCAGCCCGCACGTAGACCGTCGGCCCGGCACCATTGCGATGGATGCCGATCACGCCGGTGCCGCCAACCTTCTCCAGCACCTCGAGCTGGCGACCCCTCAGGAATTCTGCGATCACGCCCGCGGTGCGGAACTCTTGCATGGACAGCTCGGGATGTCGGTGAAGATCGGTGTAGATCTCGGCAAGTCGGGCGCGCACGTCCGGTTCGGCACTCACGCGGTCACCAACTCCTCGGGCAGGCGTCGAAGAGGTCGACACGTCAGTCATCTGGTTCCTTTCCGTCGAAGCACGACGACAACGCAGCCAGGGCGCGTACTGGGCGGCGGCGGGCCGGCGCTTCCGAGTTCTCGAACACGCTCTCAGACCTGCTCGTGGGAGGCCACCGCCGCCACCACCCGGGCGATGGCGTCGGCGACGGCCACGCCGTTGTCCTGGCGGCCGTCGCGGTAGCGGAAGGAGACCGCGCCACTCTCCAGGTCCTGGTCCCCCGCGATCACCATGAACGGCACCTTCTGCAGCTGCGCGTTGCGGATCTTCTTCTGCATCCGGTCGTCGGAGTCGTCGACCTCGACCCGGACGCCCGCCTTCCGCAGCTGGGCGGCGACGTCGTGGAGGTAGTCCAGGTGACGCTCGGCGATCGGAATGAGCTGGACCTGCACCGGCGCCAGCCAGGGCGGGAAGGCGCCGGCGTAGTGCTCCACCAGCACGCCGAGGAACCGCTCGATCGAGCCGAACTTCGCCGAGTGGATCATCACCGGCTCCTGCCGGGAGCCGTCCGCGGCGACGTACTCCAGGCCGAATCGCGCCGGCTGGTTGAAGTCGTACTGGATCGTCGACATCTGCCAGGTGCGGCCGATCGCGTCGCGCGCCTGCACCGAGATCTTGGGTCCGTAGAAGGCCGCGCCGCCGGGGTCGGGGACCAGCTCGAGGCCGGACTCCGTGGCGACCCTCTCCAGGACGGCGGTGGCGCTCTCCCATTGCTCGTCGGTGCCGATGAACTTCTCGGAGTCGCCGCGGGTGGAGAGCTCCAGGTAGAAGTCGTCGAGGCCGAAGTCCTTGAGCACGCCGAGCACGAAGCCGAGCAGATGCCGGATCTCGTCGGGGGCCTGCTCCTTGGTGACATAGGAGTGGCTGTCGTCCTGGGTCAGCCCGCGGACCCGGGTCAGGCCGTGCACGACGCCCGACTTCTCGTAGCGGTAGACGGTGCCGAACTCGAAGAGCCGCAGCGGCAGCTCGCGGTAGGAGCGCTGCCGCGACTGGTAGATGAGGTTGTGCATCGGGCAGCTCATCGCCTTGAGCTGGTACTTGCTGCCCTCCAGCTCCATCGGCGGGAACATGGTGTCGGCGTAGTAGGGCAGGTGGCCGCTGGTGTGGAACAGCCCGTCCTTGGAGATGTGCGGCGTGCCGACGTAGGAGAAGCCCTCCTCGATGTGGCGGCGGCGGACGTAGTCCTCCATCTCCCGCTTGACGACGCCGCCCTTGGGGTGGAAGACCGGCAGGCCGGAGCCGAGCTCGTCGGGGAAGGAGAACAAGTCGAGCTCGCGGCCCAGCTTGCGGTGGTCGCGCCGCTCGGCCTCCTCGATGCGGTGCAGGTGCTCCTCCAGCGCCTGCTGCGACTCCCAGGCGGTGCCGTAGATGCGCTGCAGCTGCTTGTTCTTCTCGTCGCCGCGCCAGTACGCCGCCGCGCTCCGCATCAGCTTGAAGGCGGGGATCCGCCGGGTGGTCGGCAGGTGCGGGCCGCGGCAGAGGTCCTTCCAGGCGGTCTCGCCGTTGCGGTCGATGTTGTCGTAGATCGTCAGTTCGCCGGCGCCGACCTCGGCGCTCGCACCCTCTGCGATCTCTTGGGCAGGCCCCGCCGCGGAGCTCTTGAGGCCGATCAGCTCCAGCTTGTAGGGCTCGTCGGCGAGCTCGGCGCGGGCGTCGTCGTCGGTAGTGACCCGGCGAGAGAACCGCTGGTTGGCCTTGATGATCTTGCGCATCGCGGACTCGATCTTGACCAGGTCCGCAGGGTTGAAGGGGGTCTCGACGTCGAAGTCGTAGTAGAAGCCGTTCTCGATCGGCGGGCCGATGCCGAGCTTGGCCTCCGGGAAGAGCTGCTGGACCGCCTGGGCCAACACGTGCGCGGTGGAGTGGCGCAGGATGTCGCGGCCGTCCGGCGAGTCGATCTCGACCGGCTCGACCTGGTCACCCTCGGCCAGCTCGTAGGACAGGTCCTTGAGCTGTCCGTCGACGCGCGCCGCGATGACGTCGGGGTTGTCGGCGTACAGCTCCCATGCCTTGCTCACAACGGGATGCTATCGGCGGACCTCACCTGGCTTCACATCGGTTAACGTCCCGGCTCAGGCCGGCCTCACCGGCTTGCTGATCGTGAAGGCGCCCTGACCGGCCGCGTTCACCGCCGCCACGCGCAGCCAGATCCGGGTGCCCTTGCCCTTGATCACCACCGCGGTCAGGCTCGTCGTCGTGGCCGTCTTCCAGGCCCCGCTCCTCTTCCTGCGGATCTGGACGATGTACGACGTGGCGCCAGCCGTCGCCGTCCAGGAGAGCCGGACCTTGCGGTGGCCCTTGGCCTTCGCCCTCAGACCGGTCACCTGCCCTGGCGCGGTCACGCTCGGCGGCTGGGCCTGCTCGCCCGGCGGCGTGGTCGGGCTAACGCCCGGGGGCGTGGTCGGGTCGCCGCCCGGGGGCACGTCATCCTCGAAGAGCCGGACGCCGGCGCCATTGCTGCTGCCGGCGTTGTTGTAGGCGGAGACCGCGACGGTGATCGGCTCGCCCGGGTCGCCGCGCTCGACCCGGCAGGAGGTGGTCTCGGCGTCGGTCTGGCAGACGTTGTCGAACACCGAATAGTGGTCGTCGAACCAGTAGACCTGATAGCCCTGCACCGGATCCGCTGGTGGCGCCTGGGCGGCGTCCCAGCTCAGGTCGATGTAGCCGTCGCCGATCGTCGCCGTCAGCCTCGTCGGTCCGTCCGGGACCGACGCCTGGTCGACCCCGAAGTCGAGGCCGACCTGCTGGCCGGCGACCACGTCGCCCTCCCAGGTCCCGCCGCTCGGCGTGGTGACGACGAGACCGCTGGTGGGGCCACTGACCTCGAGGTGACCCGCCGGGAAGGGGCCGACGAGGTAGTCACCCTGAGCGTCGCTGTTGTCGCAGGCATCGCTGCTGCCCTCGCCGTGGCCGACGCGACCGCAGATCTGGACACCCTCGGCCGGGCCCTCCCCCGGATCGCGCACGCCGTTCTGGTTGTCGTCGTCGAAGACCATGCCCTGCACCAGGGCGTAGCTGCCGTGTGCGCCGAAGTCCGGGACGGCCACGTCGGCGCCGTTGGTGGCGATGGTGACGGCGTACCCACCGTCGTCGACCGGCAGGGTCTGCTCGAAGAGGTCGTCGTAGCCCGGGTTGAGGGTGACGTCGTAGCCGCCCGGCGGCAGGCCGGTGATCGTCCAGTCGCCGTCGCGTTCGATGTCGGCGCACTTCTGGGCGGTGCTGATCGTCCGGTGCTGCGCGCACACCTGCATATAGCGCGGCGTGACCCGCAGCCCGTCCTCGCCCGAGTCGCGGACGTGGTTGCCGTTGAGGTCCTCGAAGACGTGGCCGTGCAGCGTGCTCTCGCCGTAGACGTAGCCGATGTCGGCGCCGGTGTAGGCCTCGCCGTTGTGGACCGCGTAGGCCTTGGCGGCCGAGGTGCGGTACCAGCCGTCGGAGGGACCGTAGCCCCACAGGTAGGCCGGACCGCTGCCGTAGAACGAGCCGAGCTTGATGACGGCCCCGTTGACGGTGACCTGATAGCCGCCGCTGACATCCGTCATCACGACGCAGTCCTGGGTGGGAGTCGGCCGCACCCACTCGGCGGTGCAGAAGAGCTGACGATCCGCGATGCCGGGCTCGCCGGGGTCCCGGACGCCGTTGGCGTTGTCGTCCTCGAAGAGGACCCCGGCGATGGTGCCGGTCCCGTCGACCGGCATGTACGACGTCGACCAGAACGCGCCGAATCCGTCGACGGTGACGTCGAAGCTCGGGGGCGCGTCGCTGCGGCGATAGAAGTTGCCGGAGCTGGGCGTGTGGAGGCGCGGGTAGAGCGGCTGTCCGGTGAAGACGTTGTAGAGCGGCCAGCCGTAGGAGACGTAGGTGTCGGCGCCCGCGACCGGATAGGCGACCAGCCCCGAGCCCTCCAGCGGCGTCTCCGAGCCCTGGGAGAGGATGTTGTGGTCGGCGTCGACGTTGGTCCAGGAGAGGCTGACGCCCAGATTGACGCCGGCGACCTCGCCCGGGCCGGAGTAGGAGCCGTTGCCGTCCTGGTCCGCGTAGACCCGGGTGCAGCCGGGGCCGCTGGCGCGGGTGGTGACCAGCGTGGTGGGGCCGTCGGTGCTCTCGCCGTCGTCACCGGCCCAGACCGCCTGGATCGCGAAGGCGTAGTCCGTGCAGGCCGTCAGCCCCGTCACGTCGCGGGTCGTGATGGTGGCGCCGGGCGAGGCGATCAGCACACCGTCCTGGTAAAGCCGGAAGCCGGTGACCGGCAGCCCGGTCAGCCCGGTCCAGGTCAGCCGGGCGCCGGTCTCGGTGACCTGGCTGGCGGTGAGGGTGGCGCCGGTCGGCCAGGCCGGCGGGGGCGTCAGCGTGGTCACCTGGACCGACGGCCCGTCGGTGGACCAGTGGCCGGCGGCATCGCCTGCCTCCACCCGGAAGGTATAGGCCGTCTCGGGATCGAGTCCGGTGGCGTCGTACGACGTCGCGTCGCCGGGAAGCTCGGCCAGCTGGGTGGCGCCCGCGAAGACGCGATAGCCGGTCACCGCAGTGTCGTCGGCGGCACCCAGGGTCGGGTCGTCGGCGCTCGGCCAGGCCAGGTGGACGCTCGTGGCTGTGACCGCCGAGGCGGTCAGCTCGGTGGCGTCGGCCCAGATCGGCTGGCAGTAGTCGGGCACCGGCGCGGTGAGCGGGGCGAGCAGATAGCTCTGCGTACCGAGGTGGTAGTAGTGGCCGGCGGCGGTCGCCTCGAAGTCGCCGTCGGCGATCGCGTCGTACGTGGTGCTGGCCCGGACGTCGCTGTCGGCGTGGGTGCCGACGAGGTAGACGCTCTCGGAGGAGGCACCGGTCTGGTCGACGATGCCGAGCAGGTCGCCGCGGGGGCTGAACTGCCAGTAGGCGCTGCCCCCGAGGGCGGCGACATAGCGCTGCGCGCCGGCGTCGAGATCGACGACTCGGAGCTCGACAGCCTGGGCCCCGGTCGCGGCCGCGTAGACGAACTCGTCGTCGTCGGGGCTGAAGCCCCAGCCGGCGCCCTGGAAGTCACCCTCGTCGGGATCGGTGACGGTCAGGCTGACCGTGGTCTGCAGCAGCTGGGCATCGGTCAGCGCGTCGTAGACGCGCAGGTCCACGACCTGGGCAGCGCTCATCGCCGAGACCACGAAGAACTCTCCGTGGGGGCTCCAGCCGAGCCGCGCCGAGCCGGTCGACAGGGTCTCGGAGTGGACCGGCGAGGTCGGCTGCTGGCCGGTGAGGTCATAGACCCGGTAGGTCCCTTGGCCGCTGACAGCGCTCGCGGTCAGGAAGCGGTCCTGGTCGGGCGAGAAGCCCCAGCCGGTGGCGTCGGAGGAGAAGGGGCCGAAGACATGGTGGTCGGCGAGCCGCTCCACCGTGATCGTCACCGAGCCGGCTGACCCCGACGCGGTCGCCCGGTAGCGCGGCGAGGCCGCCTTCGAGCCGCCGTCCGGCGCGACGTACGCCGTCACCAGGCCCTGGGGCGACTGGTAGGACCCGAGCGTGCCCAGTGAGCAGGTGGCGTCGTTGCCGGCCTCTGCGGTGGCACCCGCTGGCGCCAGTGACACCGGTGCGACTGCCAGGCTCGCCATCACGCCCGCCGCCAGGAGGGCCCGGGCCAGCGTGCCTCTGCGCATCTTCGACCTCCGTCTCACGCCGTGAGTCGGCCGCACGGCCCACCGACTCTCGCCGACCGCGCGACTCACGGCATCCGGGATCGACCCCAATCTTTGATTGTGAATTCCCTATGACCCAGCTCGCGTCGGAGGTTTAGGGCGAAGGAAGCCGGGAATGCTCGGCGCCGTGAAGACACGCAGCTCTGCCCTCGGCCTGCTGGCCGCCCTGACCATCAGCCTCACCGCCTGTGGCGGCGGTGGTGGTGACGACCGGCCCACCGCGACGGAGATCTCCGACTCGCTCCAGTCCGGCAATGCCTCGAGCCTTCTGGGCTCCCTCGGCGACGCGATCACCGCCGACCTCGCCGACTGCATGGGCAAGGTGCTGTACGAGTCCGACCTCTCCGACGACGCCCTGAACGCCATGGTCGACGGCGACGCCGACTACGAGGGCAGCAGCGACGACACCGAGGCCATCACCGACGTCACGACCAAGATGACCGAGTGCGTCAGCCAGTAGCCATCCGTTGAGGACACGCTCTGAGAGAAGCCGCCCCCCTGGCCCGGGAGGGGCGGCTTCCTACGTTGTTCGTGCTGGTCAGCCGAGGTTGGCCCGCTCGGCCGCGATGGTGGTGTCCTCGCCATGACCGGTGTGCACGACGGTCGTCGGCGGCAAGGCGAAGAGCCGATCCCGGATGGACCGCTCGATGACGTCGCGGTCGGAGTAGGAGCGGCCGGTCGCCCCGGGGCCGCCGTGGAACAGCGTGTCGCCGGTGAAGACGCAGCCGAGCGCCGGGGCATAGAGGCACACCGCCCCGGGAGCATGGCCCGGGGTGTGGATCACCTGCAGCTCGATGCCGGCCACGTCGATCACGTCGCCGTCGGCGAGGTCGCGGTCCCAGGCCTGGTCCTGGCCGTGGGCGAGTTGCCACAGCGGCAGGTCGGCCGGGTGGAGCAGGATCGGGGCGCCGGCCCCGCCGTTGACCGCCTCGCGCAGCGCCGGCGCCATCCTGACGTGGTCGTCGTGGGCGTGGGTGCAGACGATGGCCCGGACCGTCCGGTCCCCCACCACGGCCAGGATGTCCTCGACGCTGTGCGGGGCGTCGATGACGACGCACTCGGTGTCGTCGCCGACGACCCAGACGTTGTTGTCGACGTCGAAGGTCTCCCCGTCCAGGCTGAACGTGCCGCTGGTGACGCCTTGGTCGACGCGAGCGGTCATCAGAGGACGACCACCGAGCGGAGCACGTCGCCGTGGTGCATCCGCTCGAAGGCTGCCTCGATGTCATCGATGCCGATCTCCTCGGAGACGAAGGCGTCGAGGTCGAGCCGGCCCTGCTGATAGAGGTCGACGAGCATCGGGAAGTCGCGAGACGGCAGGCAGTCGCCGTACCAGGACGACTTCAGCGCGCCGCCGCGGCCGAAGACGTCGATGAGCGGGATGTCGGGGACCTTCATATCCGGTGTCGGCACGCCGACCAGAACGACGGTGCCGGCCAGGTCGCGGGCGTAGAACGCCTGCTTCCAGGTCTCCGGCCGGCCGACCGCCTCGATGACGACGTCGGCGCCCTCCGCGCCCGGATAGGAACGGGCGCAGATCTCCTTGATCCCGGCGACCGGATCGGTCTCGGCGGAGTTCAGCACGTGGGTGGCGCCGAGTTCCTTGGCCGCGTCGAGCTTCTTGGCGTCGATGTCGACGGCGATGATCGGGCTGGCGCCGGCCAGCGCCGCCCCGACGACCGCCGCGACCCCGACGCCACCGCAGCCGATGACGGCGACGGACTTGCCGCGGGTCACGGCGCCGGTGTTGATGGCGGCGCCGAGTCCGGCCATCACCCCGCAGCCGAGCAGGCCGACGGCGGCCGGCCGGGCCGTGGGATCGACCTTGGTGCACTGGCCGGCCGCGACCAGGGTCTTCTCGGCGAAGGCGCCGATGCCCAGCGCGGGGCTGAGCTCGGTGCCGTCCTCGAGCGTCATCCTCTGGGTGGCGTTGAAGGTCGCGAAGCAATACCACGGCTCGCCGCGGTTGCAGGCCCGGCAGTCGCCGCACACGGCACGCCAGTTGAGGACCACGAAGTCGCCCGGGGCCACGCTCGTCACGTCGGGGCCCACCGCCTCCACGACGCCGGCAGCCTCGTGGCCGAGCAGGAACGGGAAGTCGTCGTTGATGCCGCCCTCGCGGTAGTGCAGATCGGTATGGCACACGCCGCAGGCCTGGATCCTCACCACCGCCTCGCCCGGACCGGGATCGGGGACGTTGATGGTGACGACCTCGACCGGGGCGCCCTTGCCCCGCGCGATGACTGCCTTGACCTGTTGCGCCATGCCTGCTCCTTCTCGGGTTGGTGAGCTCCAGCCAATCAGATCGGCCGGCTCGATGTCGTGCCGGACGCCCCGTCCCGTCCGATCCTCCCCGAGGGACCGGACGGGACTCGGGGATGGCCGCCTTCCGGGGAGGGAGCATGACGGCATATCTCCCGCTGTGACCTTTCCCGTCCTTCGCCCGGAGCAAACCCGACCGGGCCTGCGCCAGGATCTTGACGGTCCTGCATATCGTGTCCCGCGAGCCATCCCCACCTGACGAGGACCTACATGCCGTCTCCGCCGTCCACCCCCGAGACGACCGCCGGTGACCCCAGCGAGCCAGGCGACCACACCGGCGGCTCGCGGCGCCGGGAGCGGGCCCGGGGACGTGCGGCGCTACGAGTGGTCGGCCTGGTCGGCCTCACCCTGGTGATGGTGGTGGCTCTCGGGGCTGCCTATCTCTACCGGGATCTCAACAGCGGCTTCCACGTCTCGAACAGCCAAGCCGACCTCACCGATCGGCCGGACGCGCAGCAGGTCGAGGGATCCCGCCAGCCGATCAACATCCTGGTGATGGGCTCGGACTCCCGGGACGGCGCCAACGACATCGACGGCGACGCCTCCGATGGCGAGCGTTCGGACACCACCATCCTCATCCACCTCTCCGCGGACCGGACCCGGGCCTACGGGATCTCGATCCCCCGCGACTCGATGGTCGACCGGCCGGCCTGCCCGGCCTCGGAGGGCTTCGCGGCGCAGCCGGCGGCGTCGTACGTGATGTGGAACGAGGCCTTCGCCTACGGTGGCGCGACCTGCACCATGCAGCAGTTCGAACAGCTCACCGACATCCGGCTCGACCACCACGTGGTGGTCGACTTCGACGGCTTCAAGAAGATGGTCGACGCGATCGGCGGCGTGCGCATGTGCATCCCCGAGGACATGGTGGACGACAGCTATACCCACACCACCATCAAGGCGGGCAAGAACCGCCTGCTCGACGGCGAGGAGTCCCGCACCTACGTCCGGATGAGACACATCACCAATCCCGAGGGCGAGGAGATCGGTGACGGCTCCGACATCAGCCGGACCCGGCGGCAGCAGGCGTTCATCGGGGCGATGGCGAACCAGGCGATGAGCGCCGGCGTGCTGGCCAACCCCTTCAAGCTGCGCAGCTTCCTCAAGGCGGTCATCGACTCGGTCACCGTCGACAAAGGACTGGGCAATATCGCCAAGCTCGTCCAGCTCGGGCTGCAGTTCAAGGGCATCAGCCTGGACGACATCCAGTTCCTCACCATCCCCAACTACTACCCGCCCGAGGACCCCAACCGAGTGCGCTGGATCGAGCCGGCGGCGGACCAGGTCTGGAAGGCGATCCGCAACGACAAGCCGATCCCCGCCCGCCTGCTCACCGGCGTGATCACGGCCGACGACGCCGCGACCGGCGGCAGCCCGAGCGCCTCGGCGTCCCCAAGCGGCAGCCCGAGCGACGAGTCGAGCAGCTCCCCCTCGGCCACGACCAGCGCCGAGCCGTCGACCAGCCCGACGACCAAGGACGCCCTGCCCGCCACGCAGTACGACGACCCCGCCCGCAACGGCCTGTGCTCCTGAGCACCGATCCCAGGAGGCCGCTCGGTCGGTCGTCGGCCTCGACATCGCCGGCACGCGCCTTGGCGAGCATCCGAAGGTTTGCTACGCACGGCCAGCGAGACCGATCCTTCGGCCGTTCTCAAGATCAAAGTCGAGATCAACACCCGGTTCCGAAAAACCTGCTCTGACCTGCATCAACGTGGTGGGCGATACTGGGTTTGAACCAGTGACCTCTTCCGTGTCAAGGAAGCGCGCTACCGCTGCGCCAATCGCCCAAGTCTTGAGTTGTCCCCCTGGCGCCGCGTGAGCCGGGGTGGAGGTGGGGACGGGATTTGAACCCGCGTACACGGATTTGCAGTCCGTTGCCTCGCCTCTCGGCCACCCCACCCTGGAGGGCACTGCCAGGAGAGAATCCTCCGAGCGGACGACGAGGCTCGAACTCGCGACCTCAACCTTGGCAAGGTTGCGCTCTACCAACTGAGCTACGTCCGCTTGCTCTCCGGAAACTCCCCTGAACTTCGGGGCTCCGGCGTGCGTCGAGAACACTAGCCGATCCCCTAGCGGCCGCCAAATCGGGGTCGGCGTCTGCGGTTTCATCACATCTGTCACACCCGTCACCACGATGTCGGCCCCACTAGTAGGCTGTCGCGGCTAAAGCGCGTGGTAGCGCGGTGTCCGGGTGCGTGCCTCGCAAGGCGCCGGCGCGAAGGCAGGCCGGTGGCCTGTCGAGCGTCGGCAACGCCGCGAGGTGCGTGCCCGGGCGCCGCGATAGCAGCG
>NZ_JASGDQ010000078.1:0-28619 GCF_047607185.1 Nocardioides sp. | reverse complement strand
TGCAGGCGACCTCGCCTGCACTTCTGCCGACTCGGGCGTTGTGGGACCTGCACTTCTGCCGACTCGGCCTGTTGTGCACGTCACACCGGCTTCCGGTTCACCCCCGGGAAGCGCCCGCGTAACGTCCTCGTTGCACTAGTCGAGCACGTCCGGTACCCACACCGGCCCCGTCACCGGGGTGGTCGGAGGGACTGGAACGGAAAGGCTGAGATATGGACGCTCCCCTCAAGATCGGTGTCGTCGGCGCTGGCCGCGTCGGTGCCGTCCTGGCCGCCGCGCTGCGGCGCGCCGGCCACGAGATCGCCGCCGTTGCCGGTGAGTCAGATGCCTCGCGAGGCCGGATCGCCGACCTCCTCCCGGGCGTCCGGGTCGCCAAGCCGACCGCTGTCTCCCGCGCCGCCGACGTACTCCTGCTCACCGTCCCCGACGACATGCTGGCCAATGTGGTCGAGATGCTGACCGCCTCGGGCGCCATCCGTCGCGGGCAGTACGTCGTCCACACCAGCGGCCGCCACGGGCTGGCCGTCCTGGAGCCGGCCAAGGGCGCCGGCGCGCACGTGGTCGCGCTGCACCCTGCGATGACCTTCACCGGTACCGCGGTCGACCTCGACCGGCTGAGCCCGATCTCTGGGGTGGGCTGCGTCTTCGGCCTCACCGCCGCCACCGCCGACCGGGCCTTCGCCGAGCGGCTGGTCGCCGACCTCGGCGGCCGGCCGATGTGGGTGCCCGAGGAGATGCGCACGCTCTACCACGCCGGGCTCGCCCACGGCGCCAACCACCTCGTCACGCTGGTGAGCGAGGCGATGGAGATCCTCACCGCCGCCGGTGCCACCGACCCGGCCGGCACCCTCCGGCCGCTGCTGCAGGCAGCGCTCGACAACGCCCTGGAGTCCGGCGACGCCGCGCTCACCGGTCCGATCGTGCGCGGCGACATCGGCACCGTCGCCGCCCATCTGGAGGACCTGCGCAGCAACGCCCCGACGATGCTGCCGTCCTATCTTGCGATGGCCCGCGCCACGCTCGACCGCGCGGTCGCCGATGGCAGGCTGCTGCCGATCCGCGCCGCCCGGCTGCGCGACGTGCTCGACGGCGCTGCCGCCGGCGACTGGGACGACGTGCTCGACCGGAGCGCGTGGGCGTGAGCCTTCACGTCGAGTCACCGACACTGGGCACCGAGCCGGTGCTGGCCAGCACCCGCGAGGAGCTCGCCACCTTCCTCGGGAAGCGTGCCGGCCAGGTCGCGCTGGTGCCCACCATGGGCGCCCTCCACGAGGGTCACGCCTCGCTGATGCGGCTCGCCCGCGAGCACGCCGACACCGTTGTGGTCAGCATCTTCGTCAACCCGCTGCAGTTCGGCGAGGGTGAGGACCTCGATCGCTACCCGCGCACCCTCGACGCCGACCTCGTCATCGCCGAGAAGGAGGGCGTCGACGTCGTCTTCGCGCCCGCCGTCGAGGAGATGTACGCCGGCGGCCTCGGTACCGCCATGACCACGGTCACCCCCGGCGACCTGGCCGACATCCTCGAGGGCGCCTCCCGCCCAGGCCACTTCCGCGGCGTGCTGACGGTCGTCGCCAAGCTCTTCGGCCTGGTCCGCCCCGACGTCGCGGTCTTCGGGCAGAAGGACTACCAGCAGCTCGCCCTCATCACCCGGATGGCGGCCGACCTCAACCTGGGCATCGAGATCATCGGCGCGCCGACCCAGCGCGAGCCCGACGGGCTGGCGCTCTCCAGCCGCAACCGCTACCTCACCGCCGATCAGCGGCAGACCGCCGCCGCCCTGAGCCGGGCTCTGCGCGCGGCCCAGGAGCGGGCGGCGTACGGCGTTCCCGCGGCCCGCCGGGCCGCCAAGAGCGTCCTGAAGGGGGAGCCGGGCATCGAGCTCGACTACCTCGCCCTCCGGGCCCCGGACCTCGGCGAGATCGCCGACCACCCCGAGCCTGGCAGCCAGGGCCGGATCCTGGTCGCCGCCAAGGTCGGCGCCACCCGGCTCATCGACAACATGGAGCTGAGATTCTGATGCTGCGCACCATGATGAAGTCAAAGATCCACCGCGCCACCGTGACCCAGGCCGACCTCCACTACGTCGGCTCCGTCACCGTCGACCAGGACCTGCTGGACGCCGCCGACCTGCTCCCCGGCGAACTGGTCCACATCGTCGACATCACCAACGGCGCCCGACTGGAGACCTACACCATCGCCGGGCCGCGGGGCAGCGGCGTCCTCGGTATCAACGGCGCCGCCGCCCACCTGGTCCACCCCGGCGACCTCGTCATCCTCATCGGCTACGCCCAGATGACCACCGAGGAGGCTCGCGAGCTGCGCCCCCACGTCGTCTTCGTCGACGCCGACAACCGGGTGGTCAGCCTCGGCAGCGACCCTGCCGAGGCCCTTGCCGGGAGCGGGCTGCTGAGCGGCTCGGCCGTCAGGTGACGCGCCGCCGATCCTTCTCTTGCTGAGCGGTAGTCTCCGCAGGTGACATCACAGATCACCCGACGGCTCCCCGGCCGTCTCGCCGCCCCGGAGCCGGGCTGGATGTCCAGGGCCGATGTCGTCATCGTCGGCTCCGGCATCGCCGGGCTGACCGCCGCGCTGCGACTGCGCGGGAGTGTCGAGACCATCGCCGTCGTGACCAAGGACGTGCTCGCGGCCGGCTCCACCAACTGGGCCCAGGGCGGCATCGCGGCGGCGCTCGGCCCCGGCGACAGCCCCGACCAGCATGAGGCGGACACCCTGGTCGCCGGTGCCGGCGCCTGCGACCTCGACGCCGTACGGGTGCTGGTCAACGAAGGCCCCGACGCGGTCCGGGAGCTGATCAGCTGGGGCGCGAACTTCGACAAGGGCGACGACGGCACGCTGTCCCTGGGCATGGAGGGTGGCCACCACCGGCACCGGATCGCCCACGCCAACGGCGACGCCACCGGTGCCGAGGTCCAGCGCGCTCTCATCGCCGCGGTCCGGGCCGCCCCCGAGATCACCCTCGTCGAGCACGCCCTCGCCGTCGATCTGCTGCTCGCCGAGGACGGCGGCGTCGCCGGCCTGACCCTGCACGTGGTGGGCGACGGGCAGCCGGACGGCGTCGGCGCGGTCCACGCCCGGGCCGTCGTACTCGCCTCCGGCGGGCTCGGCCAGGTCTTCACCCAGACCACCAACCCGGCCGTCTCCACCGCCGACGGCATGGCGCTGGCGCTGCGGGCCGGCGCCCGGCTGCGGGACCTGGAGTTCGTCCAGTTCCACCCCACGGTGATGTACCTCGGCCCCGACTCCCACGGCCAGCAGCCGCTCATCTCCGAGGCGGTCCGCGGTGAGGGCGCCTTCCTCGTCGACTGGGACGGCGAGCGCTTCATGCGGGGCGTCCACGAGCTCGCCGACCTGGCCCCGCGTGACGTGGTCTCCAAGGCGATCATGAAGCGGATGATCGAGACCGGCCACCCCAACATGTGGCTCGACGCTCGTCACCTGGGCAAGGAGGAGTGGGAGCACCGCTTCCCCAACATCCTGGCCTCCTGCCGCAGCCACGGCGTCGACCCGCTCACCGACCTCATTCCCGTCGCGCCGGCGTGCCACTACGCCTCCGGCGGCGTCCACACCGATCTGTGGGGCAGGTCGAGCCTTCCCGGGCTCTACGCCACCGGCGAGGTCGCCTGCTCCGGCGTCCACGGCGCCAACCGGCTGGCCTCCAACTCGCTGCTGGAGGGTCTGGTCTTCTCCCGGCGCATCGCCGAGGTGCTTCCCGGCGAGCTCCGGCCCTGGGCCGCCCCGGTCGCTGACGACCCCAGGGAGGTCGGCCTGGTCTCCGGCGCGGTCCGCCGCGAGCTGCAGGAGGCGATGACCACCAGAGTGGGCGTGCTGCGCGGTGTCGCCGGCATCGCCGAGGCCGCCACCGTGCTCGACAAGCTGGCGACGGTGCCGGCCGAGGTCATCGACCACGACGCCTGGGAGACCACCAACCTGCTCACCGTCTCAGCCGCGCTCGCCGAGGCGGCCGCCCGGCGTGAGGAGACCCGCGGCTCGCACTGGCGTGAGGACTTCCCCGAGCGCGACGACGAGCACTTCGCCGGTCACTTCGACACCACCATGGCCGACGGCGAGACCACCGTGGTCTTCACCGCCTCGCCCGCCACCGACGGAGGACTCGCGTGATCCCCGCTCGCCCCGACTACCAAGAGCTGCCTGCCGGCCTGGTCGCCGAGCTCGCCGACGCCGGGATCGAGGTCGCCGACCTGTACGACGACATCGCGCGCGCCATCGACGAGGACCTGCCCGGCGCCGACGTCACCAGTGACGCCACCATCCCGGCCGACGCCCGCACCGCTGGCGACTTCGCGGCCCGGGAGGCCGGCGTCGTGGCCGGCCTCGGCATCGCCGAGCTGGTCTTCCGCTACGTGCTCGGCGACGACGTCACGATCACCGACAGAGTCCCCGACGGCACCAAGGTCGCTCCCGGCGACGTACTGATGCGGGTCGCCGGCCCGACTCGCGGCCTGCTCACCGCCGAGCGCACCGCGCTCAACTTCGCCTGCCACCTCTCCGGTATCGCCACGGCCACCGCGCGGTGGGTCGAGGCCCTGGCAGGCACCCGCGCCAAGGTCCTCGACACCCGCAAGACGCTGCCCGGCTACCGCGCCCTGCAGAAGTACGCGGTGCGCTGCGGCGGCGGCCTCAACCACCGCTTCTCGCTCTCCGACATGGCGCTGGTCAAGGACAACCACGTCATCGCGGCGGGGGGAGTGGTGCCGGCCTACCAGGCCGTGCGGGCGGCGTACCCCGACCTGCCGGTCGAGGTCGAGGTGACCGACCTCGACCAGCTGCGCGACCTGCTCGAGGCAGGCTGCGATCGCATCATGCTCGACAACATGAGCAGCGAGGTGATGCGCGAGGCGGTGGCCATCACCGCCGGCCGCGCCAGCCTCGAGGCATCCGGTGGGCTGACCTACGAACGGGCGAGGGAGGTCGCCGAGACCGGCGTCGACTTCATTTCCGTCGGCGCACTGACACATTCGGTCAAGGTGTTTGACATCGGGTTTGACCTCGACGAGGCATGGCCATGAGTTTGCTCGCCGTCGATATCGGCAACAGTCACACCATCTTGGGAATCGTCGCCGACGGCGAGGTGAGCGCCGACTGGCGAGTGGCGACCGATGAGCGTAACACCGCCGACGAATGGGCGGTGCTCTTGCGTGGCCTGGTCGGTGACTGGCTCGACCGGATCGACGGCATTGTCGTGTGTGCCACGGTGCCGGCTGTTCTTCACGAATGGCGTGACATGCTGGCACGGCATTTCTCCGCCGCCCCCTACGTTGTCGTCGAGCCGGGTATTCGCACCGGAATCCCCATTCAGATGGACAACCCCAGAGAGGTGGGCACCGACCGCATCTGCAACGCGCTCGCCGCGCTCACCGGCTATGGCGGGCCCTGCATCATCGTCGACTTCGGCGGCACCGCCACCACATTCGACGTGGTCAACGCCAAGGGCGCCTACGTCGGCGGCGCCATCGCCCCGGGCATCGAGCTCGGCATCCAGGCCCTCGGTCGGCGCGGCGCCCAGCTACGCGAGGTCGAGTTGACCAGGCCCCGCTCGCCGATTGCCAAGAACACCGTCGAGGCGTTGCAGTCAGGTCTGTTCTTCGGTGTCGCGGCACAGGTCGAGGGGCTTGTCGCGCGAATGATCGACGCGCTCGGCGAATCGGTCGGAGAAGTCGAGGTGATCGCCACCGGCTATCTCGCCGGACTGGTCATCGGCGAGTGCCGCTGTTTCACCCAGCACGCGCCCTGGCTCACCCTGCAGGGCCTGGAAATGGTGTACACGCGCAACCTCTAATCGCTATTCGTGTGGAATATGTGCGATGATCCCGTCTGGTCCTGTTCCCGATTTCCAGCAAGGAATGCAGATATGGCTCAGAAGGTCCAGATCATCCTCGAGGACGACCTCGACGGCTCCGCCGCGACCGAGACGGTCTCCTTCGGCCTCGACGGCGCCTCCTACGAGATCGACCTCAACGCCACTCACGCCGCCGAACTGCGTGAGGCGCTGGCCGCCTACATCGGCCATGGCCGCAAGCTCGGCGGTGGCCGTCGCAGCCGCAAGGGCGCTGTCTCCGCCACCGGCACCCCCGCCGCCGAGATCCGTGCCTGGGCGAAGTCCAGCGGCCTCGACGTCCCCGAGCGCGGCCGGATCCCCGCCGACGTCCGCGCCGCCTTCGAGGCCGCCAACTGACGCCCAAAGCGCGGTGAGTGGCCCCAAACTGACACGCCTGGGACGCCGAGCGGTCGCAAACTGACCTCCCTGCCTCGCTCCTCGGGAGCAATTGGCGACCGCTCGGCTGGCGGGTGGGTCCCGGCTTGCCGTTCGTGCCATCCGGGCTCCGGCGCGGTCGAACCCCTGTCAGCGCGGGCCGCTCTTGGCCCGCTGTTCGCTATTGGCGGACGGGAACCTGGCTGTTACCTGGAACGCGTAGGCTGTCCGCGGGGGTTGTAACTCCTGACAGGACCTCTCCACAGATCGCGGGGAGCGCCCGAGTTCGTTGAGGAGCGATGCGCATGTTCGAGCGGTTCACTGACCGAGCCCGTCGGGTGGTCGTGCTGGCCCAGGAAGAGGCCCGCATGCTCTCCCACAACTACATCGGCACCGAGCACATCCTGCTCGGTCTCATCCACGAGGGTGAGGGTGTCGCCGCCAAGGCGCTGGAGAGCCTCGACATCTCGCTCGAGGCGGTGCGCGCTCAGGTCGAGGAGATCATCGGCCAGGGTCAGCAGGCGCCGTCGGGGCATATCCCTTTCACCCCACGAGCCAAGAAGGTGCTCGAGCTCTCGTTGCGCGAGGCGCTGCAGCTCGGCCACTCCTATATCGGCACCGAGCACATCCTGCTCGGCCTGATCCGTGAGGGCGAGGGCGTCGCCGCCCAAGTGCTGCAGAAGCTCGGCGCCGACCTCAACCGGGTCCGCCAGCAGGTCATCCAACTGCTCTCCGGCTTCCAGGGCAAGGAGTCGGCGCAGTCGGCGGCGGCCACCGCCGGCGGCTCCTCCGACGCACCGAGCTCGAGCCTGGTGCTCGACCAGTTCGGCCGCAACCTGACCCAGGACGCCCGCGAGGGCAAGCTCGACCCGATCATCGGCCGCCAGCCGCAGATCGAGCGGGTCATGCAAGTGCTCTCGCGGCGTACCAAGAACAACCCGGTTCTCATCGGCGAGCCCGGCGTCGGCAAGACCTCCATCGTCGAAGGGCTGGCCCAGGACATCGTCAAGGGCAACGTGCCCGAGACGCTGAAGGACAAGCAGATCTACACCCTCGACCTGGGTGCGCTGGTCGCCGGCTCCCGCTACCGCGGTGACTTCGAGGAGCGCCTGAAGAAGGTGCTCAAGGAGATCCGCACCCGCGGCGACATCGTGCTGTTCATCGACGAGATCCACACCCTCGTCGGCGCCGGCGCCGCCGAGGGCGCCATCGACGCGGCCTCGATCCTGAAGCCGATGCTGGCCCGCGGCGAGCTGCAGACCATCGGCGCCACCACGCTCGACGAATACCGGAAGTACCTCGAGAAGGACGCCGCGCTGGAGCGTCGCTTCCAGCCGATCCAGGTGCCCGAGCCGTCGATCGCCGAGACCATCGAGATGCTCAAGGGCCTGCGCGACCGCTACGAGGCGCACCACCGGGTCACCATCACCGACGAGGCGCTGGTGAGCGCGGCGACGCTGGCCGACCGCTACATCTCCGACCGGTTCCTGCCCGACAAGGCCATCGACCTCATCGACGAGGCCGGCTCCCGGCTGCGGATCCGCCGGATGACGGCACCCGCGGACCTGCGGGAGTACGACGAGAAGATCGCCGAGGTGCGCGCCCGCAAGGAGGCCGCCATCGACGGTCAGGACTTCGAGGCCGCGGCCCGGCTGCGCGACGAGGAGAAGCAGCTCATCCTCAAGAAGGCCGAGCGCGAGAAGGCCTGGCGTGCCGGCGACATGGACGAGGTCGCCGAGGTCGACGAGGAGCTGATCGCCGAGGTGCTGGCCGTGGCGACCGGCATCCCGATCGTGAAGCTCTCGGAGGAGGAGTCCACCCGGCTGCTCAAGATGGAGGACGAGCTCCACAAGCGCGTCATCGGCCAGGACGAGGCGGTCAAGGCGCTCAGCCGGGCCATCCGTCGTACCCGTGCCGGACTGAAGGACCCCAAGCGCCCCGGTGGCTCGTTCATCTTCGCCGGCCCCTCCGGCGTCGGGAAGACCTGGCTGTCCAAGACGCTGGCGGAGTTCCTCTTCGGCGACGAGGACGCGCTGATCCAGCTCGACATGAGCGAGTTCGGCGAGAAGCACACCGTCTCGCGGCTGTTCGGCTCGCCGCCCGGATATGTCGGCTACGAGGAGGGCGGCCAGCTCACCGAGAAGGTGCGCCGCAAGCCGTTCTCGGTCGTGCTCTTCGACGAGGTCGAGAAGGCCCACCCGGACATCTTCAACAGCCTGCTGCAGATCCTGGAGGAGGGTCGACTGACCGACTCCCAGGGCCGGGTCGTGGACTTCAAGAACACCGTCATCATCATGACGACCAACCTCGGCACCAGGGACATCGCGAAGTCGGTCAACCTGGGCTTCCAGCAGGCCAACGACGCGGCCGGCTCCTACGAGCGGATGAAGTCGAAGGTGGCCGACGAGCTCAAGCAGCACTTCCGCCCGGAGTTCCTCAACCGTGTCGACGAGATCATCGTGTTCCCGCCGCTGTCGCAGGAGCAGATCATCAACATGGTCGACAACATGATCGCCGCCGTCGAGGTCAGGCTGAAGGACCGCGACATGGGCCTCGAGCTGACCTCCGCTGCCAAGGAGCTGCTCGCCGAGCGGGGCTTCGACCCGGTGCTGGGTGCCCGGCCGCTGCGTCGTACGGTCCAGCGCGAGATCGAGGACGTGCTCGCCGAGAAGATGCTCTACGGCGAGGTCGGCCCCGGCCAGATCGTGCTGGTCGACGTGGAGGGCGAGGGCCCGTCGCGGACCTTCACCTTCGCCGGCCAGAAGGTCTCGGCGCTGCCCGACGCCCCACCGCTGGAGGCGGCCGGCGTCGGCGAGATCGAGCTGGACACCCCGCCTGCGGAGTAGGCCTCACCAAGACGGCGCCCCAGGACCCGAGCGGGTCCCGGGGCGCCGTCTCGTAACTACCCGGGCAACGCGTAGGTCTGCGGGCCGACCTGGACCGCGAGCCCGTCGGTCAGCAGCCCCGCCAGTGCCCGCTCGCGCTGCTCGACCTTGTCCCAGACCAGGTCGAGGCGGCGCTTGTGGACCGGGCCGTCGGCGTCGCGCAGCACCGCCAGCAGCCGACCCCGGCACTGGCGGTCGGTGCCGGCCCAGGTCTGTGCCTTCCGCTCTGGTCCGGCGTACGCCGGCCGGCCGGCGCTATACCAGGCGCACTCGGCGACCACCGGGCAGTCGGCGCAGCTCGGCGCGGTCGCAGTGCAGACCAGTGCGCCCAGCTCCATCACCGCCACCGACCACACCGCCGCGGTCTCCTCGCCAGGCAGCACCGAGGCGGCCAACTCCCGCTCGGCCCTGGTGACGCTCGGCGCCGGCAGCTCCTCGCCGGCCAGCAGCCGCGCGAACACCCGGCGCACGTTGGTGTCGAGTACGACGTGCCGGCGGCCGAACCCGAACGAGGCGATCGCGGCAGCGGTGTAGTCGCCGACGCCCGGCAGCCCGATCAGGTCGTCGTACTCCGCCGGGACCTCGCCGCCATGCCGCTCGACGATCACACCCGCCGCGGCGTGGAGTCGCAGCGCCCGGCGCGGGTAGCCGAGCCTGCCCCAGGCACGCACCGCCTCACCCGAGGGCTCGGCCGCCAGCGAGGCCGGCGTCGGCCAGCGGGTCAGCCACGCCTCGTGGACCGGCAGCACCCGGGCGACCGGGGTCTGCTGCAGCATGAACTCGCTGACCATCACCGACCACGGCCCGGCCTCCGGCCGCCGCCACGGGAGGTCACGCTGGTGGACGTCGTACCAGCCCAGGATCGCCTCGTGGATGTTCCCGTGCACAGGCCCGATTCTGCCCTCCTCGGTGTGGCACCCCGACCGCCAGGGTGATGCCTCCTACCCTGACCGCATGACGACGCTGACCCGTGGGCGACTGCCCGCCTCGGTCTACTGGCGTCGTCGTCTCGTGCTGCTCACCATCGTGCTGCTCCTCGTTGCCGGCGCTATCCGGCTGTTCGGTGGCAGCGGCAACGAGGCGGCCGAGAAGGGGGCACCGGTCTCGGCGACGACGAGAGCGACCTACGGCCCGTCGGCGCCCACCCAGTCGGCCACCGTGGTGGAGACCCCGGTGGACAGTCCGGTGGCCACTCCAGAGGCCACCCCGACCGCGCCGGCCACGTCGGAGCTGCCGGCCCCGACTGGAAAGTGCTCCGACGACGACGTCATCATCGCGCCCAGCGTCCCCGACCCCCAGGCCACCAAGCCGGTCCTGGTCAACCTCACGCTGCGAACCGAGATCGCCAACTCCTGCCTGTGGCAGATCAGCCCGGAGTCGGTGCAACTGCGCATCACCTCTGGCAAGGACCGGATCTGGTCCACGATCGACTGCGCCACGGCGGTGCCCGACCAGGTGCTGGTGCTGCGTCGGGAGACCGACACCACCGTCGGGATCAAGTGGAACGCCCGGCGCTCCGACGAGGAGTGCTCGAAGCACACCGCCTGGGCGCTGCCGGGCTTCTACCACGTCACCGTCTCGCCGCTCGGGGGTGAGCCCACCGACCTGCAGTTCGAGCTGACCATCCCCCATGACTCGCCGTCTTCGGCCGCGACCGATGCTGCGGCGAGCGTTGCGGCGACTGCTGCGGCGACCGACCCGGCCGACCCTGCGGCGACGGCCCAGGCGACGCCGAGCCAGGGCACGAAGGCCAAGAAGAAGGGCAAGAAGCGCGCCAACCTTGGCTAAGAGCTCCCGGCCCGACCTCTTCGTGCTGACCCTCGACGGCATGGAGCAGTCGGCGGTCGACCTCGCCGATCCGACCCGGCTGGTCTTCGACTACGTACGTCGCATCGGCGATGTCATCGACCGACTGCCGACCGGACCGCTGCGCGTCGTCCACGTCGGGGGAGCGGCCATGACGCTGCCGCGCTATGTCGCCGCGACTCGGCCGCGGTCCTCTCAGATCGTGCTCGAGCCCGATGCCGAGGTCGTCGCACTGGTCCGCGCCGAGGCCCCGCTGCCCAAGCGCAGCGGCATTCGGGTTCGTGAGATCGACGGCCTGACCGGGGTCGCGGCGTTGGCGCCCGACTCCGCCGACCTGCTCATCCTCGACGCCTTCGCCGGCGGCGTGGTCCCGGCCGAGCTAACGTCACTGGCCTTCTTCGCCGAGGTACGGCGGGTGCTGGGCGAGACCGGCGTGCTGGTCGCCAACCTGACCGATGCCGCGCCGTTCCCGCGGGTCCGGGACGCGGTCGCGGGGCTGCGCGCTGTCTTCGCGGAGGTGGTGATCGGCATCGAGCCGGCCACCCTGAAGGCGCGGCGACCCGGCAACCTGCTGGTCGTCGCCGGCCCGGCCCTCGGTGAGCCCTTCGGGGCGCCGGCCCCGTCGTCGTACCGGATCTTCACGGGGACGAAGGTGTCGGACTCCTTCGGTGGCGGCTCCGCCGAGTAGTCCTTGATGGCCCCTCGAGAAGTCTCTGATGGCCCTTCGAGTAGTCCCTGATTGCCCCTTGAGAGGTCGCTAATGGCCCCCTGGCGGGAGGCCAATCTAAGACGCTTCGAGGGGCCATCAAGGACTTCTCGAGGGGCAATCAGAGACCTTTCGGGGGGCAGAAAGGGACCTCTCGGCGGCGGGGAGGGTCAGACGTAGCGCTCGAGGATGGTCGACTCGGCCAGCCGGGAGAGGCCCTCGCGGACCGAGCGGGCACGCAGCTCGCCGACGCCGTCGACGGCCTGGAGGTCGTCGATGCCGGCGGAGAGCAGCTTCTGCAGGGTGCCGAAGTGGTCGACGAGCCGGTCGACGACGGTGGGGGGAAGCCGCGGCACCTTCGCCAGCAGCCGGTAGCCACGCGGCGTGACGGCGCCGTCGAGGTGCTCGGAGGTGCCCAGGCCGAGGACCCGGGCGGTGGCCGCCGGGTCGACCAGCTCGGTGGCCGAGAGCGCCTCGAGCTCGGCGAGCAGCTGCTCCGGCCCGCGGGAGCGCCGGCCCCGGGGGACGTAGTCGCGGATGACCAGCTCGCGCTCGGCGTCGACGCCGGTGACCAGCTCCTCCAGCTGCAGGGAGAGCAGCCGTCCGTCGGTGCCGAGCTCGAGCACGTAGTCCTCGATCTCGCGGGCGATGCGGGTCACCATCTCCAGCCGCTGCGCCACCACCGCGACATCGCGGACGGTGACCAGGTCCTCGATCTCCAGCGCGGAGAGCGTGGCGGCGACCTCGTCGAGGCGCATCTTGTAGCGCTCCAGCGTGGCCAGCGCCTGGTTGGCGCGGGAGAGGATCTGGCCGGAGTCCTCCAGCACGTGCCGGGTCTCGCCGACATAGGCGGCGATGATCTGCATCGACTGCGAGACCGAGATGACCGGGTGGGCGGTCTGCTTCGCGACCCGGTCGGCGGTGCGGTGCCGGGTGCCGGTCTCCGAGCTCGGGATGGTGTGGTCGGGCATCAGATGCACCGCCGCCTTGACGATCCGGCCGATGGCGGAGTCGACGATGATGGCGCCGTCCATCTTGGCGAGCTCGCGCAGCCCGGTGGAGGTGAACGGCACGTCGAGCTGGAAGCCGCCCGTCGAGATCGCCTCGACGGTCTTGTCGTAGCCGAGCACGATCAGCGCGCCGGTGCGGCCGCGCAGGATGCGCTCGAGGCCGTCGCGCAGCGGTGTGCCCGGCGCGATGAGCGCCAGGGTCTCACGCAGGCGGAGGCTCTCATCCGGGCGCTCGGCGGCCAACTCGGCCCCTTTCTCGAGGTACGACGGAGGCTGAGTCTATGCGAGATCCAGCTGCGAGCCGCCCGGCGATCGGGGCGGCTCAGCTCGTGACCGGCTCGGACGGCGCCAGGTGGAGCTGCGGCCGGTGTTTCGGGTCCGGGGCGGCCGGCGCGGTGGCCCTGATCAGCTCCAGTGCGGAGAAGACGTCGGGCACCTCGATCACCCGCATCCCGTCGACCTGGCGTTGGACGGTCTTGCCACCCCGCGCCGGCACGATGGCGACCTGGAACCCCAGCCGAGCCGCCTCCGCGATCCGCTGCGGCAGATCCCGGACCCGGCGCAGCTCGCCGGCCAGCCCGATCTCGCCCATCGCCACCACGCCCCGCGGTGCCACCGCCCCCGAGGCGGCCGAGGCGATGGCGACGGCCACGGCCAGGTCGCTGGCGGGCTCGGTCAGCCTGGCGCCGCCGACCGTGGAGACGAAGACGTCGTAGGTGTGCAGCCGGATCCGACAGTGGCGCTCCAGCACGGCGAGCACCATCGCGACCCGGGAGCCGTCGAGACCGGAGGTGGTGCGCCGGGGTCGCTCCAGCGGCGAGCCGACCACCAGCGCCTGCACCTCGGCGAGCATCGGCCGGCGACCCTCCATGGTCACCGCCACGCAGGTGCCGGGGACGGGATGGTGATGGGACTCCACGAAGAGCCCGCTCGGGTCGGCGACGGCGACGATGCCGTCGGCGGAGAGGTCGAAGCAGCCGACCTCGTCGATCGGGCCGAAGCGGTTCTTCAAGGCGCGGACCATCCGGAAGCGGGAGTTGCGGTCGCCCTCGAAGCCGAGCACCACGTCGACCAGGTGCTCCAGCACCCGGGGCCCGGCGATCGAGCCGTCCTTGGTGACGTGGCCGACGATGATCGTGGTGATGTCGTGGGTCTTGGCGGTGCGCACCAGCGCCGCCGCGACCTCCTTCACCTGGGTGACCCCGCCGGGCACCCCTTCGGCACCGGAGGCGCTGATGGTCTGCACCGAGTCGACCACCAGCAGCTTCGGCCTGACCTGCTCGATGTGGGTCAGCACCGCACCGAGGTCGGTTTCCGCGGCCAGGAAGAGATCGGGCCGCACCGCGCCGGTGCGGTCGGCCCGCAGCCGCACCTGGGAGGCGGATTCCTCGCCGGAGACGTAGAGAGCGCGCTCGTGGCGGGCGGTCTGCGCGGCCACCTCCAGCAGCAGCGTCGACTTGCCGACGCCCGGCTCGCCGGCCAACAGGATCACCGCGCCGGGCACCAGTCCGCCACCGAGCACGCGGTCGAGCTCGGGCACGCCGGAGGGCCGGAACGCCGACTCCGAGACCGCCACCTCGCCGATCGGCACGGCCCGGGAGGAGACCGGTGCCGGCGCCGTACGCATCGGGGTCACCGCCGTCTCCGCGACCGAGCCCCACGTCTGGCACTCGCCGCAGCGCCCCACCCACTTGGCCGTCTCCCAGCCGCACTCCGAGCAGCGGAAGACGGCGCGGGTGCGAGAGGACCGGGAGTTGACTTGAGCCATGGCCAGCACGTTAGACGCTGCTACCGACATCATCCGGCAGACAGGCTCTATGCTCGGCCTGGCTGTTGGATCGATCAAGGGAGGTGCTATGTCGCGGTTCCAGATGTCGGCGCCCACGCTCGCCGATGTCGCGGAGCTGGCCGGCGTCTCCCGGCAGACCGTCTCCAACGCCGTCAACAACCCCGACCTGCTGCGGGCCGACACCCTCGCGCGGGTCCAGCAGGCGATCGACCAGCTCGGCTACAAGCCCAACCGCGCCGCCCGCAACCTGCGCACCCGCTCCTCGCAGCTGATCGGGCTGCGGATGGCGCCGGTCCAGGAGGGTACGGCGAGCGCGGTGATGGACCGCTTCGTCCACTCCCTGGTCGAGTCCAGCCGCGAGGCCGGCTACCACGTGCTGCTCTTCACCAGCGACGATCACACCGACCCGCTGGCCGGCTACGACGACCTGCTGCGCTCCACGGCCGTGGACGCCTTCGTGGTCACCGACACCTACCTCGGCAACCCGCAGGCCGCCTGGTTGCGCGAGCGGCGGGCGCCGTTCGTGGCGTTCGGCCGGCCCTGGCACGACCCGGACGCCCGGCACCCCTGGGTCGACATCGACGCGGCGGCCGGCTCCGCGCTGGCCACCCAGCACCTCATCGACAAGGGCCACTCCCGGATCGCCTGGATCGGCTGGAAGAAGGACTCGCTGCTCGGCGAGGAGCGTCGCTCGGGCTGGCTGCGCGCCATGCACGAGGCGGAGCTCTCCACGACCGGACTGGCCTCCCGCGTCGAGGACGCCGTCGCGTCCGGCCGCAGCGCCGCGCAGGTGCTGCTCGACGAGGCCAAGCCGACCGCCTTCGTGTGTGCCTCCGACACCCTCGCCGTCGGGGTCATGCACACCCTGGCCGAGCGCGGCCTCCAGGCCGGCGACGACATCGCCGTGGTCGGCTTCGACGACAGCCAGGTCGCGCAGACCGTCTGGCCGGGCCTCTCTTCGGTCCGGCAGCCGTTGGAGCAGGCCGCCGTCGAGGTCGTCAAGGCACTGGAGGGCCTGTTGGCGACGCCGTCCGTGGTCGCCAAGGGGGTCATGCTCACCCCCACCCTGGAGATTCGCGGCACCTCCGGTCCCGACCGTCATTGAACCCGCCGTCCTTGCGTGGTGTGGTGGAGGACATGAGCATCGCGATCATCGGCGCCGGCCTGGCCGCCGCCTCCGCCGTCGAGACGCTGCGCGACGTGGGCTCGGAGGAGCCGATCGCCGTCGTCGGCACCGAGCCGCACCCGCCCTACGAGCGACCCCAGCTCTCCAAGGACATGCTGCAGGGCAAGGAGTTCAAGCTCCGCCACGACGAGCAGTGGTACGCCGACCACGCGGTCGACCTGCGCCAGGGCGTCACCGCGACGGCGATCGACCGCGACGTGCGCACCGTGATGCTCTCCGACGGCGGCTGGCTGCCCTACGACAGGCTGCTCATCGCCACCGGCGCTTCGCCCCGGGTGCCCGACCTGCCCGGCATCGAGCACGCTCTCACGCTGCGTACCGTCGAGGACGCCCGCCGGCTCCGCGAGTCCTTCGAGCCCGGCCGGCGGCTGGTCACCATCGGCGGCGGCTGGATCGGCCTCGAGGTCGCGGCCGCCGCCCGGCAGGCCGGCCTGCGCGTGACCGTGTTGGAGCAGGCGTCGTTGCCACTGGGCCACGTGCTGGGCGAGGAGATGGCGTCGTACCTCGTCGACCTCCACACCCGCCACGGCGTCGAGATCAAGACCGGCGCCCGGGTCACCGCGGTGACGACGACCGGGGTGTCGACCAACCTCGGGGAGTTCCCGGCCGACCTGGTCGTGGCGGCGATCGGCGCCGTCCCCAACACGGACCTGGCCGAGGCCGCCGGGCTGAAGGTCGCTCTGCCGGACGTCGGGGCGGGCGTCGTGGTGGGCGACCACCTCCAGACCGACGACCCGGCCATCTTCGCCGCCGGCGACGTGGCGCTCGCCGACCACCTCACCCTCGGCCCGCTGCGCATCGAGCACTGGGACAACGCCATCCGGCAGGGCCGGCTGGCCGCTCGGGCGATGCTCGGCGAGCACGTCCACTACGACTGGGCGCCCTACTTCTTCACCGACCAGTTCGACTTCGGCATGGAGTACGTCGGCCACGCCTCGCCCGACGACGACGTGGTGGTCCGCGGCGACCGGGACAAGGGCGAGTTCATCGCCTACTGGCTGCGGGGCCGGACCCTGACCGCCGCGATGAACGTCAACATCTGGGACGTCAACGACCGGCTCCGCGAGCTGGTCGGCACCGAGGTCGCCCCGGCCGATCTTACCGACCTCCGATAGTCACTGGTATCAGGTGGTATCACCAGATACCATCGACGCATGGCGATGACACTGCGGCTCAGCGACGAGCAGGCCAGCGCGCTGCGTGCGACGGCCGAGCGCGAGGGCCGGTCGATGCACGAGACCGTCGTGATCGCGATCGACGAATACGTCTCGAAGCGCGAGCGCAACCGCGACGCGCTGATCGCGAGGATCCTCGACGAGGACCGCGACGTCCTCGACCGGCTCGGCTCCGTCTGAGCCATGACCGAATACCTCCGGCTCGATGACCTGCTGGCCATCGAGAAGGCACTCGGCTCCCCGGGCATCCGCGACGCCGGCCTGTTGGAGTCGGCGCTGGCCCGGCCGCAGGCGACGGTCTTCGGGGACGACGCCTATGCCACGCTGCCGCTCAAGGCGGCCGCGCTGGTGCACTCGATCGTCACCAACCACGCCCTCGTCGACGGCAACAAACGGCTCGGCCATGTGGCGCTGCGGCTCTTCCTGGGCATGAACGACCACGACCTGCGCGCGACGCAGGATGAAAAGTTCGACCTCATCATGGCGATCGCCGACGGCTCCCTGCGTGACGTCGAGGCGATCGCGGCGCGGATCAAGTCGCTCCTCGCCTAGAACCGCCGCCACCACAGGTTGACCGCGTAGTCGACCTCCGTGCCGGAGTGCGTCGCGAGGATCGACTCGGCCACGTCGGGGGCGAACTCGATGCGCACCACCGCCTCCAGGTCGGCGCGGGAGCCGAACGACCAGCCCATGTCGACCGGCACCCGAGTCCAGCCGCGGGTGGCCCAGAACCGCTCGACCGCGTCCGGGTCGACCATCGGATAGCCGCGCCGGAACCAGGCCCCGAAGGTCGATCGGGTGGCGTCGTTGTCGATCACCATGGCGGTGCCGCCCCGGCGTACCACCCGGGTCAGCTCGGCCAGGCCGGGCTCCGCGCCGGGGCCGAAGAAGTAGGCCCAGCGCACGTGGACGACGTCGACCGACGCCGGTGGCAGCGGGATGTCCTGGGCGAGGCCCTCGACCACCGACACATTGCCGAGGATGCGGGTACGACGCCGCGCCAGCGATACCAGCGACGGGTGCGGCTCGACGCCGACCACGCTTCGGGCGGTCGCCGCGAACCGCGGCAGGTGGAAGCCGGTGCCGCAGCCCAGGTCGAGGACGTCGCGATCCGTCCAGTCGGCCACCGACTCCATCGCCGCCCAGAGCCGGCCGTCGGGGTCGGCAGCCCGATTCTCGACCTCGTAGGTCGCGGTGTGCTGCCAGATGTTGGGGCTCGGGATCGCCCCCTTCGGAGTCTGCGGGGGCGTCAGATCCGGACCAGCCCGTTGGGGGTGGAGAAGTTGGCCGCCAGCAGGCCGGGGGTGCCGTGCTCGGCGACCCACTTGACCTCGACGTTCTCGGCCGGCTTGCCGGTCCACGGGTCGACCCGGTCCATGAGCTGCTCGCCGAGGTAGTCGCGGACGCGCTGCGGGTCGCCGGAGATCTCCAGGCCGGTCAGCGTGACGTCCGAGCCGGCGTTGCCGGGGTGCAGCTCGGGGGCCGACTCCCACTGGATGAAGTAGGGCAGCTGCGGGTCCACGAGCAGGTCGTTGACGCCGATCTGGCGCCACAGCAGCTCGCGGCCGTCCGGCTTGTGCCGGTTGCCGTGCACCGAGCCGCGGCCGAGCCGCCGCTCGACGGTGGTGATGTCGTCGACGGAGACGACCCAGCCGAGCCAGCCGCCGCCGGCCTCGGAGCGAGCCTTCACGGCCTGCCCGTAGGGCGCCTTGTCCGAAGCCGGATGATCGAGCGCCTCGACGACTTCGAGGTAGAGGCCGCCGCGCAGCGGCAGGGTGTAGTTGCGGGTGCCGAAGCGCGGGTGGACGCCGCCGTCCTCGAAGTCCTGCCCGAGCAGGTAGCCGATGCGCTTCGCGGTGCCCACCAGTCCCTCAGGGCTGGCAGCATAGGAAAGATGGTCCAGGCGCATGTCTTGATTCTGAACAACTCCTGAGAGCCGCCGGACATGGGGGTAGGTGTCTCTCGACGTCAAGATGCTGACCACGTGTCAAGACGGGCGGTCGGCGGGATGGACCGCCAGCGCCGATCGGGAGCGCAGATGGGCGTCACAGTGACCGGCCAACTCGGCGTACGCCGCCTGCCCCATCAGCGCGACCAGCTCCGCCTCGTGGGTGACGTAGACCGGCTCGACGGCGGTGTGCGCGTCGGTGTTGCCCGAGCAGTACCAGTCCAGGTCGTGGCCGCCGAGCCCCCAGCCGCGCCGGTCGTACTCGCTGATCGAGACCTCGGTGTAGGACGAGCCGTCGGTGCGCTCGACCTCGCGGAAGGTACGACGGATGGGCAGCTGCCAGCACACGTCCGGCTTGGTCTCCAGCGGGTTGCGCCCCTGCTTGAGCGCCAGCAGGTGCAGCGCGCAGCCGGCGCCGCCCCCGCCGTTCGGTGCGGCGAAGTCGGTGCGGTTGTGGAACACGCAGGCCCGCTGGCCGTCGATGACGGCGGTCCTGGTCTTGCGGGCGCCCTCTTCGTCCTTCTCGACCCAGTCGCGTCGGCGCAGGCGCGCGGGCTTGAGCTGCCACTCGTCCTCGGTCAGCTGTTCGACGTACCCCGCGACGCGCTGCTCGTCGTCACCGTCCGCGAAGTGCGCGCCCAGCGTGCAGCAGCCCACGTCCGGGGCGTCGGCGTAGATGCCGCGGCAGCCGCCGCCGAAGATGCACTGGAAGCTGGAGGTGAGCCAGGTCAGGTCGCAGCGCATCACCTCGGTCGGGTCGTCGGGATTGACGAACTCCACCCAGGCGCGCGGGAAGTCCAGGGCGACCTCGGGCATGGCGCAAAGACTACGGGGCCGGGGCGGTAGCGTGAGAGTCATGCGGCTGGGCGTGCTCGACATCGGTTCCAACACGGGCCATCTGCTCGTGGTCGACGCCCACGGCGGCGCGGCACCGCTGCCGGCCTACTCCTTCAAGCAGCCGCTGCGGCTCGCCGAGCACCTCGACGAGACCGGCGCCGTCAGCCAGCGCGGCATCGACGCGCTGGCGTCCTTCACGGAGGGGTCGGTACGGGTCGCCGAGGACAAGGGCTGCTCGGAGATGCTCGCCTTCGCGACCTCGGCGGTGCGCGACGCGGTCAACTCCGACGAGGTGCTGTCACACGTCGCGGAGCGCACCGGGGTGGGGATCGAGGTCCTCAGCGGGGAGGACGAGGCCCGGCTGACGTTCCTCGCGGTGCGCCGGTGGTTCGGCTGGTCCGCCGGCCGGCTCGCGGTCTTCGACATCGGCGGCGGCTCGCTGGAGCTGGCCGGCGGCTCCGACGAGGCGCCCGACGTGGCCTGGTCGCTGCCGCTGGGCGCGGCCCGGCTGGCCCGTACCTACTTCGGTGGTCCCGAGGGCCGGCCCGGGATCGGCCAGGGTCCCGACGAGGAGGCGCTGCGGACGCTACGGCGCTCCATCCGGGCCGACATCGCCGAGCACGCCGGCCACCTGATCCGCGCCGGCGTGCCGGACCGGGCGGTGGCGACCTCGAAGACGTTCCGGTCGCTGGCCCGCATCTGTGGGGCGGCGCCGTCGGGGGAGGGGGCGCTGGTCCGCCGTACCCTCCCGCTGGAGGAGCTGCGCAGCTGGATCCCCAAGCTGGTCCAGACCCCGCCGGAGGAGCTCGCCAGCCTGCCGGGGGTCAGCCCGAGTCGCGCCCACCAGATCGTGCCGGGCGCGCTCGTCGCTGAGGCGTGCATGGACATCTTCGATCTCGCCGAGCTCGAGATCTGCCCGTGGGCGCTGCGCGAGGGCGTGATCCTGGAGCGGCTCGACCAGATCTCGGTGCTGGGCTCGGAGTGATGACCCGGATCGGCCTCTCCACCGTCTCGGTCTATCCCGAGTCCACGGCGCACGCCTTCGCCTACGCCGCCGTGCTCGGGTACGACGCCGTCGAGGTGATGGTCGGCGTCGACGGCCTCTCCCAGCAGATCGAGGCCGTCAAGCAGCTCTCCGAGCACCACGCCATGCCCGTCAGCGCGATCCACGCGCCCTGCCTGCTGTTCACCCAGCGGGTCTGGGGCACCGAGCCGTGGGGCAAGCTGGAGCGCTCCGCCGAGATGGCGCGCGCGGTCGGCGCCCGGACCGTCGTCGTACATCCGCCGTTCCGCTGGCAGCGGGACTACGCCGCCGGCTTCGTGGCCGGTGTCGAGCGGATGGAGAAGGAGACCGGCCTCTTCTTCGCGGTCGAGAACATGTACCCCTGGCGCGCCTCCTCCCGCCGCGCCGTCGAGATGTACCTCCCCTCCCGCGACCCCTCCGCCGAGACCTACGCCAACGCCACCATCGACCTCTCCCACGCCGCGATCGCCGGCGACGACGTGGTGTCGATGGCCTCGCGGCTTGGGTCGCGGCTGCGCCATGTCCACCTCACCGACGGCACGCCGGGGGCCAAGGACGAGCACCTGGTCCCGGGACGGGGTACGACGGGCGCGGCCGGCTTCCTCCAGCACCTGGCCGCGACCGGGTTCGACGGCGAGATCGTGGTCGAGATCAACACCCGCAAGGCCGTCTCGAAGGCCGACCGGGAGGCTGACCTGCGCGAGTCGCTGGAGTTCGCGCGCGAGCACCTGCGAGTGCCGACGCCATGACCGGCGGGGGGCGGCGCGGGCGGCGGCCGGGTGCCCCCGACACGCGGGCCGCGATCCTCGCCGTCGCCCGGGAGCGGTTCGCCGCCGCGGGGTTCGCGGCCGTCTCGGTGCGGTCGGTCGCCGCGGAGGCGGGCGTCGACCCGGCGCTGGTGCACCACTACTTCGGCAGCAAACGCGACCTCTTCCTGGCCGCGCTGGAGATGCCGGTGGACCCGCGCGAGGTGCTGGCGCCGGTGATCGCCGCCGGCCCCGAGGGCGCGGGGGAGCGGATCCTGGCCACGATCCTGGGCGTGTGGGACGACGACGAGCTCCGGCTGCCGCTGCTCGCGCTGGCGCGCGGCCTGACCGACCCGTCGGGCCATCTGCTGCAGGACGGCTTCCTGCCGGTCGTGATCGGCCCGGTGCTGGCCGAGCTCGGTGTCGACCAGACCGAGCGCCGGCTGCCGCTGGTGATCAGCCAGATCATCGGCGTCCTGGTGCTGCGCTACCTGGCTCGGCTCGAGCCGCTGGCCTCGATGCCGGCCGAGGAGGTGGTGGCGGCGGTAGGGCCGACGCTGCAGCGCTATCTCACCGGCCCGTTGCCATGAGCCGCGCCCGGCAGTAGATTTCATCATGTGATGAATAATGTCGTCGAGGCGACGGACCTGCGGGTGGTGCGTGGTGGCCGCGAGGTGCTCCACGACGTGTCGCTGTCGGTGCCTGCTGGCCGGATCACCGGCCTGCTCGGCCCCTCCGGCTGCGGCAAGTCGACGCTGATGCGGTCGATCGTCGGCGTCCAGGCCGGCGTCACCGGCGCCCTGACGGTGCTCGGCTCCCCGGCCGGCAGCCCGGCGCTGCGCCACCGGATCGGCTATGTCACCCAGGCGGCCTCGGTCTACGACGACCTCACCGTGACCGAGAACCTTCGCTTCTTCGCCCGGGTCCTGGGAGCCGGCGACGTCGACCGGGTGATCACGGCGGTCGACCTCGGGTCGCACGCCGGGGCCGTCGTACGCAATCTCTCCGGTGGTCAGCGCTCCCGGGTCTCCCTCGCCGTGGCGCTGCTGGGCAGCCCCGACCTGCTGGTGCTCGACGAGCCGACGGTCGGCCTCGACCCGGTGCTGCGCGAGGACCTGTGGGCGATATTCCACCGGCTCGCCGACGACGGTGCCGGCGTACTGGTCTCCAGCCACGTCATGGACGAGGCCGACCGCTGCGACGAGCTGCTGCTGATGCGCGACGGCGTCTTCCTCGCCGCCGGCACGCCGGCATCGATCAAGGCACAGGCCGGTGCCGACCACATCGAGCAGGCCTTCCTCGCCCTGGTGCGTGCCTCATGACGCCGCGGATCACCCTCGCCGTCGCCGCCCGGGTGCTGGCCCAGGTAGGCCGCGACCGCCGCACGCTGGCCATGCTGCTGCTCGTCCCGGCGCTGTTGATGACGCTGCTGTGGTGGATGTTCCACGACCTGCCGGTCTCGCCGTTCGACGAACTGGGGCCGGCGCTGCTGGCGCTCTTCCCGTTCATCGTGATGTTCCTGGTCACCTCGGTCACCACCCTGCGCGAGCGCTCCTCGGGCACCCTGGAGCGGCTGCTCGCCATGCCGATGGGCAAGCTCGACTTCCTGGTCGGCTACGCGCTGGCCTTCGGGCTGCTCGCCGCCGTGCAGTCGGTGATCGCGGTCGGCGTCAGTGTCGGCCTGCTGGGTCTCGACGTGTCCGGGTCGCTGCTGCTGCTCGGCCTGGTCGCCGTCTGTGACGCCGTGCTCGGCACCGCGCTCGGCCTGCTCGTGAGCGCCTTCGCCCAGACGGAGTTCCAGGCGGTGCAGTTCATGCCGGTCGTCGTCATCCCGCAGATCCTGCTGTGCGGGCTGTTCGTTTCCCGCTCCTCACTGCCCTCGGTGCTCGGCGGGATCAGCGACGTGCTGCCGCTCTCCTATGCCGTGGACGCGATGAGGCACCTGGTCGGCTCCTCCTCGGCCGGTGCGGTCTGGCGCGATCTGGCGGTGGTGGCGGCCTTCGCGGTGGCCGGCCTGGTGCTGGGTGCGGCCACCCTGCGCCGACGTACTCCCTAGACTGCTTGACCGTGACCACCATCGCGATCATCGGTGTCGGCAACATGGGCGAGGCCGTGCTCGCCGGTCTGATCAAGGCCGGCCACGCGCCCTCCTCGCTCTTCGTGGGGGTGCGCCGGGTCGAGCAGGGCGCCGAGCTCGAGGAGCGGTACGGCGTCACGGCGCTGCCCGGCCCGGAGGCGGCCGCCTCCGCCGAGGTGGTGATCCTCGGCGTCAAGCCCTACGACATCGTCCCCGTGCTCTCCTCGCTGCCGCTGCACGCCGGGCAGTTGGTCGTCTCGCTCGCGGCGGGCACCACGACCACCGCCATGGAGGCCGCCGTCCCGTCCGGGGTGTCGGTCGTGCGCGTCATGCCCAACACGCCGGCGGTGATCGGGCAGGGCATGTCGATCGTCTCCGCCGGCGTCTCGGCATCGCCCGAGCAGGTGGAGCTGGTCGAGTCGCTGATGGCGGCCGTCGGCGAGACGGTGGTGCTGCCCGAGAGGCTGCTCGACGCCGGCGCCGCGGTGTCGGGCTCCGGTCCGGCGTACCTCTTCTACGTGGCGGAGGCCCTGATCGAGGCCGGCGTCCACCTCGGCCTCACCCGCCCGGTCTCGGCGCGACTGGTCAACCAGACCCTGGCCGGCTCCTCGGCGCTGCTCAAGGAGTCCGGCGAGCACCCGGCGGTGCTGCGCGAGCAGGTCACCTCACCGGGCGGCACCACGGCGGCGGCGATCCGGGTCTTCGAGGCGGCCGGCCTCCGAGCCGCCTTCCTCGACGCTACCCGGGCCAACCGCGACCGCTCTCGCGAGATCGCCGAAGAGGGCTGATCGCGAGAGTCCGGAGTGTGAGGCGCACCAGGTGCGCCTCACACTCCAGACTCTCAGCCCTGGGCGGTCGGCGCGCACCATCGTGAACACGTTCAAGTCTGGGGTGGGTGCGACGAGCGCCACACCGGGGGAGTAGGTTCGCCAACGTGGACTGCAGCGGGCCGGCGACGGTCGTCTTCGACCAGAGCCTGACGGAGTACGACTTCGGCCCCAGTCATCCGATGAGTCCGGTGCGGGTCGACCTGACGATGCGGCTCGCCGAGGAGCTCGGCGTGCTCGACGGCCTCGCCCGCGCCGACGCGCCGATGGCCGATCTCGACCTGCTGGCGACGGTGCATGACCCCGCCTACATCGAGGCCGTCATGAAGGCCTCCGAGACCGGTCTGCCCGACATCGCCCACGGCCTCGGCACCGAGGACGACCCGGTCTTCCGGGGGATGCACCACGCCAGCGCCCACATCGTCGGCGCCAGTGTCGAGGCCTGCCGGCGGGTATGGGAGGGTCAGGCGCTGCACGCTGCCAACATCACCGGCGGGCTCCATCACGCGATGCGCGGGATGGCCAGTGGCTTCTGCGTCTACAACGACGTCGCGGCCGGCATCCAGTGGCTGCTCGACCACGGCGCCCAGCGGGTCGCCTATGTCGACGTCGACGTCCATCACGGTGACGGCGTCGAGCGGGCGTTTTGGAACGACCCCCGGGTGCTGACGATCAGCCTTCACGAGACCGGGCAGCTGCTCTTCCCCTGGACCGGCTTCGCCGGCGACCTGGGCGGCCCCGACGCACTCGGCACCGCCGTCAACGTCGCGCTCCCGCCGGGCACCGCCGACTCGGGCTGGCTACGCGCCTTCCATGCCGTGGTGCCCGACCTGCTCCACGCCTTCAAGCCGGACATCCTCGTCACGCAGCAGGGCTGCGACTCCCATAGCGAGGACCCCCTCGCCCATCTGATGCTCACCGTCGACGGCCAGCGGGCGGCGTACCTCTCTCTCCACGAGCTCGCCCACGACGTCGCCGACGGCCGCTGGGTGGCCTTCGGCGGCGGCGGGTACGCCGTGGTGGACGTCGTACCCCGCGCCTGGACCCACTTGCTGGCGACCGTGGCCGGCAACCCGCTCGCCCCGGAGATCGAGACCCCGGGCGGCTGGCGCGAGCACATCGAGCAGCGGCTGGGCCGGGTGGCTCCCGCGCGGATGACCGACGGTCGCCCGCCGCGCTACCGTGACTGGAGAGAGGGCTACGACCCCGATGCCTGGCTCGACCGGCAGGTGCACGCGACCCGGGTCGCCGCCTTCCCGCTGTACGGACTCGATCCAGAGCCCTGGTGAGACGGATTTCAAGGCGACACGCCGATGGTCACAAGAAACCCACAAACTTCCCCTTCCCCACGAGTCACATCAGGCCCTATTCTCACTTGCGCGCGGTGCGTGTGATCATCGGTGGGGAAGCCGATGGCGCACCGGAGAAAGAAACGGTGGAACAGATGGCTGGCAAGCCCGAGCTCTCTGAGGCGAAGTTCCTGACGGTTGCCGAGGTCGCCGCGATGATGCGCGTCTCGAAGATGACCGTCTATCGCCTCGTGCACAGCGGTGAACTCCCGGCCGTCAGGGTCGGTCGCTCGTTCCGCGTCCGCGAGGAGGACGCCGACGAGTACATCAAGAACTCCTTCTACAACGCGGGCTGATTTCGACCGCTCGACGGCTGGCGGCTAGGCTTGGCCGGTCCGCCCGCAGGCGGGCGTGACGTCGTGAAAGGTCTCCCGTGGGTTCTGTCATCAAGAAGCGCCGCAAGCGCATGGCCAAGAAGAAGCACCGCAAGCTGCTGAAGAAGACGCGCGTGGCGCGTCGCAAGCTCGGCAAGTGACCGCCAGGGTGTGTCCTCCGAACCGGAGACACGCCCGGCGCCTGACTCGATGAGAGCCAGGCAACACGACGACGCGACGTCGGCCCCGGCCCGCTAGGGTTTGCGCGTGGCCGGTCGCGTCGTTCTCGTTACCGGGGTCTCCCGAGACCTCGGTCGCAAGTTCGCGCTCGCCGCCGCCGAGCATCCCCGTGTCGAGCGGGTCATCGGCGTGGACGTCGTACCCCCTCGTGGCGACGTCGGCGGTATGTCCTTCGTGCGCGCCGACATCCGCAATCCCGTCATCGCCAAGGTGATCGCCAAGGAGGACGTCGACACCGTCGTCCACATGAGCGTCATCTCCACGCCCGGGCCCAGCGGCGGCCGGACGACGATGAAGGAACTCAACGTCATCGGCACCATGCAGTTGCTGGCCGCCTGCCAGAAGGCGTCGAGCGTGACCAGCCTGGTGGTGAAGTCCTCGACCACCGTGTACGGCGCCAGCAACCGCGATCCGGCGATGTTCACCGAGGAGATGGAGCCCCGCAGGCAGCCCCGCAGCGGCTATGCCAAGGACGTCGCCGAGATCGAGGGCTATGTCAGGGGGTTCGCCCGCCGGCGCTCCGACGTCGCCGTCACCCTGCTGCGCTGCGCCAATGTCATCGGCCCGCACGTGATGAGCCCGATCGCACAATATCTCCGGCTGCCGGTCATCCCCGCCGTCCTCGGCTTCGACCCGCGGCTGCAGTTCCTCCACGAGCGCGACCTGCTCGGCGCGCTGGGCCACGCCGTCGGCGCCGAGCGTCCTGGCACCTACAACATCGCGGGCGACGGTGTGCTGGCGCTCTCGCAGGTCGTACGACGCCTGCAGCGGCCGGTGCTGCCCATGCCCGGCTTCGCGGTCGGCGGCCTGGGCAATCTGCTCCGCTCGGCCCGCGTCGCCGAGTTCTCGCCGGAGCTGCGGGCCTTCCTGACTTTCGGTCGTGGCGTCGACACCACCCGGATGCGTCGCGACCTCGGCTTCGAGCCGCGCTACTCCACCGCCGCCGCGCTCGACGACTTCGCCAGCAACCTGCATCCCACCGGTGGCCGGGCCGATCGGGCGCTGGCCGGCCTCGAGAGCCGGCTGCTGTCGACGCGGCTGGAGGCGAGCCCGCTGAGCACGGCCTCCCCGAGCGGTGGACCCGGAGGTGAGCACTGACATGGGCGACGCCGAGATCATCCCGATCGGCACCCGCGGCCGACCCGGCCGGGGCACCGGCCAGCGGCCCTCTGCGGCCGCCAGGAGCCTGGCACCGCGCTCCGCCGCCCGGTCTGCGGCGAGGCCGTCGCCCGCCGAGAAGCCGGTGGAGGCGGTGCCGGCCGAGCCGATCGAGGAGGCTGTCGCCGAGGAGACCGCGCCCGAGACTGTGGCTGAAGCCGTGGCCGCGGAGGTCGCTGCTGCGGCCGAGGAGACGCCCGAGCCGGTCGCCGCCACCGGGAGACGGCCGGGCATCCCCGTCGGCGACTGGCTGGCAGCCTTCGAGTCGGCCGCTGTGGAGTTCTGGGGCGAGAGCTGGGAGCCGCAGCTGGCCAGGCTGCTGGCCTTCCTGCGCCGTCGGCTCACCGGCGACTACGTCGTCGACGAGTTCGGCTTCGACGCCGAGCTGACCCAGCGCTTTCTGTTCAGCGCGCTCCGGCCGGTCGCCGAGAAGTGGTTCAGGATCGAGGTGATCGGCGCCGAGAACATCCCCACCGAGGGCGGCGCGCTGATCGTCTCCAACCACTCCGGCACGCTGCCCATGGACGCGCTGATGACGCTCGTCCAGGTCCACGACCACACCGGCCGCTTCCTGCGCCCGCTCGGCGCCGACCTGGTCTTCCAGATGCCGTTCGTCAGCTCCCTCGCCCGCAAGAGCGGCGCCACGCTGGCCTGCAACGAGGACGCCGAGCGGATGCTGCGCGGTGGTGAGCTCGTCGGCGTCTGGCCGGAGGGCTTCAAGGGCATCGGCAAGCCCTACAGCGAGCGCTACAAGCTGCAGCGGTTCGGACGGGGCGGCTTCGTCTCCGCCGCACTGCGCACCGGCGTACCGATCGTGCCGGTCTCCGTCGTCGGCGCCGAGGAGATCTACCCGCTGGTCGGCAACCTGCCTTCCCTCGCCCGTGTCCTCGGACTGCCCTACCTGCCGATCACGCCGTTCTTCCCACTGCTCGGCCCGCTCGGCGCCATCCCGCTGCCGTCGAAGTGGCTCATCGAGTTCGGCGAGCCGATCAGGACCGACGAGTACGACGCCGGCGCCGCCGACGACCCCATGCTGGTCTTCAACGTCACCGACCAGGTCCGGGAAACCATCCAGCAGACGCTCTACAGCCTGCTCATGAAGCGGGAGTCGGTCTTCGGCCGCTGATGCCCCCTTGACGCCGAGTCGGCAGAAGTGCGGGTCTGAGAATGCGCGAGTCGGCAGAAGTGCGGGTCTGAGAACCCGCGAGTCGGCAGAAGTGCAGGTCGAGTGCCTGCACTTGTGCCGACTCGGCGGTTGTGGGGCCTGCACTTGTGCCGACTCGGCGGTTGTGGGGCCTGCACTTGTG
>NZ_JASGDQ010000077.1:0-52769 GCF_047607185.1 Nocardioides sp. | reverse complement strand
GGTATATCTTTCTTGTTGGCATATTTGGGGGTCTTATTATCTTGTATGTGGCTTTTGTTGGGGTTTAGTTCTTGCAATTGTCCGTCTTTTTTTGTCCCATGTCGCTCTTTTTCATGTCGCACCACCGCCTCTTGCGCCTCTTCGACGGTTCTACGGCCCGCACTTCTGCCGACTCGACGGTTCTGCCTGCCCCGCGGACGACCATGTCCGGCGATTTCTTCCCGCATTTGTGGCATGCCGCGAGGCACAGACAACTCATAGCCTCGTGGTCGCGGGGTCACCGGACCCGGCCGAGTCGGACACCAACCAGGCTGGAGGGAAGCAGAGCCGTGGCGATGATCCCCAACGTCGCGACCTCGGCGACCGTGCCCGTCGACCGGCGTCGGATCCCCGCACTCCCACGCTCCTCGCGCGGTGGTCGGCAAGCCCCTTGGCGGGCCGCCGCGCGAGGAGCCGTCCAGACCCGATCGGTGCTCCGGGTGGCGGTCTGCGTCGCCTTGGCACAGTGGCCCCTGGACGCCGCCGGGGTGCTCCCGCTCGACTCCGGCCGACTGCTCGGGATCACCGCCGTGGCGACGCTGGCGGCGCTGACCCTGATCGCGGTCGGCACCGGGCTGCGGCTGCGGGCCGAGCGGCATGGGGAGCCGTGGCAGACGGTGCTGCTCGGGTCGCCCGAGCAGGTGGCCGCCGCGTGGGACTCCCTGCGCGACCTGACCCACGGCCGGCTGACGCCGGTCGCCGGCTGCCTGCCCGAGGAGCTGCCCCGGCTGCTCGTCGGGATCCGCCCGGAGCTGGTGCTGGCGCTGCCCGGCGCCGCCGACGACCACGGACTGCGGCGGGTCGGCTGGCACCTGGAGCGGGCGGGCATCCCGCTGCTGGTGGGCGCCGGCCTCGCCGACGTACACCCCCGGCGAGTGGCGCCCACCCGGCTGGGCCGGCTGGGCGTGGTGGCATTGCGCCCCGCTGCCCGGCAGGGCGCCGCGGCGGTGGTGAAGTCGCTCTGGGAGCGGATCGCGGCGGTGGTGGGGCTGACGCTGCTCGCGCCGGTACTGCTCGCGCTGACGGTCCTGGTCAAGCTGGACTCGGCCGGTCCCGCGTTGTTCCGGCAGACCCGGGTCGGCCGCGACGGCCGCACCTTCACCATGCTCAAGTTCCGCACCATGTACGTCGACGCGGAGCAGCGCCGCGCCGAGCTCACCTCGGAATGCGACGGACCGCTGTTCAAGGTCCGGGCCGATCCCCGGGTGACCCGAGTCGGCCGGGTGCTGCGCAAGTTCTCGCTCGACGAGCTGCCGCAGCTGGTCAACGTCGTCGCCGGCAGCATGGCGCTGGTCGGCCCGCGCCCCGCGCTGCCGGCCGAGGTGTCGTCGTACGACGTCGACCCCCGGCGCCGACTCGCGGTGCGGCCGGGGCTGACCGGGCTGTGGCAGGTCTCCGGTCGCTCGGACCTGTCGTGGGAGGAGTCGGTCCGCCTCGACCTCGACTATGTCGACAACTGGACGCTGCAGCGCGACCTGGTGATCGTGGCTCGCACCCTCCGCGCGGTGCTCAGCCACCGAGGCGCCTACTGACCCGCCGAGAGGTCCCACATGGCCCGCCGAGAGGTCCCTCATGGCCCCTCGAGAAGTCCCTGATCGCCCTAGGAGTTGAACCGCTGCTGGGTCCTCTCCAGGCCGTCGGTCACCAGCGACTCGACGGCGTCGGCGGCGGTGTCGACCTGGAACGGCAGCACCTTCCGCTCGGCGGCGGTGTAGTTGGAGAGCACGAAGTCGGCGACGTCCTGACGCCCCGGCGGCCGGCCGATGCCGACGCGGACCCGGTAGAAGTCGCCGGTGCCGAGGCTGCCGCGGATCGACTTCAGGCCGTTGTGCCCGTTGTCGCCGCCGCCCAGCTTGACCCGCATGGTGTCGAACGGGATGTCGAGCTCGTCGTGGATGACGATCAGGTGGTCGGGGGCCACCTTGTAGAAGGTGGCGAGCGCCTTGACCGGTCCGCCGGTCTCGTTCATATAGGAGCGCGGGCGGCCGAGGATGACGCGAGGGCCGCCCATCCTCAGGCGGCCCTCGACGACGTCGCAGCGGCTGGCCTTGTGGGACTTGAACTTCCCACCCAGCCGCACGGCCAGCTCGTCGGCGACGAGGTAGCCGATGTTGTGGCGATGTCCGGCGTACGTCGGGCCGGGGTTGCCCAGCCCGACGACCAGCCAGGCCTCGTCAGACGTCATGACCAGAGGTCGGCCGAGGTCACTCGGCAGCGGCCTCGTCGGCCGGCGCCTCGTGCACGATGCCGGCCTCGGCCTCGGCGGACTCGAGCGCGGCCTCGACCTGGGCCGCCGTCGGCGAGGCCGAGACGTGCACGACCAGGGCCTGGGCGTCGAGGACCAGGCTCAGGCCCGCAGCGAGGGTGATGTCGCCGGCCAGGATCTGGGCGCCGGCCTCGAGGCCGGCAACGCTGACCTCGATCGACTCCGGCACGTGAGTGGCCTCGGCCTCGACCGCGATGGTGGTGTGCTCCACCGTCACCAGGGTGTCGGGAGCGGCGTCACCGACGGTGACGATCGGGATCTCGACGGTGACCTTCTCGCCGGCCTTCACGGCAACGAAGTCGATGTGCTCGATGACGCGGCGGATGTGGTCGACCTGGACCTGCTTGGTCAGCGCGAGCTGGGTCTTGCCGTCGATGTCGAGCTCGAGCAGCGCGTTCTGGCCGTGGTGCTTGAGAGCCATGGTGGTCTCGTGGCCCGGCAGGGTGACGTGGATGGCGTCGGCGCCGTGGCCGTAGATGACGGCGGGGATCTTGTTGTCGCGGCGGATGCGGCGGGCGGCGCCCTTGCCGAACTCGGTGCGCTTCTCGGCGGTGATCTTCTCGCTGGACATGCTCGTGCTCCTGTGGGGGATGAACGGACGGGTGCTCTGCCGCGGTCGAGAGACAGCGAACGCCGCGCATCCGTGGGGCGCGCGGCGTGGACCGGCCGCCCTGTCGATCACGGAGTCAGCTCTCCCTCGCCGAGGCAACCCTCAGATCTTAGGAGAGGCGGGGACGTACGGCGAAATCCTCAGGTCCCTCAGGCTTGGCCGTCGAACATCGAGGTCACCGAGCCGTCGGTGAAGACCTCGCGGATGGCGCGAGCGACCAGCGGGGCGATCGACAGCGTGGTGAGCTTGTCGAACTGCTTCTCCTCCGGCACCGGCAGCGTGTTGGTGATGACGACCTCGACCGCCGAGCAGTTCTTGAGCCGGTCGACGGCGGGGTCGGAAAGGATGGCATGGGTGGCCGCGATGACCACGCCGGCGGCGCCGTCCTTCATGATCGCCTCGGCGGCCTTCACGATGGTGCCGGCGGTGTCGATCATGTCGTCGGTCAGCACGCAGATCTTGCCGGAGACCTCACCCACGACCCGGTTGGCGACGACCTCGTTGGCGACATCGGTGCGGCGGGTCTTGTGGATGAACGCCAGAGGTACGTCGCCGAGCTTGGCCGCCCACTTCTCCGCGACCTTGATCCGGCCGGCGTCCGGGGAGACCACGGCGAGGTCCTGGTCGCCGTACTTCTGCTTGATGTAGTCGGTCAGCAGCGGCAGCGCCATCAGGTGGTCGACGGGGCCGTCGAAGAAGCCCTGCAGCTGGTCGGCATGGAGGTCGACGGTGATGATGCGGTCGGCGCCGGCGGTCTTGAACAGGTCGGCGATCAGCCGGGCGGAGATCGGCTCGCGGCCGCGGTGCTTCTTGTCCTGCCGGCTGTAGCCCCAGAACGGCATCACGACGGTGATCCGCTTGGCGGAGGCGCGCTTGAGGGCGTCCACCATGATCAGCTGCTCCATGATCCAGGAGTTGATCGGCGCGGTGTGGCTCTGCAGCACGAAGGCGTCGCAGCCGCGCACCGACTCGGCGTAGCGGACGTAGGTCTCGCCGTTGGCGAAGTCGCGCGCCTCGGTGGGGACCAGCTCGGTGCCGAGCAGCTCGGCGACCTCCTCGGCGAGCTCGGGGTGGGCCCGACCGCTGAAGACCATCAGGTGCTTCTCAGTGGTCTTCTGGATTCCGGTCACGTGCCGCTCCTGCTGTCGAGAGTGCGGGGTCCGATCAGGATTGTGTCGCACCCGGCGACGACTCCCCAACACTGGGGTCGCCCGCACTCGTCGCAGCGTGGGACGACGAGCGTTCACCGGCCGTTTCCGCGGCCGCTGCCTGCGGGGTGCCGGGCCGCTTGGCCAGCGCCCAGCCCTCGATGATCCGCAGCGGCCCGGCGGAGACCGCTAGCGCTCCCGCCGGCACCTCGCCGCGGACCACGGTGCCGCCGCCGGTGGACGCGCCGTCGCCGATGGTGACCGGGGCGACGAAGGTGTTGTTGGAGCCGGTCTTGGCGTGCCGCCCGACCACGGTGCGGTGCTTGTTCACGCCGTCGTAGTTGGCGAAGATCGTGCCGGCGCCGATGTTGGTGCCCTCGCCGATCTCGGCGTCGCCGACATAGGAGAGGTGGGGCACCTTGGCACCGTCACCGATCGAGGCGTTCTTGGTCTCGACGAAGCCGCCGATCTTGCCGCCCTTGCCCAGAACGGTCCCCGGCCGCAGGTAGGAGAACGGACCGACCTCGGCGCCCGGCCCGACCGCGGCCAGGTTGGCGTGGCTGCGCACCACCCGGGCGCCGGCTCCGATCTCGCAGTCCTTGAGCGTGGTGTCGGGTCCGATCACGGCGTCCTGGTCCACCTTGGTGGCGCCGAGCAGCTGTACGCCGGGCAGCAGCGTCACGTCGGCGGCGAGCTCGGCATCGGCGTCGATCCAGGTGGTGGCCGGGTCGACGATGGTCACCCCGTCCAGCATCCACCGCGAGAGCACCCGCCGGTTGAGCTCCCGGCCGATAGCGGCCAGCTGCTCGCGGTCGTTGGCGCCCTCGATCTCGCTGGAGTCCGCGACGACCACGGCGCCGACGGTGAGGCCGTCCCGACGCGCCAGCCCGACGGTGTCGGTGAGGTAGAACTCGCGCTTGGCGTTGTCGTCGGTCAGCCGGGGCAGTACGTCGGCCAGGAAGGCGGCGTCGAAGGCGATGATGCCGGAGTTGATCTCGGTGATCCGCCGGGTCGCCTCGTCGCCGTCGTTCTCCTCGACGATCGCGCTCACGCCGCCGTCGCCGCCGCGCACGATGCGGCCGTAGCCGAACGGGTCGTCGACCACGCCGCTCAGGATGGTCGCCGCGTGGCCGGCGGCGGTGTGGCCGGCCAGCAGGTCGCGCAGGCTCTCGACCCGCAGCAGCGGCGTGTCGGCGTAGGCCACCAGGACGGTGCCGCTCACCTCGCCCAGCGCCTCGACGGCGACCCGCACCGCGTGCCCGGTGCCGAGCTGCTCCTCCTGCACCGCGACGACCGCGTCCGGGTCGAGCTCGGCGACGTGGGCGGCCACCAGCTCGCGCTGGTGCCCGACGACGGCGACGACGCGGCTGGGCTCCAGAGCGCGTACGACGCCCAGCACGTGCCCCACCATGCTGCGTCCCGCCACCTCGTGCAGCACCTTGGGCGTCTTGGACTTCATCCGCGTGCCCGCCCCGGCCGCCAGCACGATCACCGTCAGCTCGTTCACCATGCTCCCCGGGCAGGAGTCGAACCTGCGTCGCTAGTCCTGATTCAAAGTCAGGCGGGCCCTACCGGCAGACCAACCGGGGAATGAAGTTGTGCCCGCCTGGGCGGGGCTCCCCTTCGGCCGGCAGACCAACCGGGGAATGAAGTTGTGCCCGCACAACGCGGGCCTAGCGCCAGACCACCCGCATCCGCGCCACGGCCGGATCCGGCAGGTCGAACATATCGGTCCCGGGGCCGATCTCGAGAAACTCCACCACACCACCGTGCGCCACCGCCTCCTGGCGCAGCCACTCCGGATCGAAGCGCCGGGTCAGTCCGGTGGGCTCGGGCAGCGGCGGCTCCTGGTCGGGCACGACCGCCGAGAACTCCAGGAACAGCGCCGGGCCACCAGGACCGGCAGCGCGCAGCACCCCCGAGGCCAGCCGGAACAGGTTGGCCCGGGCGGCCTCGTCCAGCGAGCCGATCAGGCCACGGGCGTAGAGGTGGTGTGGGTTCCGCGAGAGCGTGGCCAGCTGGGAGAGGACCTGGCGCAGGTCGTTGAGGATCAGCATGTCGATCCGGATCGGGGCGATCCCGGCCTGCTCACAGGCGGCCTCCCAGGTCTGCTCGCCGATCTCCACGCCGGCCCGCTCCACGAGCTCGGTACGACGACGGCGGATGTGGGCGAGGGCCGGCAGCGAGAAGTCGGTGGCGATCACCGGGTGGCCCTGCTCGCCGAGCCAGAAGGTGTCGCGGCCGGTGCCGGCGCCGAGGTCGACGACCCGGGCGCCGGGGTCGAGCTGCGGCTCGACCCAGCGCGCGAACGCCGACGGACCGGTGGGGATCCGCTCGACCGCGGGGGCCCGGAACACCCGTCCCCAGGCGGACACCTCGGTGCGGATGCCCCGGAACCACTGGTCCAGCCTGCGGGTGCCGACGGGGCTGTCCCGGTAGCGGAAGCCGGGGTCGGGCACCCGCCAGTTGCGGCCGTAGAGGAAGGCCAGCATCTCCTCGGGATGCCGCGGCGCCGGGAACTCCACGCCCTCCAGCTCGATGGTGCCCAGCGGCAGCAGGTGCTCGGCCACGTCGAAGACGCCGTTGCGGTTGCCGAACTGGTAGAAGGTGCCGTTGATCGTGAAGGCGGAGAAGATGTCGATGTGGGCGTTGCGGCCGTCGGAGAGCGGCCAGATGACCTTGATGTCGCCGGCGGACATCCGCAGGATCCGCCAGTCGAGGGCCCGCAGCTCGCGCTGGATCCGGTAGCTCTGCCGGATGATGTCGGCGGGCGCCGTGTGCGGGGTGTAGTAGCACAGGTCGACGTCGGAGTCGTGGCCGAGCATGGTGCCCTGCCGGACCGCGCCGAGCAGCGCGCCGTAGCAGAGGTAGGCGTCCACCCCGCAGCGCTCCCGCAGCTCGCGCAGCACCGTGCGGGTGGCCTCGAGCAGCTCCGCCTTGACGTCGGCGGAGGTCTCCTCGAAGGCCCGGGTCAGGTGGCCGACCTTGTCGACGGAGTACGGCGCCCCCTGCTCGTCCACGAACCGGACCCGGTCCTCGCCGTCGCCGAAACGCACCTCGGCGTCGTGGACGACCACCTCGGCGCCGTACGTCGCCACCCGGACCCGGGTGGTGCCGGACAGGAACGGCCGCATCACCCCGGGCCAGTCGATCCGGAAGGTCTCGCCGTCGAGGCTGCCGTCGCGGCCCGGCGTGAAGGACCAGACGTACTGGTCGTCGAAGTGCACCAGCAGCGGCACTTGGGGCACGCCGACCAGGACGAGTCCGCGCCGGGTGATCGCGGGCCCGGGGGCGCCGGGCCGCGACATGTCGAGCGCTGACATCAGATCGTGTCGCGGAGCGCCGCCGTGAGCTCGGCGATCCTGGCCTCGTCCTGGTCCTGGACCGCGACCAGCAGCTGCCCGAGCTGCTCGGTCAGCTCCTCGACCCGGCGCCGCAGCACGCGGTTGTCCGCGACCTCCTGCTCCAAGCGCGCGACTCGCTCCCGCAGGGGCTCGGCGTCAGCCATCAGTGGTCTCCTTCGGCTCTGACCAGGTGATCCGCATACGACACACAGCCGGGTCGGGAGCCTCGAACATGTCGAGGCCGGCGGTGGTCTCACAGTAGTCGACCCGGCCGCCGCTGGCGGCCACCTCGGCGGCGACCCGAGCCGGGTCGAGCCGGCGGACCAGCGGCCGGGGCTGCGGGTCGGGGACGTCGCGGCCGGCGGTAGCGGAGAACTCCAGGAACATCGACTGGCCGCCGCGCAGCGCCATCGCGCCGAGCCGGAACAGGTTGGCCCGGGCGGTCTCGTCGAGGCAGCCGAGGAACTGCCGGCCGTAGAGGTGGTGCGGGTCGCGAGCCAGCATGGCGCCCAGGCTGAGCACCCGGCGCAGCTCGTTGAGCATGGTCTGGTCGGCTCGGACGCCGCGGAAGCGGTGGGTGCGGGCGTAGGAGCGACGCGAGAAGTCGACGGCGCGCACCCGGTGTCCCTCGCGCGCGAACCAGCGGGCGTCACGACCGGTGCCGGCGCCGAGATCCACGACCTTGTCCTCCGGCCCGATCTGGTCGGCGACCCAGCGAGCGAACTCGGTGGGCTCGCGGGAGATCTCGCCGGCGCGCTGGTCGTAGACGTCGTTCCACAGCGCCAGGCCGTCGCGGAAGCCGCGCAGCCAGCCGTTGAGCCGGGCGACGCCGTACGGGTTGTCCCGATGCACGAAGGAGGGGTCGGGAACCTGCCAGTGCGGCCCGTAGATGAAGGCCAGCATCTCCTCGGGGTGCCGCGGCGCCGGGAACTCCACGCCCTCCAGGGTGACGGTGTCCAGCGGCAGCAGGTGCTCGGCGACGTCGAAGGCGCCGTTGCGGTTGCCGAGCTGGTAGAAGGTGCCGGCGACGGTGAAGGCGCCGAAGATGTCGATATGGGCCTTGGCGCCGTTGCCGAGGAGCCGGACCACCTTGATGTCGGCGCCCGACATCCGGGTGACGGTCCAGCCCTGTGCCCGGACGATCCGCTCGACCCGGTAGCTCTCCCGGATGATGTCGACGGGCGTGGCCTGGTGGCTGTAGTAGCAGACGTCGACATCGGAGTCGTGGCCGATCATCCGGCCGCTGCGCACCGCCCCGAGCAGCGCGCCGTAGCAGAGATAGGCGTCCACGCCGCACTGCTCGCGCAGCACGGTCAGCACCTCACTGGTCGCCACGAGCAGCTCGTGCTTGACCTCGTCGGGGGTCTCCAGGAAGGCACGGCCGAGGTGGCCGACCTTGTCGACCGAGAGCGGGATGCCGCGCTTGTCGACCACGGCGACGCGCGCGGTGGAGGTGCCGAACCGGTGTTCCTCCTCCCACCAGACCTCCTCGCCCTCGACGTCCTGCAGCCGGATCGAGACGACGCCGTCGAGGAAGCGCAGCAGGTTCTCCGGCCACGCGACGAAGGCGCCGCCATCGTGTACGACGCCGTCACGCGCCGGCGTGAACGACCACAGGTAGCGGCCGTCGAAGTGCACCATCACCGGCTCGGCGGGTGGCTCGGCGAGCCAGATGCCCTCCCCGGTGATCACCGCGGATGTCATGTCGGCGGGTGCTCAGATCGACTTCCGGTAGGCCGAGAGCACCTGGTTGACCCGGGTCTCGTCGCGGTCCTGGAGCGGGATGAGCAGCTCGGTGACGACGTCGGACAGCTCGGCGATCTTGCGGTGGAGCTGGCGATCGGCCTCGAGCTCCTTCTCCAGCCGCTCGACCCGCGCCCGCAGCCCGGGATCGCGCTCCCGGAGCCGCTCCCGCGCGCGGCGCGCGAGCTCTCTCGTCCTTCCGCCCAGGCCATCGGCCATCAGACACTCTCCTCCACGTCGGCCCCGCCGCGGGCGGCGGCGGGGTGGGCAGCGGGCCAGGTGATGCGCATCCTGGCCACGGCCGGGTCTGGATTATCGAACATGTCGACGCCGCGAGCGACCTCGAGGTGGTCGACACGCCCACCGTGTCCGGCGATCTCCTCGGCGAGTACGTCGGGATCGACCCGGCGCACCAGCGGCGTCGGCTCCGGCGCCCGGGCGCCGAGTCGTGGTGCCGCGAACTCCAGCCACATCGACTGACCGCCGCGCAGCGTGGCCGAGCCGAGCCGGAACAGGTTGTCGCGGCCGGCCTGGTCGAGGCAGCCGACGAGCTGGCGGGCGTAGATGTGGTGGGGCCGGCGGGACAGCACCGCGATCAGCCGGTAGACGTGGCGGGTCTCGTTGAGGATCACCTGCCGGACCCGGACCCGCTTGACCTGGGCGGCCTTGATGGCGGCGTACACCTCGACGGCGGAGCGACGGGAGTAGTCCGAGGAGAGCACCCGGTGGCCCTGGCCGGCGAGATAGACGCTGTCGCGGCCGTTGCCGGCGCCCAGGTCGACGATCGCGGAGCGCCGGTCGAGCTGTCCGTCGACCCAGGCGGCGAAGTCCGAGCCGGTGGTGGGCACCGGGGACGAGGGTCCGGCGGTGCCACGCAGCAGCGCGGTCCAGTCCCCCATCCGGTAGCGGAAGCCGCGCAGCCAGCCGTCCAGGCGGCTCATCACGACCGGGTCGATGTAGGGCTTGAAGCCGGGGTCGGGGATCCGCCAGGACTCGCCGTAGAGGTAGACCAGCAGCGCCTCGGGACGGCGCGGTGCCGGGAACTCGTAGCCGTCCAGCGTCACGGTGCCGAGCGGCAGCAGGTCGGCCACGTCGAAGGCGCCGCCGTGCTCGCCCAGCATGTAGAAGACGTCACCGACCACGAAGGAGGAGAAGATGTCGATGTGGCAGTTGCGGCCGTCGGAGAGCGGCCAGATCACCTTCAGGTCGCCGCCGGACATCCGCAGCACGTCCCAGCCGAGGCCCTTGAGCTGGCGCTCGATCCGGTAGGTCTCCAAGATGAGGTCGGCCGGCGTGGTGTGGTGGCTGAAGTAGCAGACGTCGGTGTCGGAGTCGTGGGCGATCATGCCGCCCTCGCGGACCGCGCCGAGCAGCGCGCCATAGCTGAGGAACGCCTCGACGCCGCAGCGCTCGCGCAGCTCGCGGATCACGATCTGGGTGCCCTCGAGGATCTCCCGCTTGATGTCCGCCGAGGTGGCCTCGAACGAGCGGGTCAGATGGCCCATCTTGTCGACGGCGTACGGGTGCCCGGCCTCGTCGGCGAACCGGACCCGGCCCTCGCCGGAGCCGAACCGGTGCTCCTCGTCGCAGTAGGCCACGGCCCCGTCCGGGCCGGTAAGCCGGACCCGGGTCCAGCCGTCGAGGTAGGGGCGCAGCGCGGGTGGCCAGGCGATGGAGGTGCCGCCCCGGCCCGCCCGGCCGTCGGCACCGGTGAACGACCAGACGTGCTGGTCGTCGAAGTGGACCAGCACGGCCGGACTGTCGGCCGTCAGGTCCGCGACGAAGATCCCGGCGTCGTTGATCGCCACGCGGCCGGTGCTCGCTCGTGTCGGCACGGCCGACCGGGTCACGAAGCGGCTTCCCCGCCGCGGGCGAGATGCTTGCGCAACGCGGTACTGGAGGTCTGGATGGAGTAGGGGAAGTAGACGACCTCGACGCCGACCTCGGCCATCTGCTTCTCGAGCCGGTCGCCCTTGGCGGTGTCCTTCCAGTCGTCGCCCTTGAAGAGGCGGTGGAAGTGGACGTCCTGCCAGGCGTCCCGCTTGTCGAGGGTGTGCTCGACGTAGGTCGCGTCGACGTAGCGAATGGCCTCGACGATCGCCACCCGCTCCTCGACGGGCACGGTCGGGCGGATGCCCTTGCCGAGCTCGCACATCTCATCGGAGACCACGCCCGCTACCAGCACATCGCAGCGACTGCGCGCCTGCCGGATCATGTTGAGGTGGCCCACGTGGAAGAGGTCGAAGACGCCCGGCACGTAACCGACGATCTCGCTCATCTGTTGGTTTCCTTCTTCCTACGCTGAACCGCACCAGCGTAGGTCACCAGCGGCGGAATCGTGGAACTCTTGCCCAATCTTCTCGATCGTCCGGCGCGGTCGGTCGACGTGCCCGCGGGCACGCTCCGCGTCGTCGGCCTCCAGTGCGCGCCTGAACGCTAGAGCCCGAGCGTGCGCCTGATGTCCTTGAGCATCAGCACCAGGTGCAGCTCGTCGGTCGGGCTCTGCTCGAACTCCGGAATCAGATGGAGGTAGAAGTCGCGGGCTGCTTGCGACTCGGCATGGACCAGCAGGCCGCGGCAGCCGATCTCGTCGGAGAGTGCTGCCACCCGAGCGATGACGTCCACCAGGAGCCCGGCGCCGAGTCCCTTGCCCTCGTGTGCGAGGTCCACGCCGAGCCTGGCGAGCAGGGCAACCGGTTGGGGATACCGTCCGGCACCCTTGCGCAGTCGCGCCGGGGCATCGCCGATCGCAAGTTGTGCCATACACCAGGCGTAGTACGCGACAACTCGATCCGAGCCGGACTCGGTGACGACGAAGGTCCTCGTCGTTCCCGTCGAGGCCAACTGACGAGCAAACCGCCTCATCCACTCCGTCTGCTCGACGGACCCGCACTCGAACTCGTCAACGAGGTGCGCCGGCCGGAGAGGCTCGGGCGCGCGGTAGCTCACTCGGTGAACGGCGAAGGTCGGCGGAACAGCGCAGCCAGCCCGGGCAACTCGCGCGCGGGGCCGGAGTTGAGCTCTTCCCATGCCGCCAACGCGTCGGCATCGAGTTCGAAGGACTGCCGATCGGCCAGGACTCGGCGCGCAGCCTCCGAGGCGTGGGTGACGACGAACTCCGTCAGGTCCGTGCCCTCCACGGCCACAGCGCGATCAATCAGCGCACGCTCTTCATCGGTAGTGCGCAACTCCATGCGTCGGCTGCGGCGGCGCCCGATCGTGTCAGCCATGTCTCCTCCTGTACGTCCAGCGTACGGCCAAGCGATGCAGGAGGCAACGGCTCCGCGCGGTGGTCTGCGGGTGGCACGGAGGTCAGCCAGTTGCCCGCGCCAGTAGGCGAGCATGACGTGCCCCCTCGGACGACGGCGTCGGTTGGTCGCACCCCCGGAACTAGAGTCTTGAGCGTGGATCTTCCCGTGATGCCGCCCATCCGCCCCATGCTGGCGAAGACCACCACCTTGGAGAAGGCGCTCGCGCAGCTCCCGTACGTAAGAATCGAGCCGAAGTGGGACGGGTTCCGCTGCCTGGTCTTCCGCGACGGCGACGAGGTGGAGCTCACCTCGCGCAACACCAAGCCGTTGACGCGTTACTTCCCCGAGGTGGTGGCGGCGATGCGGGAGCAGCTGCCGCAGCGGTGCGTGCTGGACGGGGAGCTGTTCGTGGCGATCGACGGCCGGCTGGAGTTCGAGGTGCTGCAGGAGCGCATCCACCCGGCCGCCTCGCGGATCCAGCTGCTCAGCGAGACCACCCCGGCGGAGTACGTCGCCTTCGACCTGTTGGCGCTCGGCGGGGAGTCCTACCTCGACCGGCCGTTCGCGGAGCGCCGAGCGGCGCTGGCGGCGGCGCTGGCCGATCTGCCCGCGGCCGGCCCCTGTCACCTGACCCGCACCACCACCGACGCGGTGCAGGCCGAGGAGTGGTTCAGCCGCTTCGAGGGCGCCGGCCTCGACGGCGTCGTGGCCAAGCCGCTGGACGCGCCGTACTCCCCCAACCAGCGCGCCATGCTCAAGATCAAGCACGCCCGCACCGCCGACGTGGTGCTCTGCGGCTATCGGGAGCACAAGACCACGACCCCGGAGCGGCCGCTGATCGGCTCGCTGCTGCTCGGGCTCTGGGACGGCGGGCGACTGCAGCACATCGGCGTCTCGGCGTCCTTCACCGCGCAGCAGCGCGCCGAGCTGTGGCAGGAGCTGCAGCCACTGGTGGTGCCGCTGTCGGAGCACCCCTGGCACGAATGGGAGGGGCCTAGCCCCGTGGCCAACCCGGACCGGATGCCCGGCACGCAGAGCCGCTGGAGTCAGGGCAAGGACCTGAGCTTCACCCCGCTGCGGCCCGAGCGGGTGCTGGAGGTGGGTTACGACCACATGGAGGGCCGGCGGTTCCGGCACACCGCGCAGTTCAAGCGCTGGCGACCCGATCGGGACCCGGAGTCGTGCGGCTACGACCAGCTCGAGGAGCCGGTCGCCTACGACCTCGCCGAGGTGCTCAGGGGATAGGCTCGGGCCATGACCTACGACGTCGTGCTGCTGGTCGAGCAGGCCCTCTCCACCACCGACGCCGCGCAGGTGCGATCCCTCCACGAGGGACTCGACGAGCCGGTCGTTTACCACGTGCTGCTGCCCATGGAGGACGCCGCGGCCCAGGTCGAGGCCTCGCTGGGCACGCTCAGCGGCGGCGAGCTGCTCGGCGTACCAAGCCTGCTGCTCGACGAGGGCCAGCTCGACGCGATCCGCAAGGACGGCCTCGACCGCGCCAACGGCGAGCTGGCGGACACGCTCCAGGCGCTGCGCGCCGCCGGCGCCACCGCCGACGGCCAGGTCGTCGACGCGCCGCCGATCGATGCGCTGAAGACCAAGGTCACCGAGGTCGACGGCCGCGAGGCCATCGTGCTGACCCGCCCCCACGTGGTCGCGGAGTTCTTCCACCTCGACTGGACCTCCCAGGCCCGCCGCAAGATCGGCGTACCGGTGCTGCACCTGCTGGAGCACGAGACCTTCGACGAGCAGGCCGGCGAGGGCGAGGGCATCACCGGCGTGTGACCCTCAGGGCTCGATCCGGTTGCCCTCGGCGTCCCAGTGATCCTCGCGCTTCTTCGACGGCTGCACCCGGGGCGGCTCTCCCGGCATCTTGGGGTAGTCCGGCGGCCAGGACTGCTCGACCTCGTCCCACAGGTCGATCAGCGGCTGCAGGTCGTAGGCGGTCTCGTCCATCCCCGCCCAGGGGTCGCGCTCCGCGATCAGGTCGGGCACGGTGAAGAGGTTGAGGTCGCGGGGGTCCTTCAGATCCGCGAGCTCCGCCCAGGTGAGCGGCGTGGAGACCGGCGCTCCGGGCCTGGCCCGGAGCGAGTAGGCGGAGGCGATGGTACGGTCGCGGTTGTTCTGGTTGAAGTCGACGAAGATCCGCTCCCCGCGCTCCTCCTTCCACCAGTTGACGGTGACGCCGTCGTCGCGGCGGGCCAGCTCCTGGCCGAAGCCGATGGCGGCGTGCCGCAGGTCGCCGAACTCCCGGTCCGGCGTGACCCGGACGTAGACGTGGACGCCACGACTACCGCTGGTCTTCGGATAGCCGGTCATGCCCAGCTCCGCCAGCAGCTCCCTGGCGAGGCCGGCGACGCGCAGCACGTCGGCGAAGGTGGTGCCCGGCTGCGGGTCGAGGTCGATACGCAACTCGTCGGGGTGGTCGACGTCGGGGCGGCGTACCGGCCAGGGGTGGAAGGTCAGCGTGCCCATCTGCGCACACCACACCGGGACGGCCGGCTCGGTGGGACAGATCTCGTCCGCCGTACGACCGCTCGGGAAGGTCACCTTGACCGTCTCGAGGTAGTCGGGGGCGCCCTTGGGGACCCGCTTCTGATAGAACCCGTCGCCGCTCTGCCCATTTCTGGGGGAATCAGCGGGCCCGACGGCGAGGCGCATCCCCTCACGCCAGCCCTCCGGCCACCGCTCCAGCGTGGTGGGCCGCTCTGCGATGGCCCGCAGCAGCGGCCCGGAGACGTCGGCGAAGAACTGGGCCACCATCAGCTTGGTGACCGCAGGGGTGCGGTCGGTGGGCTCGTAGACGACCCGGTCCGGGCTGGAGACCCGGACCTCACGCTCGCCGGCGGTGACATAGGCATCCTTGGCCATGCTGACAACCTAGCGAGACCTCATCCGGTTCGGCTGCCATCGCAGCCAGAGCGGAGGACCTCCGGCGTAGGCTGGAGGCATGGGCTACAACGTGGAGAAGTCCGAGACCGAGTGGCGTGAGCAGCTGAGCCCGGCCGAGTACGCCGTGCTCCGCCAGGCCGGCACCGAGCCGGCCTTCGTCGGGGAGTACACCGACACCGAGACCAAGGGCGTCTACTCCTGCAAGGCGTGTGGCGCCAAGCTCTTCGAGTCCGACACCAAGTTCCACTCCGGCTGTGGCTGGCCCTCGTTCTACCAGCCGTTGCAGACCTCCGAGGGGGCAGAGACCATCGAGTATCTCGAGGACAACTCCCACGGGATGCGGCGCGTCGAGGTGCGCTGCGCCAACTGCGGCTCCCACCTCGGCCACGTCTTCCCCGACGGCTACGGCACGCCCACCGGCGACCGCTACTGCATCAACTCGATCAGCCTGACGCTGGAGCCGGCCGACAACGCCTGATCGCCGCGCTCGACCTACCGGCCGGCCGCCAGGTTCCGCTAGCCAAGCTAGGCATGGGTAGTGCCGATCGAGGCCCGCAGCCTGGCCGCGAAGGCCACGAACTCCGGGTCCGCGCGCAGCACCGCCGCCGGCTCGTCGCGCCGGGTGAAGTCGATGCGGTGGTCGCCGACGACGGTGCCGGGACGAGGGCTGAACACGATCACCCGGGTCGCCAGCAGCACCGCCTCCTCGACGCTGTGGGTGACCAGCAGGACCGTGGTGCCGGTCTCGCGCCAGATGCCGCGGAGCTCCTCCTGCAGCCGCTCCCGGGTGAAGGTGTCGAGCGCTCCGAACGGCTCGTCGAGGAGCAGTACGTCGGGATCGGCCGCCAGCGCGCGGGCGATCTGGGCGCGCTGCTGCATACCGCCAGAAAGCTCGTAGACCGCCCGGTCGGCGACGTCGGCGAGGCCGACGCGGGCCAGCTCGGCGGCAACCCGCTCCGCCCGTCGGGCGCGTGGCACCCTGGCCAACTCCAGCCCGAGGGCGACATTTCCGGCGACGGTGCGCCAGGGCAGCAGCGAGGACGACTGCTGGAAGACCACGCCCCGGCGACGGCCGGGGCCGACCACCTGGGCGTCGCCGAGCAGCACCCGGCCGTGAGCCGGCGGCCGCAGCCCGGCGACGATCTCCAGCAGCGTCGACTTGCCGCAGCCGGACGGACCGACGAGAGCGACGAACTCCCCGGCCCGGATGGTCAGGTCGGTGGCGGCGAGCGCCTCGACGGGCGCCTGGCCCGCCGAGCGGTAGGTGTGGCCGACCCCGTCGAGGACGAGGTCGGCCACCCGCTGCTCGGTCATCGTCACTTGACCGCCGCGGCGAAGGTCGCGACCACCGCGTCGCGGTAGTCCTGCTCGTCGGCGACCGTGTCGATCTGGCCCAGCTCCTGGTTGAACTGGGCGGTCGCGTAGAGGTTGTCCGGGAGCCCGCCGCCGAGGTAGTCCTCGCCGGTCTGGGTGGCGGCGTCGACGAAGATCAGTCCGGCGGTCTGCGCCTTGACCTCGTCGGCGGACAGGTTCAGCTCGGCCGCCAGCGACTGGAAGGCGGCCTCGTCGCCGGCGTTGAGCGCCTTCACCGCCGCGTCCTCCTGCTGGATCCAGGTCTGTACGGCGTCGGGGTACTTCTCGGCGAACTCGGTCGTGACGACCGCGAGGTCGTAGGTCGTCTTGCCCTCGGCGGCGAGCTGGGAGCTGTCGGTCAGGACGGTGCCGTCCTTCTCGAGCTCGGCGAGCACCGGGTTCCAGACATAGGCGGCGTCGATCTGGCCGGCCTGCCAGGCGGCGAGGATGGCGTCGGGCTCGGAATCGATCACGTTGACGTCGCTGGCCGAGAGGCCGGCGTCGGCCAGCGCCGCCAGCAGGCTGTAGTGGGAGGTGGAGGCCAGCGGGGTCGCGACCGTCTTGCCCTTGAGATCGGCGACGTCGGTGATGCCGGGCTTGGCGACGAGCGCCTCGGCGGTGCCGATGACATCGAAGATGAACGGCACCTCGTAGGGGATGCCGCTGGACAGGCCGCGGGCCACCGGCGAGGACCCGGCCAGGCCGATGTCGATGCTGCCGCCCAGGATCGCCTGGTTGACGTCACCGCCGGAGGCGAACTGGTTCCACTCGATCTTCACGTCGTCGCCGAAGGCCTCCTCCAGCAGGCCCTGGTTCTTCACGACCAGGTCGCCGTTGGGGATGAGCTGGTAGCCGATCCGAATGGTCTCGGGCAGCCCGGAGGCCGTGGCCGAGTCGCCGGCCGAGTCGCCGTCGGAGTCCGAGCCGCACGCGGTGAGGGCGAGCAGGGAGCCGGCGAGTACGGCGACCAGGCCGGTACGTGAGCCGATGCGTGGTGACATTGGTTTCTCTCTCTTTCTGGGTGTTGTCGTCACGCCCGTCCCTTCCACGGGGCGACTCGCCGCTCCACGAAGCGGAGGACGGCGTCGATGGCCACGGCGGTGAGGCCGATGACGATCACGGAGAGCACGGCGATGTCCGCGCGCAGCTCCTTCTGCGACGCCCACGCGAGACCGCCCAGGCCGGGCAGGCCATTGGTGGTCTCGGCGGCGACGATGGTGGTCCAGGCGAACCCCGAGGCGACCCGGATGCCGGTAACGACGTCGGCGGCGACGCTGGGCAGCACGACCTTGCGGACCAGGTCGAGCGGGCCGGCGCCGAGCACCAGGGCGGCGTCGACGCGCTCGTGCCGGACTCCGGCCACGCCGGCAGCGGTGGCGACGGTGATCGGCGCGACGGCGGCGAGGAAGAGCAGCCAGGTCTTGGAGGACTCCCCGATGCCGAACCAGAGGATCAGCAGCGGGTAGTAGCCCAGCGGCGGCAGCGCCTTCACGAAGTCGACGGCGGGGCCGAGGATCCGGTCGGCGAGCTTCGAGAGCCCGATGAGCAGGCCCAGCGGTACGCCGGCCACGACTCCCCAGGCCAGGCCCAGCAGCACCCGCCGAAGACTGGCCCAGAGGTGCTCCCAGAGATAGGCGTTCGACAGGCCGGTGAAGCCGTCGTGGACCGTGACCGAGTCGACGAAGGCGTGCCAGACCTTGGCAGGCGTGGGCAGCAGCAGCTCGGAGAACTGGCCGGTGGCGGTGACCGCCCACCAGATCAGCAGCGCCAGCAGCGCGGCCAGCAGGCCGCCGTACCACCTGCGGTTGCCGGCACCGGTCTCGCTGGCCTCGACACGGCGGTCGATCCAGCCGACGCGACGGCCCTCGGTGCCGCCCTGGCCCGAGCTCACGCCGGCCTCGTCCACAGACCGCGGCGGCCGAGCTCGGGGAGCACGCCCTCGCCGAACCAGTAGGCCTCCTCCAGGTGGGGATAGCCGGACAGCACGAACTCGGAGATGCCCACCGCGGCGTACTCCTCGACGAGGTCGGCGATCTCGGCATAGCTGCCGACCATGGCAGTGCCGGCGCCGGCGCGCAGCAGACCGACGCCCGCCCACAGGTGGGGATGGATCTCCAGGGCGTCGCGGCGGCCCTGGTGCAGGTCGAGCATCCGTCGCTGGCCCTCGGAGGCGCTGCGGCGCAGTCCCTCCTGGACGTGGGCGATCTGCTCGTCGCTGATATTGGCGACCAGCCGGTCGGCCTCGGCCCAGGCCTCCTCGGCGGTGGGCCGGGCGATGGTGTGCAGCCGGATGCCGAAGCGCGGCTCGCGGCCGTGCTCGGCGGCCAGCTCCCGCACCCGGTCGACCTTCTCGGCGACCGCGGCCGGCGGCTCGCCCCAGGTGAGGTAGACGTCGACGTGCTCGGCGGCGACGGCCAGCGCCTCGGGAGAGGAGCCGCCGAAGTAGAGCTCGGGGACCGGGTCCGGCACCTTCTCCAGGACCGCCTTCTCGACGAAGAGGTGCTTGCCCCGGAAGGTGACCTCCTGGCCGGCCCACAGCTCGCGGACGACGTGCAGGAACTCGCCGCACCGCTCGTAGCGCTCGGCCTTGGCCAGGTCGTCGCCGAACATCAGCTGCTCGGCGTCCTCGCCGCCGGTGACGACGTTGAGCAGCAGCCGGCCACCGGAGAGGTTCTGGAAGGAGCCCGCCATCTGTGCGGCGAGATAGGGCGAGACCAGACCCGGCCGGAAGGCCACCAGGAAGCCGAGCCGCCGGGAGACGGAGGCGAGCATCGCGGTGGTGATCCAGGCGTCGTCGCACCAGGAGCCGGTCGGGGTCAGCGCCGCCTCGAAGCCGAGTTGCTCGGCGCTGCGGGCGATCTGGCCGAGGTAGTCGATGGTGGTCGGCCGGGTGTTGCCGCCGAGCACCTCGACGCCGTGTCCGCCGCCCACGATGTCGCGTCCGTCGCCACCGTTGGTGGGAAGGAACCAGTGGAAGACGAGCCCGGACATGCTAAACACCTCTTATTTCGATAATCTCTCTAGACATTGAAGTCTCTCGTGCGCGGGTGGGCGGGTTCAAGCACCATAGGAGCGGGATTTCCGATCCGGTGGTCGGCATAACCGCCCACCTCGACAAGCAGAAGGAGGAGCCGCCGTGCGCCTGGAGCAGCTGGAGTACGTCGCCGCGGTGACCCGAACAGGCTCGCTGCGGCAGGCCAGCGAGCAGTTGCACGTCTCGAAGCCGGCGATGTCGGAGGCGATCTCCAAGCTGGAGAAGGAGCTCGGGGTGAGCCTGCTGGACCGACGACGCTCCGGCGCCCGGATGAGTCGGCAGGGCCGCGACCTGTTGCCGCTGATCAGCGAGGTGCTCGACGCGGCGGGCCGGCTGCGCGCCGCCGCCGGGCAACACGCCACCAGCAGCTCGGTGGTCCGGATCGGGACGGTCAACACCGCCACCCCGACGCTGGTCACCCCCGCGCTGCGGGAGTTCCAGCGCACCCATCCCGCTACCGGAGTGGAGCTGGTCGCGCTCACCCACGTCGAGATCGTCCAGGCACTGGAGGAGGGCTCGCTCGACTTCGGGCTGGCCAATCTGCTGGAGGGCGACGACCTGCCCGCCGCGCTGCGCGGCACCTTCCTGATGCGCTGCCATCCGGTCGTCGTGCTGCCGGCCGGTCACCAGCTCGCGACGGCGAGCTCGGTCACCACCGAGGAGCTGCGGCAGCAGCGGTTCGTGATGATGCGCTCGGGCTTCCTGATGCACCGGTACGCGCACCGGCTGTTCGGCGCCCGGCTGCCGCGGACCTGCCACACCGCGGACGGCGGCGAGATCGGCAAGCTGATGGTCGCTCAGGGGCTCGGAGTGATGCTGCTGCCGGAGTTCAGCGTCGCCGACGACCCGCTCGAACAGGCGGGGCTGATCGTCCGGCGTCCGCTGGCCGAGCCCACCCCCGCCGTACGGCTGGTGTTGATGGAGCGCCGGGCGAGCACCCTCACCGCTCAAGTACGGGCGCTGCGCGACGCCTTCGTCGAGCAGGCCACCCGGGCGAGCTGAGCCGAGCTCGGCGCCGAGTTCTCAAACGCGCTCTCAGGGCAGCCGGTCGACCAGCTCGGCGACGCCGACCCGGGCGCCGGTGTAGAAGGGCACCTCCTCGCGCACGTGGCGGCGGGTCTCGCTGCTGCGCAGGTGGCGCATCAGGTCGACGATCCGGTCGAGGTCGTCGGCCTCGAAGGCGAGGATCCACTCGTAGTCGCCCAGGGCGAAGGAGGGCACGGTGTTGGCGCGGACGTCGGGGTAGTCGCGGCCCATCCGGCCGTGCTCGGCCAGCAGCCGGCGACGCTCGCCCTCCTCGAGGAGATACCACTCGTAGGAGCGGACGAACGGGTAGACGGCGACATAGGCGTGCGCCTCCTCCTCGGCCAGGAAGGCCGGCAGGTGGCTGCGGTTGAACTCCGCCGGACGGTGCAGCGCCATCTGGCTCCACACCGGCGCCAGCCGGGAGCCGAAGGCAGTACGACGGATCCGGTGGTAGGCGCTCTGCAGCTTGTCGGAGGAGTCGGCGTGCAGCCAGAGCATCAGGTCGGCGTCGGCGCGCAGCCCGGCCACGTCGTAGATGCCGCGCAGGACGATGTCCTCGCCGGCCAGGCTCGCCAGCAGCTCGTCGAGCTCGCCGGCCTCGGTCTTGCGGATCAGGTCGTCCTCTCCCAGGGGACGCTCCAGCCGGAAGACCGACCACATGGTGTAGCGGATCGTCGCGTTGAGCTCGTTGATGCGCGCGGCGTTGCTCTTGAGGTGCGCCTGGGGGTCGTTCGACATGGTCCTATCCTTCCATCCGCCAGGTGGCCTCCTCGGCGGCCCGGCGAGCCGAGGCGATCACGGCGGGGATGCCCACGCCGTCGTACGCCGCCCCGGCCAGTGCCAGCCCGGGCACCCGCGCCACCTGCTCCCGCACCGCCGCGATCCGGCCGAGGTGGCCCACGGCGTACTGCGGCAGCGCGAGCGGCCACCGCTGGACATGGGTGTCGACGGGAGCCGCGGTGAGGCCGACCGCCTCGCGCAGGTCGGCCAGCGACTGCGCGATCAACTCGTTGTCGGTGAAGTCGAGGGCGTGGTCCTCGCGGTGCCGGCCGATGCTGGTGCGCAGGTGCAGCACCCCCTTGGCCGCGCCGGCGGCGCGGACCCAGTCCCACTTGGCGAAGGAGAACGTCGAGGCCTTGATCCGACGGTGCTGGTCGGGAGGCACCAGGAAGCCGCTGGTGTCGTCGTCGCCGGGCCAGTCCTCGATCCGGAAGGCGTGGGTGATCACCGCGACGCAGGCGTGGTCGATCCAGGCGAGGTCCTGGCCGCGGCCGTGCTGGGCGTTGCCGGCCAGGATGCCGGCGGTCGCGTGGGCCGGCGTCGCCAGTACGACGGCGTCGGCCTCCAGGTAGGCGCCGTCGGCCAGGAAGACGCCCAACTCGCCGAGGGCGCCGATCCCCGCCACCCGCACCACCGAGGTGCCGGTGCGGACGTCGAGCCCGGCGGCGAGCGTCTCGGGCAGCAGTCCGATGCCGCCCTCGATGCCGGCGAAGACCGGGGCGCCGCTCGACCGCGGCATGGCGGCGAGCCGGGGGGTCAGCGGGCCGTCGTCGAGGAAGGCAGCCAGCTGTGGCACGGCGGCCTTGACGGAGATCTCGCGGGCGCGGCCGGCGTACACGCCGCCGAGCAGGGGCTCGACGAGGCGGTCGGTGACCTCGGAACCGAACCGCTGGTCGATCAGGTGGCCGACGCTGGTGTCACCCTGGCCGAGCGGCTCCGGAGCGGGCCGTTGCGCCTCGGCCCGGGCTCGTGTCATGCCCTCGGCGGTCAGCACCCCGGAGGCGGCGAGCGCGTCCAGGTCGGTCGGGGCACCCATCAGCGAGGGCGGCAGCGGTCGCAGCGCGCCGTCGACCCACAGCCTGGAGGTGGCCGCGGTCGGATGGACGATCGGCAGGCCGAGCTCGCGGGCGAGGTCGGTGCCCTCGGGCCGGCGGGCGAGCATCGCCTCGGCTCCGACGTCGACCATCACGTCGGCGACCGCGGCCCGGCGGAGCTTGCCGCCGATCCGCTCCGACGCCTCGAGTACGACGACCTCGTGGCCGGACCGCTCGAGGAAGTGGGCGGTCGCGAGCCCCGCGATGCCGGCTCCGACGACGACTGCCCTCACGCCTGCCAGTCTCCCAGACCGGTGCGCGCGGGCCTCACGCGGCGGCGACCTGGGTGCGAGGCGCCGCCACGTGAGGGGTCTTCAGGCGGACTCGGCCAGTCGGCCGAATCCGCTGCGGTGGAAGATCAGCGGGCTGCCGGTCTCGGGGTGCTCCACCCCGTGGAGCCGCAGCAGCACGATCAGGTGGTCGCCCGCCTCCACCTCCCGGTAGATGGTGCAGTCGAAGTGGGCCAGACCCTCGTCGAGGGTGACCGCACCCTCGTCCGAGGCCTTCACCGCGACGCCCTCGAAGCGGCTCGCCACCGGGCCGGCCAGCTGGCGGCAGACGTCGCCGTGGTGGTCGGCGAGGATGGTGACGCCGAGGTGGGAGGCGCGCCGCAGGTCGGGCCAGGTCTTGGAGGTGGTGGCGACCGAGAAGGAGACCAGCGGTGGGTCCAGGCTGACGCTGGTGAACGAGCTGGCCGCCAGGCCGGTGAGCTGGCCATCGACCTCGGCGGCGACCGCGACCACGCCGGTCGGGAAGATGCCGAACGCCTTGCGCAGCCTGGCGGGATCGAGGTCCTGGTTGGTGTGCAGGGTCGTCATGCGCGGGCTCCCAGCAGGGTCGTGACGATCGGCTTGGTGGCGGCCAGCCAGCCGGCGTAGGCCTCCGGGTCGTCGTGGGCGGAGTCGATGACATAGAGCCCGCGGCCGGGCACGGTCGCGCCGATCTCGGTCAGCACCGGCCGCAGCGCCAGCTCCGGCGCGAGCGCGTGCGCCGGGCTGCCGCCGAGCATCAGCGGCACCGCGACTCCGGACAGCCCGGTGCCGCCGGCGAACCGGTCGAGGAAGAGCTTGAGCAGGCCGGTGTAGGCGCCCTTGTAGGTCGGGCTCGCGAACACGACCAGGTCCGCCTCCCCCACCTCCTTCACGAGCGTGGCGACGCCCTCGGCGGCCCAGTCGAGGATCGCGGTCCCCAGCGTCGCCAGGTCGACGACCAGGTCGGGCTCGGCACCGGTCAGCTCACGAGCGAGGTACGTCGCCGCGGCGAGGGTCCTGCTGGCGGGCTTGGGGTTGCCGACGACGACGGCGACGGTGATGTGGTCGGGCACGTGGCTCCTCCTGATTCAAGGGGTTTGTTGATCATATCAGTTGACTTACTACTAAACGCGATCGGGGAACCGGCTCGCCGCACGCCGCGTCGAAGGGGCATGACTCGCCACCTGCACCGGGCGGCCGCTGCCGCCGTACTCCCCTGCCTGATCGCGGCGCTGGCCCTCGGGCTGTCCGCCTGCTCCAGCGACCGTGCCGGCAGCGACGCCAGCTCCGCCGCCTCCGGCCTGGCCGCTGCCGCGGCGGGCTCGGCGGCCGGCGCCGTCGCCACCGTCGAGAAGGCGAAGGTCATCTCGACCGGCACCGTCTCACTGCGCGCCGACGACGTGCGCGCCGCGCGCGACGACGTGCAGCGGATCGCCGACCAGTACCGCGGCCACCTCGGCGACGAGGACGCCAGCACCGACGAGGACGGCCGGGTCGACCACGCCCGGCTGGTGCTGCGCATCCCCGCCGCGTCGTACGACCAGGCGCGTCAGGATCTCGAGAGGGTCGCCGATCTGGTCGCGTCGACCACCCAGTCCACGGACGTGACCACCCAGGTCACCGACGTCGACGAACGGGTCGCGGCGATGCGCGCCTCGCTCGACCGGATGCGCACCCTGCTGGGGTCGGCGACCAAGATCTCCGACATCTTGCGGATCGAGTCCGAGATCACCCAGCGGGAGGCCGACCTCAACTCGCTGCTCGGCCAGCAGGCCTACCTCGCCGACCAGACCTCGATGTCGACCATCACCGTCGACATCTCGCGGACCTCGCTCGCCAAGGCCGAGAGGAAGACCGGCTTCCTGGCCGGCCTGTCGTCCGGCTGGGACGCACTGACCGCCTTCGGCACCGCGGGCGCCACGGTCGCGGGGGTGCTGCTGCCCTGGCTGCCGGTGCTGGTGGTCCTCGGGGCGCCGGCGTGGCTGGTGCTCAGGCGAGCGGGTAGGACTGCACGAACTCGGTCAGCCGCTTGAGCTGGTCGGGGTCGGTGCTGGGGATGACGCCGTGGCCGAGGTTGAAGATGTGCCCGCGGGCGCGGCGACCGGTCTCGATGATCCGGCCGGCCCGCTCCAGCATCACCTCGGTCGGTGCGAAGACCAGGGCCGGGTCGAGGTTGCCCTGCACGGCGACGGCGGGCCCGACCGCGTCGATGCCGTAGTCGAGCGGGGTGCGCCAGTCGATGCCGACCACATCGGCGCCGGCGGAGGCCATCAGCGGCAGCAGCATGGCGCTGTTGACGCCGAAGTGGATCTTGGGGACCCCCGCCACGCGATCGAGCACCGAGCGCGAGTAGGGCAACACGAACCGCTCGTAGTCGGCCGGGTCGACGGCGCCGGCCCAGGAGTCGAACAGCTGCACGGCCGAGGCGCCGGCCTCGACCTGCACCTGGAGGAAGGTCGCCGAGATGCCGGCGATCTTGGTCAGCAGGGCGTGCCAGACGTCCGGGGCGCCGTACATCAGTGCCTTGGTCTGCGCGTAGTCCTTCGACGGCCCGCCCTCGACGAGGTACGACGCCACCGTGAACGGGGCGCCGGCGAAGCCGATCAGCGGGGTCGAGTCCAGCTCGGCGACAATCTGCCGCACCCCTCGCGTGATCATCGGGATCGCATCGGGCGTCAGGTCGGGGATCGCCGCGACATCGGCCAGCGAGCGCACCGGCCGGGCGACGACCGGACCGACGCCCGGCTTGATGTCGAGGTCCACGCCGACGGCCTTGAGCGGCAGCACGATGTCGGAGAAGAAGATCGCCGCATCGACCCCGTAGCGCCGTACCGGTTGCAGGGTGATCTCGGTGACCAGGTCGGCGTCGAGGCAGGAGTCGAGCATGGCGACGCCCTCGCGGACCTTGAGGTACTCCGGGAGCGAGCGGCCGGCCTGCCGCATGAACCAGACCGGGGTGTGGTCGGGCCGCTCGCCACGGGCCGCCTTGAGGAACGCGCTCTCGCTCAGCCTGGATGTCACCCCCCGATGCTCCCACCCCGCGCCGAGTCGGCAGAAGTGCGGGTCCAGCAGGGCCCGAGTCGGCAGAAGTGCGGGTCCAGCAGGGCCCGAGTCGGCAGAAGTGCAGGAGGTCATCCACAGGCGTTGTGGACAGCGCCTGCACTTGTGCCGACCCGGCGGTCCTGAGACCAGCACTTCTGCCGACTCGGCGTGGGAACGGACCGTCGGCGGGACCTCGGCCTAGGCTGGCAGCATGGTGGTGCGGCAGGAGACGCGCCCGGGTACGGGTGCGTCCGACAGTGGCGAGCCGCCGGAGTTCCGCGCGGCGGTTGCCGGTATGCACGAGGCCATCCTCCGGCCCGAGGTGTTCTGCGAGGAGATGCCGGCGCCGCAGCGGATCGCGCCCTACGCCAGCGCGCTCTCCGCCGACGTCACCGTCGAGGGCACCGACGTGGCCACCGGCCGGCTGATCCTGCTCCACGATCCAGAAGGCAACGACGCCTGGGGCGGGGCCACCTTCCGCTGCGTCGCCTACGCCCGCGCCGAGATCGAGGTCGAGATGATCACCGACCAGATGCTCGGCGAGGTCGGCTGGTCGTGGCTGACCGAGGCCCTCGACGCGCATGGCGCGTCCTACACCGCCGCCTCCGGCACCGTGACCCGGGTCGCGACCGAGAGCTTCGGCGGCATGTCCGAGGAGCCAGGCAGCGCGCAGATCGAGATCCGGGCGTCCTGGAGCCCGGTCGGCACCGCCATCCGGCCCCATACGGAGGCCTGGGGCGAGCTGCTGTGCACCGCGGCGGGGCTTCCGCCGGTTCCGGAAGGGGTCGCCGTCATCCCCAGCCGCCGCGGCCAGCGCGGCTCATGACGGCTCGGCGCATCTCGGGCAAGACCTCGGACCCCACCTCGGATCAGCCTGCGGATCAGGCCCCGGGCCAGACCAAGGACCAGACCGCGGCGGCCGACCAGCCCCCCGCTCCGCTGCTGACGCTGCGCGACGGGCTGCCCCGGGTCATCGACACCGACGAGGGGCTGCGCTCGGCCGCCGCGGCGATCGCCGCCGCGACCGGTCCGGTCGGCATCGACGCCGAGCGGGCCTCCGGCTACCGCTACTCCAACCGCGCCTACCTCGTCCAACTGCGCCGCGAGGGCGCCGGCACCTGGCTGATCGACCCGATCGGCCTCAGCACCCTCGCCCCGCTGGCCGAAGCCCTGCGGGGCACCGAGTGGATTCTCCACGCCGCCACCCAGGACCTGCCCTGCCTCGCCGCGCTCGGGCTGCGACCGAGCGCACTGTTCGACACCGAGCTGGCCGGCCGGCTGCTGGGCTATCCGCGCGTCGGCCTGGCCACGCTGGTCGAGACCCTGCTGGGCTACGGGATGCTCAAGGAGCACTCGGCCGCCGACTGGTCGACGCGGCCGCTGCCGGAGTCGTGGCTGGAGTACGCCGCGCTCGACGTCGAGGTCCTGGTCGAGCTGCGTGAGGTGCTGGCCGCCGAGCTGGCGGCCGCCGGCAAGGACGAGTGGGCCCGCCAGGAGTTCGAGCACCTGCGGAGCTTCGAGCCGCCGGAGCGGGTGGACGCGTGGCGTCGTACGTCGGGCACGCACCGGCTCCGGAGCCGGCGCGGTCTCGGCGCGGTCAAGGAGCTGTGGGAGACCCGCGACCAGATCGCCCGCGACCGCGACGTGACCCCGGGCCGGATCCTGCCGGACTCGGCGATCGTGGCGGCGGCCGCCGAGCTGCCCACCGACCGGGCCGCGCTGCTGGCGCTCAAGGGGTTCCACGGGCGGGGCGCCGAGCGCTACTCCCGACAGTGGGTGGCCGCGTTGCAGCGCGTCGCCGCGATGGCCGAGGAGGAGCTGCCTGCCCGGGCCCCGCGCGGTGACGGCCCGCCCCCGCCGCGGGCCTGGGCCGACCGCGACCCAGTTGCGGCGCGCCGGCTGGCGATCGCCCGTGACGCCATGGCCGAGCTGGCCGAGCGCCAGCACATGCCGCTCGAGAACCTGCTCACCCCCGACTCGCTGCGCCGGGTGCTGTGGGCGCCGCCGCGCACCCGCCAGCCCGGCGAACTGCTGGACCGGGTCGCCGAGCAGCTGTCGTCGTACGGCGCGCGGAGCTGGCAGCTGTCGCTGACGGCGCCGCTGATCACCGCCGCCATCCTGGAGGCAGACCAGCCGCACGCGCCGGCAGACGAGGGCGCTGGCGCCGACTACCCCAGTGCCGAGGACCCTGGCGACGGCGAGAGCTGAGCCCGGGTTCTCCAGCTAGGTAGATGAGGCCATGGTGATGAGGCCAAGTCACCAACGGCCTCATCAGCCGGGCGGCACTGGTGGCGCGAACTGAGTTCCGCACCATTCCGCTGGTGGTCGCGATCGACGAAGCACACCAGTTCTTCGACGTCACCGTCGGCGACGAGTTCGCCAACACTCGACTGAACGCTTTCGACGCGATCGCGAAGGAAGGCCGAAAGTACGGGCTGACCGTGTGCGTCGCCGATGGGGGTGGACTTCCCCGTGCCGGTGAGCGTTCACATGACGCCCCGACTGCGCGCCCGGCCTCCGACGGCCCTCGCTATGAGATCTGGCGACCGTCGTCGTGAATAGCCGACTTGAGCGAACACTGACAATTCGCATTGGATAGCCACGAGGACCTCGAAGCCGTCGCCCTCGCGCTCAACAACCGGCCCCGGAAGATCCTCGACTGGCGAACCCCGGCCGAGGTGTTCGCCGAGCAGCTACGCTCGCTTCAACAACCCGGTGTTGCAACGACCGGTTGAACTCGCCCAGTACCGCGCCATCCGCTATACCCGACGACTCGCCGACCGACAGACGTCGCTGACCCCTCTGTGCCGGAACTTCAGGCGCTGGCTCCGCACATCGCTCATGTTGCATCAGATGCAACAGCGGACGGGCTCAGCTGCAGCCGGAGGTGCTGCCGCAGCCCTCGCAGACGTAGCAGGAGCCGGCGGGGCGCATCTTGGTGCCGCAGGTGAAGCAGAGCGGGCTGTCGACGGCGGTGCCGCTGATGAGCTCGAGGAGCTCGGCCGTGGTGTGGGCCTCCTTCTTCTCCGGCGCGACCTCGGCAACCGGCGCGGCGGCGGCGACCGGCTCAGCCTGCTCGACCGGGGCCGCGACCAGGTCGATGATCGGGGCGTCCGGGGCGGCGGTGGAGCCGACCACCTCGGCAGCGGAGCCGGAGACCGGGGCGTCGTAGGAGCCGGTCTCGAGGTAGCGCTGACGCTCCTCGGCGGAGTAGATGCCCAGGGCGGAGCGCTGCTCGAAGGAGAGGTAGTCCAGCGCCAGCCGGCGGAAGACGTAGTCCATCAGCGACTTCGACATCCGCACGTCGGGGTCGTCGGTGAGGCCGGCGGGCTCGAAGGCCAGGTTGGTGAACTTCGAGACGTAGGTCTCCAGGGGGACGCCGTACTGCAGGCCGATCGAGACCGCGATCGAGAAGGCGTCCATGACGCCTGCCAGCGTGGAGCCCTGCTTGCCGAGCTTGAGGAAGATCTCGCCGAGCGAGCCGTCCTCGTGGGCGCCTGAGGTCATGTAGCCCTCGGCGCCGCCGACCGTGAAGGAGGTGGTGAGAGCGGCCCGCGACTTCGGCAGTCGCTTGCGGGTCGGCGCGTAGACGACCTTCTCCACGACCTTCTCGACCACCTCGGCAGCGGCTTCGGGGGTGGCCTCGACCGCCTTGTCCGAGGTCTTCGACTTGGCGTCGGAGAGCGGCTGACCGACCTTGCAGTTGTCGCGGTAGATCGCGGTGGCCTTCAGGCCGAGCTTCCAGGACTCCAGGTAGACGTCCTCGATCTCCTCGACCGTCGCGGTCTCGGGCAGGTTGACGGTCTTGGAGATCGCACCCGACAGGAAGGGCTGCACTGCGGCCATCATCCGGACGTGACCCATCGGGGCCAGCGCGCGGGCGCCCATGGCGGTGTCGAAGACCTCGTAGTGCTCTCCTCTGAGGCCGGGGGCGTCGATGACGTGGCCGTGCTCGGCGATATAGGCGACGATCGACTCGATCTGCTCCGGGTGGTAGCCCAGCTTCTTCAGCGCTCGCGGCACGGTGTTGTTGACGATCTGCATCGAGCCGCCGCCGACGAGCTTCTTGAACTTCACCAGCGAGAAGTCGGGCTCGATGCCAGTGGTGTCGCAGTCCATCATGAAGCCGATGGTGCCGGTCGGGGCGAGCAGCGAGGCCTGGGCGTTGCGGAAGCCGTTGGCCTTGCCGGTCTCGATGACGTCGGCCCAGGCCTTCTCGGCGGCCTTGACGACCGGCGCGTCGACCGGGTTGATCGAGCGGATGTGGTCGTTGGCGGCCTGGTGCTTGCGCATCACCCGCTGGTGGGCCTCGGCGTTGCGGGCGTAGCCGGCGTAGGGGCCGACGACGCCGGCGAGCTCGGCCGAGCGCTTGTAGCCGGCACCGGTCATCAGCGAGGTGATGGCGGCGGCGAGCGAGCGGCCGCCCTCGGTGTCGTAGCCCAGGCCGAGCGCCATCAGCAGGGCACCGAGGTTGGCGTAGCCGATGCCGAGCTGACGGTAGTCGCGGGTGGTCTGGCCGATCTTCTCGGTCGGGAAGTCGGCGAAGCAGATGGAGATGTCCATGGCGGTGAAGACCAGCTCGCAGGCCTGCTGGAAGCGGACGACGTCGAAGGTGTTGTCGTCGCGCAGGAACTTCATCAGGTTGAGGCTGGCCAGGTTGCAGGAGGAGTTGTCGAGCGACATGTATTCCGAGCAGGGGTTGGAGCCGGTGATCCGGCCGGTCTCCGGGTTGGTGTGCCAGTCGTTGATGGTGTCGTCGTACTGCAGGCCGGGGTCGGCGCACTCCCACGCCGCCACCGCGATCTTGTGGAAGAGCTCGCGGGCGTCGACGGTCTCGATGACCTCGCCGGTCTTGCGCGCACGCAGCCCGAACTGACCGCCCGACTCCACGGCGCGCATGAACTCGTCGGAGACCCGCACCGAGTTGTTGGCGTTCTGGTATTGCACCGAGGCGATGTCACGGCCGCCGAGATCCATGTCGAAGCCGGCGTCGCGCAGGGCACGGATCTTGTCCTCCTCGCGCGCCTTGGTCTCGATGAACTCCTCGATGTCGGGGTGGTCCACGTCGAGGACGACCATCTTGGCGGCACGACGGGTGGCGCCACCGGACTTGATCGTGCCGGCGCTCGCGTCGGCACCACGCATGAAGGAGACGGGGCCGGAGGCGGTGCCGCCGGAGGAGAGCAGCTCCTTGGAGGAGCGGATGCGGGACAGGTTGAGGCCGGCGCCGGAGCCGCCCTTGAAGATGAAGCCCTCCTCCTTGTACCAGTTGAGGATCGAGTCCATGGAGTCGTCGACGGAGAGGATGAAGCAGGCGGAGACCTGCTGCGGCGCCTCGGTGCCGACGTTGAACCAGACCGGGCTGTTGAACGAGAAGTGCTGGTGGACCAGCAGCCAGGTCAGCTCGCGCTCGAAGGTCTCGGCGTCGTCGAGCGTCGCGAAGTAGCCGTTGTCGACGCCGGCCTCGACGTACTTCCCGACGACCCGGTCGATGAGCTGCTTCAGGCTCCACTCGCGCTGCTCGGTGCCGACGGCACCGCGGAAGTACTTCGTGGTGACGATGGTGGAGGCGTTGACCGACCAGAAGTCGGGGAACTCCACGCCACGCTGCTCGAAGACGGTCTCGCCGGTCTTCCAGTTGGTCTGGACGACGTCGCGTCGCTCCCAAGTGATCTCGTCATAGGGGTGCACGCCCTCGGTGCTGAACACCCGCTCGATCTCGAGCCCCCGCCCGGTCGCGCCCTGGGTGGATGCGCCGCTCGCCGTCTCCGTCATTGTTCCTCGGTCCCGTCTGTTGAGGTTGCCGCTGCTCGGTTGTCTCGACCCCTCAGGGCCAGTGTTGCGCGAACCACCGACAGTTCAAGGTGCCGGTGCTCGCGGGTCGTCTGATGGGAAGGGAGTCGTGATGGTGGACCCGGGCAGGTCGCTTCCCCACAACCTGCCCGGGCCGTCTGTGGGCTCAGCCGGAGCTGAGCATCTCGGCGGCCGGGATCGAGGCGTCGTACGTCGCGCGCTCGGTGCGCATCAACGCGATCTCCTCCTCGAAGTCCTCGGCGCTGGCGAACTGTCGGTAGACGCTCGCGAAGCGGAGGTAGGCGACCTCGTCGAGCTGGCGCAGCGGCCCGAGGATCGTCATGCCGACCTCGTTGGCCGCAACCTCGGCGTAGCCGGCGCTGCGCAGCGCATCCTCGACCTCCTGACCGAGGCATTGCAGCTGGTCCTCGGTGACCGGGCGGCCCTTGCAGGCCTTCCGGACGCCGCTGATGGCCTTCTCGCGGTTGAACGGCTCGGTGGCGCCGCTGCGCTTGAGCACCGTCAGCTGCATCAGCTCGACGGTCGTGAAGCGCTTCTCGCAGTCCTGGCACTGACGCCGACGGCGGATGCTCTGACCGTCCTCGGCGACCCGCGAGTCGAGGACCTTGGTGTCGGTGTTCCGGCAGTACGGACAGTGCATCTCGGTCCTCCTCTCGCTTCGCCTGTGGATCAAGCTGTGGTGTCGGTGTGCACAACCACGTCTGACCTGTGCAGTTCTCCCACCTAGATGTGGATAACTACATCGTTGTAACTACTAGATGTAGTGGTCACCCTAACCCCTGCCCTTCGGGCCACGTCAAGCCAGGATCTCGGCGTGTCTTCAAGCCGGTACGACGGCATCAGTAGCGGGACGCAGGTGACCGGTGTGAGTTCCGCGCAAGCGCTGGGGTCGTCGGCGACAATGGCCCTCGTGAGCGGACACGGCAAGGGCAAACGAGCTGGCGCCCGCCCACGGCGTCGACTCCGCCCCGGACTGGTGTTGCTGGCGCTCGGCATCACGCTGGCGCTGATCGCCTGGGGCTATCTCGTCTGGGCCGCGATCGACTTCGGCGCCGACGGCCGCGGCGGCGACACGCGTGGCTGGTGGCTGCTCGGACTGGCCGGCATCGGCGCCGTGGCCTGCCTCTTCGTGGCGCTGATGCTGCTGGCCCGGCTCAGCCGAGCGCTGGGCCTGGTCGGCTCGCCCGATCGGGAGGCGGCCGAGCCGCCGCGCCCCCGGGGTGGCAAGCGCGCGGCACGCTGAGCCAAGCGCCCCTGAGCCCTCGAACACGCTCAGAGATCCCGGCCGAGAACGGAAATGGTGCGAGGGGCGGCGCCGTCTTCCCTCGGCTGCCGCCCCTCGTCTTCCCCGTTGTTCTCCACCGGCCGGGGTCGAGTCGACCAGCGGGAACGCGCTATTCAGTTGTCGGAACCACGGGTCAGCCGGCCAAGGGGACGCGCAGCTCCTGGCCGATCTGGAGGGCGCTGTTGCTCAGGTGGTTGAGCTCCTTGAGGTGCTCGACCATGTCGCCGGTGTGGCCGTCGACGGCGACGCTGGAGGCGATGTCCCACAGCGTCTCGCCCGGCCCGACCTGGATCGTCGTCAGCGGCTCAGAGTGCGAGGTGGCAACCGAGCCATTGGCCAGCACGAACACCGCAGCCAAGGCGATCAGCAGGCCCGCGAGGAACACCGCGGCGCGACCGCGCCGGGTCAGCCGGACGCCGGGACGACGGCGAAAGCCGTTGGCCTCGAGCAGTCGGATCTCCGCGGAAGAGAAGGTCATCGTGGTCATCGTCAGCTCCTGGGGAAGTAGGGCTCCTGCAGTTCGATGAGATGTCTATCGGCGACCACCGACAATCCTGGCCGCTCGATCAGACGTTCGATCGAACACGTGTACGAGATTAGATCAGGTGTTCGATCGAACGCAAGCGATCCGTCGAACATTTTTTCGAGCACCATCGAACACGCCGGAGTCGAACAGATGTTTGAAGCCTGGCCGTGGTTGGGACTACCGTGAGGACATGCCAGAGAACACCAGCGAGAAGAGCAGGGGCGTGGCGGAGCTGCCCGACGGGCCTCCGGACGCGACCGGCCTCACGCCACGCCAGCAGCGCATCCTGGCGCACCTCAAGGACTGCATCGAGCAGCGTGGCTACCCGCCGAGCATGCGCGAGATCGGCGCCGCAGTCGGGCTCACCAGCACCAGCTCGGTCGCCCACCAGTTGCGGGTGCTCGAAGACAAGGGCTTCCTGCGCCGCGACCCGCACCGCCCCCGGGCCCTGGAGGTGTTCCTCCCCGAGATCCTGGAGGCGCGACAGGCGATCTCGAAGGGCAGCGACAACTTCGACGAGGCGGGTTACGACGTCTTCCCCGACGCCGTCAACGTGCCGGTCGTCGGCACCATCGCGGCCGGCGCGCCGATCCTCGCCGAGGAGCGCACCGAGGCGGTCTTCCCGCTCCCCAAGGAGCTCGTCGGCGACGGCCAGCTCTTCCTGCTCAAGGTCAAGGGCGACTCCATGGTCGAGGCGGCCATCTGCGACGGCGACTACATCGTCATCAAGCAGGCCCAGACCGCCGAGAACGGCGACTTCGTCGCGGCGCTGCTCGACGACGAGGCGACGGTGAAGGAGTTCCGTCGCAAGGACGGGAAGGTCTGGCTGGTTCCCCACAACTCTGCTCTGGAGCCGATCGACGGCACCCACGCACAGATCCTGGGCAAGGTGACGGCGGTGCTCAGGTCGCTCTGAGAGCACGGCCCGGACAGGCGGCTGGCCGCTGGTCACCTGCATCTGACATAGTCGCAAGTCCTGTCCGCTGTTCCTGTCCGGAGTCTTGATGTCTGTGCGCCGTCTGGCCCTGTTCCTTCTCGCGGTCGGTCTCGTCCTCGCAGCGCTGAGTCCGGCGACCGCGCAGGCAGCCAAGCCCGATCCGAAGAAGCCGCTGCTCAGCACGGTCGATCTTCCGCCAGCTCGAGCGGGCGAGGCAGCCGAGCTGACCACGGTGCGCGACCTCTTCAGCGTCAAGACGCCTGCCGAGGCGCGCGCTGCGCTGCGGTCCGGCAGCGGCCGGGACGCCACCACCGCGCTGCGTGACCTCTCGGTCGCGATCGACCAGGGCGTCGTCGCCGCCGGCAGCGGCCTCTACGACGCCTTCCAGCGGCCCTGGGACTACACCCCCGCTCCGAGCAGCCACCCGGGCTTCCACTTCCATCGTGCCTGCTCGGGCAATGTCTGCGTCCACTGGATCAACCCCACCGACGCCGCCACCTGGCAGAGTTGGTTCCCGAGCCAGAATATCGACTCCTGGGTCTCCACCGACGCCTACGCCGCCGACGCTCTCTCGGTGCTGACGCAGGTCTCGCAGACCTACCAGGCCTCGGGCTACCGCCTGCCCAAGGGCGAGTTCGGCCAGGCCTTCGCCAGCGACCCCGACCAGTACGGCGGCTCGAACCAGACCGACATCTACCTCATGGAGCTGGGTAGCCAGGGCCTCTACGGCTACTGCACCGTGGACCGCGACCAGACCGGCCAGTACCTCTTCCCGCCGAGCGGTCGCCAGATCGACATGCCCGGCTTCTGCGTGATCGACAACGACTTCACGGGCTTCCCCCTTACCCCCGCCGAGAACCTCCGGGTGACCGCGGCCCACGAATACCACCACGCGGTGCAGTTCGCCTACGACTACCTCGAGGACCGTTGGTTCATGGAGGCGACCTCGGTCTTCATGGAGACGCAGCTCTTCCCCGACATCGACGACAACCTGCAATACCTCGCCAACTCGCCGCTGACCCACCCCGGTCGCCCGCTCGACCTCTCCCGCAGCCCACTGTTCTACGGCACCTGGAGCTTCCTGCAGTTCCTCGACGAGCGGCTGTCGGCGAAGACCGGCGCACTGCCGACCTTCCTGCTGCAGGCCTGGCAGAACGCCGACACCGTGGCCGGTCCGGACATGTACTCCATCAAGGCGCTGGCAGCCGCTGTCAAGGCGAGCGGCGGCAACTTCAACAGGCTGTTCGCCGCTTACGCCGACGCCAACCGCCACCCCTGGGCCTCCTACGCCGAGGGCGCGGTCAACCAGTGGCCGACCACCAAAGCGCGCAAGACGATCAAGCTCAAGCCGTCGAGGAAGCGGGCCTCGGGCTCGCTCAAGGTCAAGCACCTCGCCGCCGGCACGCTGCGGTTCACCCCGGTCAAGCTCAACCGGAAGAAGGCCAAGCTCTCCATCAGCGTCGACCTGGCCAAGAAGAAGACCGGCTCGGCCGCGGTGGTGACCACCTACCTCACCTCGGGGGCGCTGCAGACCAAGTTCGTCAAGCTCAAGAAGAACGGCAACGGGAAGCTCAAGGTGCCGTTCAGCAGCGAGAGCGTCGCCTTCGTCGAGCTCACGCTCGTCAACGCCAGTCACTCCTACACGAAGTGCTACAAGGGCAAGACCGAGTTCTCCTGCAACGGCGGCCAGCCCACCAAGGCGGTCACCGAGCGCTACTCCGTCCGGGTGAGGTAGGTCGGGGCCAGGCGGATCAGGGCGAGGCGGCCAACCGCTTCAGGGCGCTCCTGACCGTCGTGGGGTCGGTCGTCGGCCACATCGGCGGCAGGCTCCGGGTCAGGAATCCGGCATACCTCGCCGTGGCGAGGCGCGGATCGAGCACCGCCACCACGCCCCGGTCGGTCGTAGTACGGATGAGCCGGCCCGCGCCCTGGGCGAGCAGCAGGGCGGCGTGGGTGGCGGCGACCTGCATGAAGCCGTTGCCGCCGGCCCGGTCCGCCGCCCGCTGCCGGGCGCTCATCAGCGGATCGTCGGGTCGCGGAAACGGGATGCGGTCGATGATCACCAGCTGGCAGGTGTCGCCCGGCACGTCGAGGCCCTGCCACAGGCTCAGGGTGCCGAACAGCACCGTATGCGGGTCGCTGCTGAACTGGGCGGCCAGCTCCGGCAGCTGCGCGTCCCCCTGAGCCAGGGTCGTCAGGTGGGGCAGCCGCCGGCGCAGCTCCTCGGCCGCCACCTCGGCCGCCCGGCGACTGCTGAACAGGCCGAGGGTGCGGCCGTCGGCGGCGTCGACGAGCTCGACGATCTCGTCGAGCTGCTGTCGGGCGAGGCCATCGCGGCCCGGCGGCGGCAGGTGCCGGGCGACGTAGAGGATCCCTTGCCGGCCGTAGTCGAACGGGCTGCCGACGTCGATGCCACGCCAGGGCAGCACCTCCTCGGTCCGCTGCGCCTCGGCGGCGCCGGCGACCTGCTCGGTCGGCTTGAGCCCGAAGCTGCCGGCCACCCCGTCGAACTCACCACCGAGCTTGAGCGTGGCGCTGGTGAAGACGACGGTCTTGGTCGTCAGCAGCTTGTCGCGCATCGGGCCCCGGACCTGCAGCGGCGCGACGTGCAGCCGCCCCGGCCCTCGGTCGTTGCCCTCGGAGAGCCACAGCACGTCGGCCTCGGAGTTGGCGGCCATCCGCTCGGCGACGGTGAAGACGTCCTGCACCATCCCCTTGGCCTGCTGCAGCGCCGCGTCGGCGCCCTGCTCGTCCTTCGGACCGGTCTGCTTGGGGTAGGCCGACAGACAGCTGCGCGCCGCGTCGCGCACCAGCGCCAGGGCGTCGTGGAGGTCGGCCGTGAGGGTGTCGAACCGCCCCGGGCTGGCCTCCAGCATCGCCACGCGCAGCGCGTCGGCGGCGTCGGCCAGGTCGTCGGCCTGCTCCCCGTCCACGTGCCGCTGGCTGCGTCGCGCTGCCCGCTCGATCTCGACCGCGCCGAGCTCGGCGGTCGCCGCCTGGGTGACCCGAGCGACCAGCTCGTGCGCCTCGTCGATGATCACCGCGTCGTACTCCGGGATCATCGGGATGCCCTCGATGGCGTCGATGGCGAGCAGCGAGTGGTTGGTGACGACCAGTTGGCTCCGCTGGGCCTTGTCGCGGGCCCGCTCGGCGAAGCACTCCTGGCCGAAGGGGCACTTCGCGGCGCCCAGGCACTCGCGATGGCTGACGCTGATCTGGCGCCACTCCCGGTCGGTGTGGCGCGGCGCGGAGTCCTTGTCGCCAGGCCCCTGGCTCTCGGCCTGCTCCTCCGCCCAGGCCCGCAGCTCCAACACCTTGGTGGCCAGCGGCCCGACGGGGATGTCCATGGACAGGGTGCCCTGGTCGTCGGGCACGCCCTCGCGGATCCGGTGGAGACAGGCGTAGTTGCCGCGACCCTTGAGCACGGCGTACGACGTGTCCAGCTGCCTTCCCGCGAGCGCCTCGACCAGTCGTGGGATGTCGCGCTCGACCAGCTGATGCTGCAGCGCAAGGGTGGCGGTGGCGACCACGACCCGTTGGTCGTGCAGCAGGCTGGGCACCAGATAGGCCAGCGACTTGCCGGTGCCGGTGCCGGCCTGGACGAGCAGATGCTCCTGGTCGCTCAGCGCCGCGGCGACCGCCTCGGCCATCTGGATCTGGCCGGCGCGCTCGCTGCCGCCGAGGGCCTCGACGGCGGCGAGAAGCGTCTCGCGAACACTCCCTCGAACACTCTCCGCGCCGGCCACCCGGCAACCTTAACGAGCCCCGGGGACAGTCCTCAGACGGCGTAGGTGGCGAGCTCTCCGGCAAGCGCCTCACTGGCCCGTCCCCGCACCAGGGTGCCGTCGCCGGTGTGCTCCAGGGAGTCGATCTCGCCGTGCTGGTGGATCTTGTTGACCAGGTCGCCGCGGCTGTAGGGCAGCAGCGCCTCGAAGGCCACCGCCGGGTGCGGCAGATCGGCCTCGATGGCACGCAGAGCGTCCTCGATGCCCTCGCCGGTGTGCGCGGAGACCACGACGGAGTGCGGCTCGGCGCGCTGCAGCCGGCCGAGCACCAGCGGGTCGGCGATGTCGGCCTTGTTGACGACCACGATCTCGGGGATGCCGACCGCGCCGATCTCGGCGAACACCTCGCGCACCGCGGCGAGCTGGCCCTCGGGGTCGGGGTGGGAGCCGTCGACGACGTGGACGATCAGGTCCGCGTCGGCGACCTCCTCCAGAGTGGAGCGGAACGCCTCGACCAGTTGGTGGGGCAGGTGCCGCACGAAGCCGACGGTGTCGGACATGGTGTAGACCCGGCCGTCGCTGGCCTGGGTCCGGCGGGTGGTCGGGTCGAGGGTGGCGAACAGCGCGTCCTCGACCAGCACGCCGGCGCCGGTGAGCCGGTTGAGCAGCGAGGACTTGCCGGCGTTGGTGTAGCCGGCGATGGCGACGGCCGGGATCTGGTTGCGGCGGCGCTCGGAGCGCTTGGTGTCGCGGGTGCCCTTCATCGCCGCCAGGTCGCGGCGGAGCCTGGCGATCCTGGTGTTGATCCGGCGCCGGTCGGTCTCGATCTTGGTCTCACCGGGGCCGCGGCCACCGATGCCGGCGCCGCCGGCGACCCGGCCGCCGGCCTGGCGGGAGAGGTTGCCACCCCAGCCGCGCAGCCGCTGCTTCATGTAGTTGAGCTGGGCGAGCTCGACCTGGGCCTGGCCCTCGCGGGACTTGGCGTGCTGGGCGAAGATGTCGAGGATGAGCGCGGTGCGGTCGACGACCTTGACGCCGAGCCTGTCCTCGAGGTTCCTCAGCTGGGAGGGGGCGAGCTCGCCGTCGCAGATCACCGTGTCGGCGCCCGTGGCGACCACGATCTCGCGCAGTGCCTCGACCTTGCCGCGGCCGATATAGGTGGCCGGGTCGGGGGCCTGACGGCGCTGATAGATCGCCTCCAGCACCTCCGAGCCGGCGGTCTCGGCGAGCAGGGCGAGCTCGGCCAGCGAGTTGTCGGCCTCCTCGGAGGTGCCCTCGGTCCAGACGCCGACCAGCACGACCCGCTCCAGCCGGAGCTGGCGGTATTCGACCTCGCTGATGTCCTCGAGCTCGGTGCGGAGTCCGGCGACCCGTCGCAGGGCGTGCCGTTCGGCGAGCTCCATGGCGCCGAGGCTGGGGTCCTCTGGGGCGTCCTCGTCCCAGTCCTCGGTCGCCTCCAGCTCGCGGCTCAGGTCGATCTCTTCGTGTTTGCTGCTCGTCATCTCCCGTCAAGGGTACGGCGAGGGGCAACCTCTTTGTGCGGAGCGGGGTTGTGAAGGATTCGTGGTGCCCGGGGTCACCTATCCTTCACAACCCCTTCACGACCTCAGAGATCGGTGCTGCCCTCGGCCACGATCACGGCCGGCCCGGCGAGCAGGACCCGGTCCTCGGCGGTCCAGATGACGGTGAGCCGGCCGCCCGGCACATCCACGGTGTAGGGCGTGTCACGGGGCGCGGCGTCGGCGGCCGCGGCCGCGACCATCACCGCACCGGCGCCGGTGCCGCAGGAGCGGGTCTCCCCCGAGCCGCGCTCGTGGACTCGCATCGCGACGTGCCGCTCGGCGACTCGGGTCACGAACTCCACGTTGACGCCCTGGGGGTAGACCTCGTGGTCGTAGCCGGGCTCGTCGAGCAGCGCCCCGACCGGTCCGTGGCGGTCGAGGGAGTCGACGAAGGCGACCGCATGGGGGTTGCCCATGTCGACATGTCTGGCGCTCCAGGACCAGTCGCCGACGCTGACCACCGAGGACCCGAGCAGCTTCGGTGCGCCGAGGTCGGCGGTGATCGCCTCACCGGCGACCGTGACGTGCAGGAGACCTGACCGGGTGGCGATCGGGATGGGGAGCGCGGGGTCGGCCAGGCCGGCGTCGACCAGGTGGCGGGCGAAGACCCGGATGCCGTTGCCGCACATCTCCGCGATCGAGCCGTCGGCGTTGCGGTAGTCCATGAACCACTCCGCGTCGTCGCCGTAGGTCGAGGCGAGGACGTCGGTGCGGATCACCCGCAGCACGCCGTCGCCGCCGATGCCGGCGCGGCGGTCGCACAGCGCCCGGACCCGGTCCTCGGTCAGTGGGCCGTGGATGCTGCCATCGTGGTCGGGCAGCAGCACGAAGTCGTTCTCGGTGCCGTGGCCCTTGAGGAAGGGGTAGCTAGGCATAGAGGCCTCGCTCGTAGTTCTGGGGCGCGTAGTAGTCGTCGAACTGCGCGACGCTCATGCCCGGGACCGGCTCGACCTGGTTGGCGATCACGGCACGGCGGGGCACCAGCGCGTCGGGCTCCCAGCTCTCCGGATCCCACAGCCGTGAGCGCAGGAACGCCTTGGCACAGTGGAAGAAGATGTCCTCGATCTCGACCACGAGCGCCAGCGCGGGTCGGTGTCCGCGCACCACCAGCTCGTCGAAGAAGTCGGCGTCCCTGACCAGCCGGGCCCGGCCGTTGATGCGCAACGTGTCGCCGCGGCCGGGGATGACGAAGTTCAGGCCGACGTGAGGGTTCTGCAGGATGTTGCGGTAGCCGTCGGCTCGCTTGTTGCCGGGCCGCTCGGGGATGGCGATGGTGGTGTCGTCGAGGACGTGGACGAGCTGACCGGCCGGGTCGCCCTTGGGGCTGACGTCGCAGTTGCCGGCGGCGTCGGCGGTGGCGACCAGGCAGAACGGGCTCGCGGCGAGCCAGGCGCGGTCGACGTCGAGCAGCGCGGCGCGGCCCTTGGCGGCGGCGCGCTCGCCCGGCAGGCCGACCACCTCGATGAGGTCGTCCAGGTTGGTGATCTCGGTCCAGGCCATCTCGTTCCTCCGCTCGCGGCGCGGCCGTGGCCGGCCTCGCTCACCCCCTCAGACTACGGATCGCCGCCACCGCTTTGTCCAACCGGCGGGGGTCGTCCCAGGGGACCCAGCGCACCCGGGCGTCCTTGCGGAACCACTGGTCCTGACGGCGCGCGAACTGCCTGGTCTTGACGGCCGTCTTGAGCATCGCCTCGGCCAGGCTGAGCTCACCACGCAGGTACGACGCCACCTCGCGGTAGCCGATCGCGGTGGCGGCGGTCCGCGACATCTCGGCGGGCAGCCGGCTGACCTCCTCGACGAACCCGTCGGCGAACATCTGGGCGACCCGCTCCTTGATGCGCTCGTCGAGGGTGTCCCGGTCGATGTCGACGCCGATCTGGACCGAGTTGTCGTCGGCGTACTCCGGCACGGGGAGCCGGGCCGAGAACGGCTTCCCGGTGAGCTCGATGACCTCCAGCGCCCGGACGATCCGCCGGCCGTTGTCCCGCTCGATGCGCTCCGCCGAGACCGGGTCGAGCTCGGCCAGCCGGGCGAAGAGCGGCTCGCCGGCCTCCCACTCCAGCTCCAGCCGGCGTCGTACCTCGGGATCGGTGCCGGGGAAGTCGAACCGGTCCAGCACCGCGCGGGTGTAGAGGGCGCTGCCGCCGACCAGGATCGGGGTCCGGCCCCGCCCGCGGATCTGGGCGATGGCCGCGCGGGCGAGGCGCTGGAACTCCGCGACGCTGGCCTGCTCGGTCACCTCCAGGAGGTCGAGCAGGTGGTGCGGGATGCCGCGCCGCTGCCCGGGCGGGACCTTGGCGGTGCCGATGTCCATGCCGCGATAGACGGCCATCGCGTCGGTGTTCACGATCTCGCCGTCAAGGGCCTCGGCCAGGTCGAGGCTCAGCCCGGTCTTGCCGGCCGCCGTGGCGCCCACCACGGCGACGATGGGAGGCATGGTCAGCGCGCGCGGCATGGCACTAGTGTTTCAGTTGACCGGCCTCTGCTCCTGAGGCCACCGACAACCTGATGGGGGAAAAATCATGAGCTTCCTAGACAAGGCCAAGGACGCCGTCAAGAAGGCCGTCGACAGCCAGGGCGAGAAGATCGGCGAGGGCTTGGACAAGGCCGGCGATCTCGTCGACGACAAGACCGGTGGGAAGTACAGCGACAACATCGACGAGGGCGTCGACAAGGCCAAGGACGCCCTCGACGGGCTCGACGGCTCCGACGACGACATCTAGTGAGTCATGGGCCGCCGGTGACCGTCGACAGATTCGTCGTCGTCCCGGCGGCCTATGTCTTTCTGCTGCGCCCCGGCGCCGCCGGGGATGAGGTGCTGCTCCAGTTGCGCGGCGACGTGCCCTATATGGCCGGCCACTGGGCGGCCGCCGCGGCGGGTCATGTCGAGCGCGGCGAGACCGCCTACGCCGCCGCGCTGCGCGAGGCCCGCGAGGAGCTGGGCCTGACCGCCGTCGGGCTGGAGTTCGCGACCACGATGCAGCGACACGGCAGCGAGCAGCCCATCGACCAGCGCGTCGACTTCTTCTTCACCGCCCGGTCCTGGGCCGGCGAGCCGGAGCTTCGCGAGCCGGAGAAGGCGCACGACCTCGGCTGGTTCCGGCTCGACGCGCTGCCGGAGCCACTGGTGCCGCACGAGGCGGCGGTGCTGGCCGGGCTGCGCGAGGGCGGCCTGGCGCCGTACATCTCCTTCGGCTTCTAGGAGGCCGAACAGGCGGGCGCGGCCGGCAGCGGCGGGGGCGTGCCGATGGTCGGCATTCCGAGCGAGACGCCGGTGCTCGCCGGTGCAGCCTGGCGGGCCTGCCAAGCGTCGCCGGAGCGGGTACGACGCACCGCGAGCGCGTCGCCGTCGGCCTCCAGGTAGTGCGGGGCGCCGCGGCTGACCCGCACGGTGACGACGTCGCCGGGGCGGACCTCCGCCGCCGGGCTCGCGAAGTGCACCAGCCGGTTGTCGGGCGCCCGGCCGGAGAGCCGGCGGGTGGCGGCGTCCTTGCGGCCCTCCCCCTCGGCGACCATCACGTCGAGGACCCGGCCCTCCTGGGCGCGATTCTCCGCCCAGGCGATCTCGTTGACCAGCTCGGTGAGGCGGGCGTAACGGTCGGCGACCACCTCCGGCGCGACCTGGTCCGTGAGCGTCGCGGCCGGGGTGCCGGGCCGCTTGGAGTATTGGAAGGTGAAGGCGCTGGAGAAGCGCGACTCCCGGACCACGCGCAGGGTCTCGGCGAAGTCCTCCTCGGTCTCGCCCGGGAAGCCGACGATGATGTCGGTGGTGATCGCCGCGTCGGGGATCGCCTGGCGCACCTTCGAGATGATCCCGAGGAACTTGGTGGAGCGGTAGGAGCGGCGCATCGCGCGCAGCACCTTGTCCGAGCCGGACTGCAGCGGCATGTGCAGGCTCGGCATCACGTTGGGGGTCTCGGCCATGGCGGCGATGACGTCGTCGGTGAACTCGGCCGGGTGCGGGCTGGTGAAGCGCACCCGCTCCAGCCCCGCGATGTCGCCGCAGGCGCGCAGCAGCCTGGAGAACGCCTGCCGGTCGCCGAACTCGACGCCATAGGCGTTGACGTTCTGGCCGAGCAGGGTGATCTCGGAGACGCCCTCGGCGACCAGCGCCTCGATCTCGGCGAGGATCTCGCCGGGCCGGCGGTCCTTCTCCTTGCCGCGCAGCGAGGGCACGATGCAGAAGGTGCAGGTGTTGTTGCAGCCCACGCTGACCGACACCCAGGCGGCGTACGGCGACTCGCGGCGGGTCGGCAGCGTGGACGGGAAGACCTCCAGCGACTCCAGGATCTCGACCTGGGCCTCCTCGGCGACCCGAGCCCGTTCCAACAGCACCGGCAGCGAGCCGATGTTGTGGGTGCCGAAGACGACGTCCACCCAGGGCGCCTTGCGGGTGATGGTGTCGCGGTCCTTCTGCGCCAGGCAGCCGCCGACGGCGATCTGCATCCCCGGCGTACGCGCCTTCACCGGCGCCAGGTGGCCGAGGTTGCCGTAGAGCTTGTTGTCGGCGTTCTCGCGCACCGCGCAGGTGTTGAAGACGACGACGTCGGCCTGCTCCCCCTCGGGCACGCTGAGATAGCCCGCGTCCTCCAGCAGCCCGGAGAGCCGCTCGGAGTCGTGGACATTCATCTGACAGCCGTAGGTACGGACCTCATACGTGCGAGACATGGCACCAAGAAGGGTACGGCCGACGGCGGGATCGCCAGAATCGACCGATTACGGTCGTGTGACGAATTCCGCTCCATTCCCCTCTACCCATGGCAAACGACGGACCCCAGCGGTTAGGGTCCCGCGCATGACTGTGACGGAGTCTTCGGGGACGTCGGCAGCTGTCGGTGAGCCCCTGATCGTGCTCGAGGGTGTCAACAAGTGGTACGGCGACCTCCACGTCCTTCAGGACGTCAACCTCACCATCAAGCGAGGCGAGGTCGTCGTGGTCATCGGCCCGTCCGGCTCCGGCAAGTCGACGCTGTGTCGGACCATCAACCGGCTCGAGACCATCCAGCAGGGCAGCATCACCCTCGACGGCCAGCCGCTGCCGGCCGAGGGGAAGGCGCTGGCCCGGCTGCGTGCCGAGGTCGGCATGTGCTTCCAGAGCTTCAACCTCTTCGCCCACAAGACGATCCTGGAGAACGTCACGCTGGCGCCGATGAAGGTGCTGAAGATGCCCAAGGCCAAGGCCGAGGCGCAGGCCCAGGAGTTGCTCAAGCGAGTGGGCGTCGCCGGGCAGGCCCGGAAGTACCCCGCCCAGCTCTCCGGCGGCCAGCAGCAGCGGGTGGCGATCGCCCGGTCGCTGGCGATGAACCCCAAGGCGATCCTCTTCGACGAGCCCACCTCGGCGCTCGACCCGGAGATGATCAAGGAGGTGCTCGCCGTCATGGTCGACCTCGCCAAGCAGGGCATGACGATGGTCGTGGTCACTCACGAGATGGGCTTCGCGCGCACCGCGGCCGACCGGGTCGTCTTCATGGCCGACGGCCAGATCGTCGAGCAGAACACCCCCGAGGAGTTCTTCAGCAACCCGCAGAGCGAGCGGGCCAAGGACTTCCTGGGCAAGATCATCAAACACTGACCAGACAGGGAACCACCAAGGGACGACCCGACCCGACCGGGCGGGCTGAGGAGGAGAGAACAGTGCGACCTACGAAGATGTTGGCCGGTCTCGCGGCGCTGGGGTTGACCATCAGCCTGGCTGCGTGTGGCGGCAGCGACAGTGACAGCGGGGACACCGCCTCTGACAGCGGCGGCGGAACCATCAAGATCGGCATCAAGTTCGACCAGCCCGGCCTCGGCCTGAAGAACTCCGACGGCAGCTACTCGGGCTTCGACGTGGACATGGCCAAATACATCGCCGAGGGCCTGGGCTACAGCGAGGACGACATCGAATGGGTCGAGGCGGTCTCGGCCAACCGTGAGACGTTCCTCGAGAACGGCACCGTCGACATGATCCTGGCGACCTACTCCATCACCGACGAGCGCAAGCAGAAGGTCGACTTCGCCGGCCCCTACTACATCGCCGGCCAGGACCTGCTGGTCACCGCCGACAACACCGACATCACCGGACCCGACACCCTCGACGGCAAGAAGCTGTGCTCGGTGACCGGCTCGACCTCGGCGCAGAAGGTCAAGGACACCTACTCGACCAACGTCCAGCTGCAGGAGTTCGACTCCTACTCCAAGTGCGTCGAGGCACTGCTGGGCGGTCAGATCGACGCACTGACCACCGACGACATCATCCTGGCCGGCTACGCCCAGCAGTACCCCGGCGAGCTCAAGGTCGTCGGCCAGCCGTTCAGCGAGGAGCGCTACGGCGTCGGCCTCCCGAAGGGCTCGGAGGATCGCGACAAGATCAACGACCTCATCGAGGCGTCCTTCGCCGACGGCGCTTGGGAGAAGGCGTTCGACGACAACCTCGGCGAGTCCGGCTACACGCTGCCCGACCCGCCCGCTGTCGACCGCTACTGATCCACGCCACCGGCCCGGGCGGTGTCGCCCGGGCCGGTCCGGCCGACCGCGCCCACCTAGGGGAGGTACGACGTCTTGGACGTGATCATCGACGAGCTGCCCCACATCCTGCAGGGGTTCTGGCTCAACATCAGGCTCGCCATCTACGCCGGCCTCATCGCGCTCGTCCTCGGCGTCGTCCTGGCGGGCTTCCGGGTCTCGCCGGTGCCGATCCTGCGCTGGATCGGGGCGAGCTGGGTCAATGTCTTCCGCAACACCCCGCTGACGCTGATCATCTTCTTCTGCCTGTTCGGCCTCAGCTACCAGCTGCACCTCAATCTCAGCGACAACATCCCCACCAACAACTTCTGGCTGGCGGTGATCGGGTTCAGCGTCTACACCGCCTCGTTCGTCTGCGAGGTGATGCGTGCCGGCATCAACACCGTCCCGCCCGGCCAGGCCGAGGCCGCCCGGTCGCTCGGCCTGAGCTTCATGCAGAACCTCCGGCTCGTCGTACTGCCGCAGGCGCTGCGGGCGGTCATCGCCCCGATGGGCAGCGTCTACATCGCGCTCGTCAAGAACACCACCATCTGCGTGACCATCGGCGTGACCACCGCCAGCCAGGTCAACGACACCGCCGGCCAGATGAAGAGCCTGCTCGAGATCTATGCCGACAAGATCTGGCTGATCTTCGCGGTCTTCGCCGTCGGCTACATGATCATCACGCTGCCGATGGGCTTCCTGACCTCGTGGGCGGCCAAGAAGTGGGGAGTCCTGCGATGAGTCACTGCGAGCGGAGGCTCCGATGACCAGCGTCCTCTACGACGTACCTGGGCCGCGTGCCCGCGTCCGCAACCTCGTCCTCAACATCGTCGGCGTGGTGATCCTGCTCGCGATCGCCTGGTTCGTCTATGCGAAGTTCGACGAGACCGGCCAGTGGGCCGGCGAGAAGTGGAAGCCGCTGTTCGAGTGGGGCACCTGGGACAACTTCGTCATCCCCGGCCTGCTCGGCACGCTGAAGGCGTTCGTCGCCGGCGCAGTGCTCTCGATCGCCTTCGGGCTGGTCTTCGGCGTCGGCCGGATGTCGGGCAACCGATGGGTCTCCTGGGCCTCGGTGGCGGTGATCGAGTTCTTCCGGGCGATCCCGCTGCTGCTGCTGATGCTGTTCATCTACGCGTTGTGGCCCTCGCTCGGGCTCGACGCGAATCCGTTCGTGGCCGTCGTACTCGGGCTGATGCTCTACAACGGGTCGGTCATCGCCGAGATCGTCCGGGCCGGTGTCAACTCGCTGCCGAGCGGCCAGCGCGAGGCGGGCCTGGCGGTGGGCCTGACCCAGGGGCAGACGATGCGGCTGGTCCTGCTGCCGCAGGCGCTGCGGGCCATGCTGCCGGCCATCGTGGCCCAGCTCGTGGTGGTGCTCAAGGACACCGCGCTGGGCTACATCATCGGCTACGTCGAGCTGCTGAACCAGCTCAACAAGCTGGGCAGTCAGGGCGCTCGCAACATGGTGCCGGCGGCCATCGTGATCGCGGCCGTCTACATCATCCTCAACAACCTGCTCAGCTTCGTCGCCGACCAGCTGGAGAAGCGCACCCGCAAGACGGTCAGCGCGATCCCGCTCGAGGTTCAGGCGGCGGCCGACGCCGAGACGACCGCACAGACGACCAACACCTTCTGACTACTTCTTGAGCGTCACCCAGAGCCTGATGACGCCCTCGATCACGACGGTGCCGTCGGTGCGCACGCCCTTGACCCGCACGTCCAGGTCGCCCTCGGCGGCGTCCCACTGCTCCTGGTCGGTCTCGGCGACGCAGGTGATGTCGGAGGTCGCCTTCGCGGTGTAGGCCACCTCCATGCCCTTGGGGATCCAGCGCTTGTCGGCGGGGATGGTGACCTCGGCAAGCGCGCCCATCGCCATCTCCAGGCCGTTGCACAGCGCGATGGCGTGGACGGTGCCGATGTGGTTGTGGACCCGGCGGCGGTTCTTGATCAGCACGCTCGCGTAGTTGGCGCGCAGCTCGGTCACGACGGGCCGGATGGAGCCGAAGTACGGCGCTTTCTGACTGAACGCCAGGGAGAAGATCCTCTTCCCGACGACCGGCAGCCGGTTGGTGCTCTTCCACAGGCTCTCAAGCTGACTCATAGGCCGCATGTTACTTGCTAGTAGACGGCCGGTGTCGTCGACCCAGTCGCCGTTGTCTCGATGTCAAGATTCTCGATCAGTTAGTGTCTGGTGCATGAGGGACGAGGTCGACGAGCTGGCCGAGGCGTGGGCGCGCGAGCGGCCCGACCTCGATCTCGCGCCGGTCGCGGTCTTCTCCCGGGTCTCCCGGCTCTCCCGCCACCTCGACCTGGCCCGGCGCGAGGCGTTCCAGGCCAGCCACATCGAGTCCTGGGAGTTCGACGTACTGGCCGCGCTGCGACGGGCCGGCGATCCCTACGAACTCTCCCCCGGCCGGCTGCTGCGCGAGACCCTGGTGACCTCCGGGACGATGACCAACCGGGTCGACCGGCTGGCCGCCCGCGGCCTCGTCGAGCGCTACCCCGACCCCGAGGACCGGCGCGGCGTGCTCGTCCGGCTCACCCCCGAGGGCAAGGACGCCGTCGATGGCGCCTTCACCGCCCTGCTGGACGCCGAGCGCGCCTTCCTGACCAGCCTCTCCCCCAAGCAGCAGGCGGACCTGGCCGCGCTGCTCCGCCGGCTGCTGGTTCCCTTCAGCGACTGACGCCGAGAGGTCCCGGATGGCCCCCCGAGAGGTCCCAGATCGCCCCGCGAGAGGTCCCTTCTGCCCCCGGATCGGTGATTTCGGCGGCAGAGGTGACCACTCAACAGCGCTACTCCAGGACCTCGGCGGCCTCGAGCCACTCCAGCTCCAGCTCCTCCCGCTCCGCCGCCAGCGCGGAGAGCTGGGCGCCCAGGTCGGCGAGCCGCTCGTAGTCGGCGGCGTGCTCGGCGAGGGCGGCGTTGAGGTCCGCCTCCTGCTCGGCGATGCGGGCCAGCTGTTTGTCGACACGGGCAAGGGTCTTCTTGGCGTTGCGCTCCTCGGCCGAGCCCGCCTTGGCCTTGGCCGGGGCGATCTGCGACGTCTCGAGGGGCGATCCGGGACCCCTCGCGGGGCCATCCGGGACCTCTCGCGGGGCCATCTGGGACCTCTCGGCGGGGGCGGGGGCGGGGAGGCGACGCTCGAGATACTCGTCCACACCACGAGGAAGCATCGAGATCTGGCCGTCGCCGAGCAGGCCCCAGACCGAGTCGGTGACCCGCTCCAGGAAGTAGCGGTCGTGGGAGACCACGACCAGGGTGCCGGGCCAGCCGTCGAGGTAGTCCTCCAGGACGTTCAGCGTCTCGATGTCCAGGTCGTTGGTCGGCTCGTCGAGCAGCAGCACGTTGGGCTCGGTGAGCAACAGCCGGAGCAGCTGGAAGCGGCGCCGCTCGCCGCCGGAGAGGTCGGTCAGCCGCGCGGTGAGCCGGTCGCCGGTGAAGCCGAACCGCTCCAGCAGCGCGGTGGCGGAAAGCTCGCGGCCGTCGGTGGTGCGAGTGGTACGGCGGATCGACTCCACCACCTCCAGCACCCGGGCCTCGGGGCCGGTCGACTCCAGCAGGTCGTCGAGCTGCTGGGACAGATGCGCCAGCGCGACCGTACGACCCTGCCTCACCTTCCCGGCGGCGGGCGCGAGCGAGCCGTCCAGCAACGCGAGGATCGAGGTCTTGCCGGCGCCGTTGACACCGACGATGCCGACCCGGTCGCCGGGGCCGAGCCGCCAGGTGGCGTGGTCCAGCAGCTGGCGCTCGCCCCGGAACAGGTCCACGTCCTCGACGTCGATGACGTCCTTGCCGAGCCGCTGCGTCGCCATCCTCGACAGCTCCAGCCGGTCGCGCGGCGGCGGCTCGTCCTCGATCAAGGCGTTGGCGGCGTCGATGCGGAACTTCGGCTTCGACGTACGCGCCGGAGCGCCGCGCCGCAGCCAGGCCAGCTCCTTGCGCATCAGGTTCTGCCGGCGCTCCTCCGAGGCGGCGGCCTGCCGGGCCCGCTCCGCCTTGGCGAGCACGAAGGCGGCGTACCCACCCTCGTAGGCGTCGACGACGCCGTCGTGCACCTCCCAGGTCCACTGGCAGACCGCGTCGAGGAACCACCGGTCGTGGGTGACCACGACCAGCGCGGAGGGGCGGGCGGCGAGGTGGGCGGCCAGCCAGGCGACCGCCTCGACGTCGAGGTGGTTGGTGGGCTCGTCGAGCACGATCAGGTCGTGGTCGCCGAGCAGCAGCTGGGCCAGCGCGCAGCGGCGCCGCTCACCGCCCGACAGCCCGAGCACGGCCCGGTCGAGCGAGACGCCGGCGAGCAGCACCTCGACGATCTCGCGCAGCCGGGCGTCGGCCGCCCACTCGTGATCGTCGCGGCCTCCCAGGACCGCCTCGCGGACGGTGTGAGAGTCGACGAGCTGGTCGCCCTGGTGGAGGTAGCCGACCAGCAGCCCGCGAGCGCGCGAGACCCGGCCGGAGTCCGGCTCCTCCAGACCGGTCATCACCTCCAGCAGGGTGGTCTTGCCGTCGCCGTTGCGGCCGACGATGCCGATCCTCATCCCCTCGTTGATGCCGAGGCTGACGTCGGAGAGCAGCGGACGGATGCCGTAGGACTTCGAGACGTGCTCGAGATTCAACAGGTTGGCCATGAGGGGACCATTCTCTCAGCTCAGAGCACGTGGCAGCCTGCGACGGGGGCGGGCGCCAGCCAGTGCGGCAGCCCGCGCTCGGTGAGCTCGACGGCGATCCGCCGCGCCGCCTCGGCCGTCTCGGCGAGGACGAGCTGGGTCGGCCCGGAGCCGGAAAGCAGCACCGTGCCCAGCGTCGCCAGGTCACGGTGGCGGGCGGCCAGGTCCGGCCTCAGGTCGTACGCCGGCCGCATCAGGTCGTTGCCGAGCGCAGCCGCCACGCCCGGTACATCCCCCGCTGCCAGCGCGTCGATCAGCCCCGCCGGGACGTCATATGAGTTGGTTGCCCCGGCAGCCGGATCGTACGACGCCAGCTCGTCGAAGCGGCGGTAGACCAGCGGCGTCGGGAGGCCGATCTCGTGTGGCACCACCACCCACCACAGCGCGGTCCGGTCCTCGACCGGGGTGACCAGCTCGCCGCGGCCGGCGCCGAGCGCGGTGCCACCGAGCAGCGCGAACGGCACGTCGGAGCCGAGCCGGGCGGCCAGCGCGAGCAGGTCGTCGTCGGAGGTGTCGAGCGACCACAGCCGATCCAGCGCAACCAGCGTTGCCGCGGCGTCGGCGGATCCGCCGGCCATGCCGCCGGCGACCGGGATGCCCTTGTGGATCTCCAGGTGCGCCGCCCGGGCGATGCTGTGGTGGGCGGCCAGCAGCCGGCCGGCCCGGATCGCGATGTTGTCGCCGTCGTCGGGCACGCTCGCCAGGTCCAGGTGGGCGTCGGCGATGGTGTGCACCGACCACTCCTCGGCGTCGGTAGCCGTGACGTCGTCGTACAGCCCGACGGCCTGGTAGACGGTCGCCAGCGGGTGGAAGCCGTCCTCGCGAGGCCGGCCCACGCCGAGGTGGAGGTTGATCTTGGCCGGCGCGCGGACCGTGACCGAGGCGGCGCTCACCCGATCGCCTCCGCCAGCCGGACGAAGTCCTCGATCGCCAGCGACTCGCCCCGGGTCAGCGGGTCGATGCCGGCAGCCGTCAGGTGCTCCTCGGTCACGCCCAGGCCGCGCAGTGCGCCGCGGAGGGCCTTGCGGCGCTGCGCGAAGGCGGCATCGACCAGCTCGAAGACGCGCGCGCGGGGAACCGTGGTGGTCGGCGGCTCGCGGTGGGTCCAGTAGACCAGGCCGGAGTCGACATTGGGAGCGGGCCAGAAGACGTTGCGGCCGACCGCGCCGGCACGTCGTACGTCGGCGAACCAGGCGGCCTTCACCGAGGGCACGCCGTAGACCTTGGAGCCGGGTCGGGCGGCCAGCCGGTCGGCGACCTCGGCCTGCACCATCACCAGGCCGCGCTCCAGGCTCGGCAGCAGGCTCATCAGGTGGAGCAGCACCGGGACCGAGACGTTGTAGGGCAGGTTGGCGACCAGCGCGGTCGGCGGCGGCCCCGGCAGCGTCTCGACGCGCAGCGCGTCGGCGAGCACCACCTCGAAGGCGGCGGCTTGGTCGGGGGCGAGCTCGGCGATCGTCCGGGGCAGGCGCTCGGCCAACACCGGATCGACCTCAATCGCGGTCACCCGGCCGGCGACCTCGAGCAGCGCCAGCGTCAGTGACCCGAGCCCCGGTCCAACCTCGATGACCACGTCCGAGGGGCCGACCCCCGACTCGCGCACGATCCGGCGGACCGTGTTGGGGTCGATGACGAAGTTCTGGCCGCGCTGCTTAGTCGGCCGCAGGTCGAGCTCGGCCACCAGCCCCCGCACCTCGGCAGGGCCAAGAAGGCGAGGCGCAGACATGGCGCGAGCCTATCGGCGAGTCGGCAGAAGTGCGGGTCGTGGAGGTGCCGAGTCGGCAGAAGTGCGGGTCGTGGAGGTGCCGAGTCGGCAGAAGTGCGAGTCCCACAAGGGCCGAGTCGGCAGAAGTGCGAGTCCCACAAGGGCCGAGTCGGCAGAAGTGCGAG